>NZ_JBKFGH010000024.1:0-141201 GCF_051233475.1 Neobacillus terrisolis | reverse complement strand
ACATATAGGCCCTTATTTTCACAAAATGTGCTGTTTTGAGAGGCTATCCGGACACCAGGTACGCTATTTGATCATAAAAAGCCTTTTTTTAGTGATTTTTATATAAATAACGGATCCTGTGTCCTCATAAGTCTAGAAAACAGGTTATTTTATCAAAATAAGGGCCTCAGTGTCCGCTCTATTAGGCGCAGAGGGACGGTTCTTGTGTTCAAAAAGAACACAAGAACCGTCCCTCTGCGCCTAAATATGGTAGAAAATAACAATGCTACATTTCTAAAAAGTTTCACATTAATAAAATCTTAAATTAAAATCGTAATCTATAATTAAACCTAAAGTTAAACTATGCAAATGATAGAAGGTGATTTTTTTTATGCTACAAATTGAAGAGATTTTTACCAGTCATTATGCAAAAAACAAAGAAAACCCTTCCTCATTATTTGTTACGGATAATAAAGGAAATATCTTAATTTCAAATGAATTTACAGCACTAACTTTAGGAATGTCTCTTGAGGAATTGCTTAAGTCCAATGTCGGTGACTTAGTTAAAGCTGGAAAGTATAATCATTCCTTTACTCTTGAAGCTATCGAAAAAAAAGCGCAAGTGACAGGAACAATTGAAACAAAAGTGGGATTTAAAATCCAAAATACAAGTACCCCTCTATTTAAACCCAATGGAGAAATAGATATCGTTGTAACAACATCTGTTGGGCAATTTGAAATGATCGATACGGAATCAACCGAGTTTTCTCCTGGCTGTGTCGACTCTTCTGAAGAAAGAGAATGTGAAGTTGTGGCAGAGAGTTTGATCATGAAACAAATTTTAAAAGCTTGTGATCAAATTGCACCTTATGATTGCAGAGTTTTATTGTACGGTGAGTCTGGTACAGGAAAAGAAGTCTTATCTAAGTACATTCATACGAAAAGTAAGTGTTCCAATGGCCCGTTTATCTCTGTCAATTGTGCTGCAATCCCTGATAATTTGTTTGAATCCGAATTCTTTGGCCATGAAAAGGGAGCCTTTACGGGTGCAAATTATTTAAAACATGGATTAATTGAAATGGCGAACAACGGAACCCTCTTTTTAGACGAGATATCAGAATTACCTTTAGAAAAACAAGCAAAACTGTTAAGGGTGTTAGAGACACAAGAGGTTCGAAGAGTGGGAGGAACCACTAATATAAAAGTCGATTTCAGAGTAATCGCAGCTACAAATCGCAATCTTAAGGAAATGGTAGACAAAGGCTTATTCCGTGATGACTTGTATTATCGGCTTAATGTTATCCCGCTTCATATCCCGCCTTTACGTGAAAGACCACTCGACATTATTGGGCTTGTTAGGAAATTTATTAATGAATTTAATGAAAAATATCAAATAAAGTATAGTGTTTCTGCCAAACAATTCAATTACCTACTATCCCATTCGTGGCCGGGCAATGTAAGAGAACTCAAAAACTTTGTGGAAAGAATGTTAGTGATTGGTTTAAACAACTTTGAGAAACAGGATTCGGTAAAGTCCTTTAGTTTAATGTTAGATGCCTATCTGAAGGAACATATTGTCAATCCCCTTCCTTTAAAGGAACTATTAACAAGAGTAGAGGAGCAATACATTCATTCCATGATTGATGCTTGTGATGGAAAGATAGGCGAAGCATCAAATAAACTTGGGATTCATCGAACGGCTCTATACAGAAAAATAAAGAACGAAAGCTTATATACAGAGTAGGAAAAGCCCTCAAAAGGATTGAAGAAATCTTTTTGAGGGCTTTTTTGTTTGCAAACGTTGCTCCGAACTTTCCCCTTTCAACCAGCCTGTTGCGTGTTTGCTACAAAGCTATTTATTTTTCGTTCCCATCTGTAGCTACTCAGAGACAA
This sequence comes from Neobacillus terrisolis, assembly GCF_051233475.1. Lineage (NCBI taxonomy): Bacteria > Bacillati > Bacillota > Bacilli > Caryophanales > Bacillaceae > Neobacillus > Neobacillus terrisolis. Next base: position 139,329 of record NZ_JBKFGH010000024.1, on the reverse strand, counting down.
AAACAAAATAAAAAAATGTTATTTGCTTATTTTATAGCGTTTTTTAAAGTTGGCACGCTTCTTGCATTATAAGAGGCGTACCAACTTTTTTTAACAAATTCTTAAAGGAGGGTCTTATCGGAACTTGAACTTTCGCCCACTCTTTAAAAAAGCAGGGAATTAAAAAATATTTTTATGATGAAAACGAGGAGTGAGAATTTATGTCTAAGGTCATTTCAGCAACACAAGCAGCAGAGTTAATTAAAGATGGTGATACAGTGGCAGCCAGCGGGTTTGGTTTAGCCTGCTGGACTGAAGAAATTGGCATTGCAGTTGAACAACGTTTTCAGCAAACAGGTCATCCAAAAAATTTGACGGTTATGCATGCCAGTGCTGTAGGGAATCGTCGTGAAAAAGGGATGAGCCATTGGGGTCATCAAGGGTTAATTAAACGTTGGATTGGCGGAATCACAAGCGCTTCCCCTTTATTAGCCAAACTGATAGAAGAAGACAAATGTGAAGCATATAATCTGCCGCAAGGTGTCATCACTCAGCTTTATCGTGAAATTGCCGCAAAGCGCCCAGGGGTTATTACAAAGATTGGTTTAGGCACATTTGTCGATCCGCGCTTGGAAGGTGGGAAAATATCTCCTTCCACGAAAGAGGACATCGTTAAAGTGGTTAACTTTGAAGATGAAGAGTGGCTATTCTACAAATCATTTCCAATCCAGGTTGGGTTAATCAGGGGTACTGTTGCAGACGAAAAAGGAAATTTAACTCTTGAAAAAGAGGGCTTGCACATGGAAGTGCTGCCGATTGCCCAAGCGGTTAAAAACTCCGGCGGGATTGTGATCGCTGAAGTTGAAACAGTGGCAGAGGCGAATTCGTTGAACTCTAGAGATATAAAAGTACCGGGTATCCTTGTTGATTATATTGTCGTATCGAAGCCGGAAAATCATTTTCAAACCGAAAATACAAAATACAACCCTGCATACTCAGGTCATGTAAGAGTTCCTCTCGGAAGTGTTCCGGTGTTACCACTTGATGAAAGAAAGGTCATCGGACGCAGATCGGCAGCGGAGTTAAAAGAGAACACCGTTCTGAATTTAGGTGTAGGGATTCCGGTTAACGTGTCAACGGTAGCTTCTGAAGAAGGTATTATCGATCATATTACTTTGACAACAGAAGCGGGTTCGATTGGTGGGGTGCCGGCAGGTCTTGCAGATTTCGGTCATGCCTATAACAGCGAGGCAATTGTCGACCATCATTCCCAATTTGATTTTTATGATGGCGGCGGTTTGGACTTGTCGGTCCTTGGTTTGGCACAAACAGATGAGCATGGCAATGTCAATGTTAGTAAGTTTGGTACACGGGTTGCCGGCTGCGGGGGTTTTATCAATATTTCACAAACGGCTAAAAAGCTTGTTTTTGCCGGTACCTTTACGGCTGGCGGGTTAGAGCTGAAGGTTGCAGATGGGAAACTCGAGATTGTTAAGGAAGGAAAAGTGAAGAAGTTCCTTAAGAAAGTTCAACAGATTACCTTCAGTGGTGAGTATGCTTCGAAAGTGAACCAGACCGTTATTTATGTTACAGAAAGAGCGGTTTTCGAATTAATCGATGGAAAGATGGTTTTAACTGAAATTGCACCAGGCGTTGATCTGAAGACACATATCTTAGATCAGATGGATTTTGAACCAGTGATTTCTCCAGATTTAAAAGTAATGGACCCTGGTATATTTAGTGAAAATTGGGGCGAACTGAAAAACATAATAAAAGATGAGAAGGTGCTAATCCCATGTTAGATATGAGTTTGACAACCACTCAACAAGAATGGAAAGCAAAGGTTAGGGATTTTGTAGAGGAATATATCATTCCTAATGCTGAGGAACACGATCGAACTGCAGAATTTCCATTAAAGATTGTGGAAGAAGCGGGGAAAGTAGGTCTTTTGGATTTTGCAGTACCAAAGGAATTTGGTGGTCCTGGACTAGATGCTTTAACTGTTTCCATCATCAGCGAAGAGTTAGGGCGCGGTTGTGTGGCCATGCAAACAACCATTGGTGGTAATGGTCTATCTGCATACCCTGTATTATATGGCGGGAATGAAGCGCAAAAGCAGAAATATTTTCAATATATTTTAGATAAAAAAATTACCGCATTTGCTTTAACCGAGCCCGGAGCAGGCTCCGATGCAGGCGCTGTACAAACAACAGCCGTATTGGATGGCGACGAATATGTCTTGAACGGTACAAAATGCTTTTGTACCAATGGAGCCTATGCCAGTGTGATGACACTTATTGCCTCAACCGATCCTTCTAAAGGAACAAAAGGTCTAAGCGCGTTCATCGTTGAAATGGACCGTGAGGGTATTATGGTCGGTAAAAAAGAAGACAAAATGGGGATTCGAGCTTCCAATACTGTAGAAGTAACGTTTAACAATGTTCGAATTCCAAAGGAAAATCTGGTTGGTGAACTAGGTAAAGGCTTTAAGCTTGCCATGATTACCTTGGATTCAGCACGGCTTTCAGTCGCCTCCTCTGCTCTCGGTTTATCAAAACGTGTTTTAGAGGAAACGATTAAATTTGTAAAACAAGAAACCAAGAATGGAAAACCATTAGCGGCTTCCCAATATGTACAATTCAAGCTTGCTGACATGGCAATGCAAATAGAGGCTGCGGAAGGCTTAATTAATAAAACCTGTTACTTGAAAGACAGCGGGAAACGGTATAGCAAGGAATCTGCAATGGCAAAGACTTTTACAACCGATACGGCTATGAAAGTTGCTGCAATGGCGGTTGATTTATTCGGACCTTACGGATATATAAAGAATTCTGTGGTTGAGAAGCTTATGCGAGACGTAAAAGTAATGCAAATCTATGAGGGTTCTAACGAGATTCAGCGAATTGTCATCGCTGGTAACGTTTTGAATGCCTAAGAGAGGATGTTGGACATAAATGAATTTTAATTTAAGCGAAGAACAAACTCTTATCCAGCAAAGTATCAGTGAATTTGCTCAGAGCCTGGCAGGACTATCCGTAAAAGAAATTCTAGCTAGTCTGGCTGAAATTGATTTTTTAGGCGTTTTCTTACCAGAGGAACAAGGTGGGGCTGGTGGTGATTTTACTAGCTATTGTTTAATCGTTGAGGAGCTTGCCAAGGTTTCCGGATCTGCTGCTCTTGCTTACGCATCTCATAATACACAAGCTTCCTATTCTTTGTCTCAATGGGGTTCTGAAGCTTTAAAACAAAAATATCTTCCCCAGCTTTGTAAGGGAGAGAAAATTGGTACTTTCGCATATGGCGAAGGCTGGATTGGCAAAGACATACTGGCAATCGAAACCACTGCAGAAAAAGAAAATGATGGGTATCTGTTAAATGGAGTGAAAACCTTTGTTCTTAATGGTGGAGATAGCGATCTCTATATCGTGTTTGCCAAAACGGGGGAAAGCTTAAGTGCATTTATTGTTGAAGCAGACGCTCAAGGCCTATCATTTTCCGAACCTTACAGAAAAATGGGTTTGGAAGAACTAGATACTGCGACCCTTACTTTAGAAAATGTGTTTGTCCCGGCAGAAAATCTTCTTGGGGAAGAAGGGCAAGGGCAACATATCTATCAATCTGTGAAAGATTTGCATAGCATCAGCCTAGCATCGATTGCGTCTGGTCTTTCTCAAGTTGCAATTGAGAAAAGTATTTCTTACGGGAAAGAGCGCCAGCAATTTAATATACCAATCATTAAATTTCAAGCCCTTCAGGAAAAATTAGGAAATATGTCGGTCAATATCGAGGCTGCCCGCCTGTTGACATTAAGAGCAGCGGCAAGTTTTGATACGGGCGAAGATATTGAAGCATATGGAACGATGGCAAGATACTTTGCATTGAAGACTGGCGAAGAAATTTGCATTGATGCTATTCAGCTCCATGGTGGGTACGGATACAGCAAGGATCTCGGCGTAGAGGTATTGTTGCGTGATCTTAAAGGCATTTCCGTAATTGAAGCGGTCACAGAACCATTAATTTTATCGATTGCAAAACATCAAATCGCGTAAAGGTACTTGATTGTTTGAGACGAGAAACTTTTTTTCTATAAAAATATCAATCTTTATTTTATAAAAAAAATCGTCTTTTCTATCAGTTTAATAGGAGGATAAAAATGAAAGCACTAGTTTGTTATAAATGGATAAAAGATGAAGCGGATATCGTTGTTGATACGGCTAACAAAACATTGAACATGGACAAGGCTAAAAACAAAATCAGTGATTACGACCGTAACGCCTTAGAACTAGGGGTTCAATTAAACGAAAAAAATGACATTGAGGTAGTTTCGTTAACAGTAGGGCAGGGAGTGAAGGCTTCTACTACAGACGTATTAGCTCGCGGAGCCCAAAAAGCCTATTATGTGGAGGCTTCTGAAGTAGATAGCTCAGTCTCTGCCAAGATTATTGCTGAGGCAGTAAAAAAAATTGGGGATGTTGATGTGATTATTTGTGGAGAAGGGTCTGGCGATCAGTATTCACAACAAGTAGGACCAAGACTTGCCGCACTGCTAAACTATCAAGCTGTCACATATGCATCTTCAGTAGAAGTAGACGGGAATGAATTAATCGTTGAGCGGAAACTTGAAGACGGCATTGAGACTGTAAAAGTGCAGGGTCCAGCTGTCATTACTGTTCTCTCTGAAATGAATACACCTCGCATTCCGGGAATGAAACAAATTCTTTCAGCAAAGAAAAAGCCTTCTGAAGAATTAAGCCTGGCGGATCTAGGCTTTACACCGGATAAACTTGAAAGTGGCCTGAAGGTAGTAAACGTTGGACCATCCATCATGGATCGTAAGCAAATTCGATTGAATAGAGGAGAGACCGCTGTTAAAGACGCGGTTAAAGAACTTATCCATTTATTAAAAGAAAACAAAGATATCTAACATAGGAAGGTGTAACAAATCATGAATACTATTTGGGTTATTGCAGATGTTCCGGAACAGGCTTATGAATTAATTTCGAAAGCGGCAGCGATCGGTGGTAAGGTAACCGCGTTTGTAACGGGTAATCAAAGTGTTGCAGAGGAATGTGTTTCATATGGTGCACAAAGCGTTAAGTTACTGGGGCTTCCAGAAGGAACCGTTTGGGAAAATTATGCACGTTCGATAGTTGGATTTGCGGAAGAAAGTCCTGAATTAATTTTAGTAGGAGCGACAAGAAGAGGGAAAACGATGGCTGCTTATTTAGCAGGACTCTTGGATTGTCCTTATATTTCTGAAGCGAAGGGCTTAGAAGTTAATGGTACTTCCGTTGTGGCTTCAAGAACAATTTATGGCGGGTTAGCTGAAAAAACTCTTGAGGTTACGGGACAAACTGTTGTTGTTTCAGTGGAGGCAAACTCTTTCGAAAAGGTTAAGTCAGCAGCTATCGATGGTGATATTGAAAGCTTAATCGTTCCGGAGCCAAACGGAATCGTATTGACAGAACGAAAGGAAAAGGAAGCAAGCTCGGTTAATTTGAGTGATTCCGATGTAGTGATCGGTGTGGGTAGAGGCTTCGGTGATAAAGAGAATTTAAAATATGCTGAAGAATTGGCACAACTTCTAGGCGGTGAATTGGGCTGTACTCGACCTGTAACGGAAGATTTCCATTGGCTGCCTGAAGAAAGATATATCGGAATTTCCGGTGCTGTTATTAAACCAAAGCTTTATTTAGCTGCCGGGGTTTCCGGTCAAATTCAGCATATTTATGGGATCAAAGATTCCAATACCATTGTGGCAATTGATAAAAACGAAAATGCTCCAATTTTTAAAGTAGCTGATTATTATATCGTTGGCGATCTGCAAGAAGTGTTACCTGAAGTGATTGCAGCTATTAAACAAGCGTAACGACTTTGGGGATGGGACAATTTTTAAAAAGTAAAACAGACTAATTCATATGCAGCTTGAAAAAAAGCTTTTTACAACAAAAAGAGGTGTTAATTGGTGTCAGAAAAATATGATGCAATTATTGTAGGCGCTGGTGTTGCAGGCAGTGTTGCAGGATACATTTTGGCGAAGGAAGGGCTTGAAGTTCTAATCATCGAAAGAGGGAACTTCGCCGGGAGCAAAAATATGACGGGGGGCAGACTATATTCCCACAGTCTTGAAAAAATTATCCCGGACTTCGCTAAAGAAGCTCCAGTTGAGCGAAAAGTTACTCGTGAAAAAATCAGTATGATGACGGAAACGAGTGCGATGACGATTGATTATAGTTCCGAATCTCTAGCTGTTCAAGGGAAAGATTCTTATACAGTCCTTCGGGCAGATTTTGACCAATGGCTTGCTGAAAAAGCGGAAGAAGCCGGTGCACAATTGATCCCGGGAATTCGCGTCGATGAATTACTGGTGAAGGACGGTAAGGTGTGTGGCGTCATTGCCGGTGAAGATGAGCTTGAATCTGAAACGGTTATTATTGCAGATGGCGTCAATTCGTTATTAGCACAAAAGCTTGGATTCCGTGGCGAACTTAAACCGCATGAAGTGGCCGTTGGGGCAAAAGAAGTAATTGAATTAGATGAATCGGTAATAGAAGATCGTTTTCAATTAAATAAAGGCGAAGGTGCTGCTTGGCTGTTCGCTGGAAGTCCAACCGCTGGCCGTATTGGCGGAGGATTCCTATATACAAATAAATCCTCGATTTCATTAGGAATTGTTTGTACACTAAGCGATTTAGAAAAATCACCAAAAACCGTAGCGCAAATGCTTGAGGACTTTAAATCACATTCATCTATTCAACCATTAATTAAGGATGGAAAAATGGTAGAGTATTCCGCTCACCTTGTTCCAGAAGCGGGTTATCATATGATTCCCAAATTAGTCGGTGATGGCGTTTTAGTGATTGGTGATGCAGCAGGTTTTTGCATCAACATTGGTTATGCGGTAAGAGGGATGGATTTAGCGATTGCTTCGGCAGAGGCTGCCGCGAAAGCTGTAATTGAAGCAAAAGCAAAATCCAACTTCAGTGAAGCGACTCTTTCTAAATACCAATCTTTATTAGATGAAAGTTTCATCATGCAAGATTTAAAACTATATAAAAAGTTCCCGCATTTTATGGAAAACGAGCGGATCTTTAACCAATATCCAGAAATGGTAACTCGTATGATGGATGACATGTTTGTCATTGATGGAACGCCTAGTAAACCGCTGATGTCAAACATGATGCAGCATGTAAAACAAGTGGGATTAATGAACATCATCAAGGATGGAATCAAGGGGGTTCGGGCACTTTGAGCGTAAATATTGAAGAAAAATTAGGCGTAAACAAGTTTTATGTGGACGAGGAGAATCCCCATATTGTCCTCAAAAAAGAATCAATTGATATGAAGGAATTCAATAAATTAATCATCGCTTGTCCAGCCGGGTTGTATTCCATTAATGAGGATGGCACTGTCCGTTTTGATTATGCGGGATGTTTAGAATGTGGAACGTGCCGTGTCCTATGTGGTCATACCATTTTAGAAAAATGGGAATATCCTCAGGGAACATTAGGGATGGAATTAAGGTATGGCTGATTAAGTTAAAATGGTTCATTTAGTAGGTTTCCTAATAAATGAAAGGAGACTATTGAGGCATCATGCAAAATTTACCTTCTGTAATCGATTTGCTTGATCACTCGGTTCAATTATATCCTGACCGAAAAGCGGTATTTGATGGTCAAAGGAGCATGACGTTTAAAGAGCTGGCCAATGAAGTGGAGCTGCTTGCAAGCGGATTGTCGCAACTGGGAATAGTAAAAGGTGATCGCGTAATGGTCTGTTTGCCAAATTGGCATGAACTAATAACTATTTGTTTGGCGCTTTCCAAACTTGGTTCCATCTTGATCCCCTGTAATGTGAAATACCGTGAACAGGAGTTGGAGCACATCGCCAACAATTCTAAAGCAAAAGCCGTCTTTATTTCAAATGACCAGGAACATCTAAATATTTTTTTAAACAAAAGAGATGGACACCAAATCAACCATATCTTTACGGTTCGTTCAAAAGAGAACGACCTTGCTAGTTTTGAAGAACTGCTAGAGCTCGGAAAAAATAAAAGGGTACCCACTGTTTCTATTGTTCCGGATGATGATGTATTTACGATCATTTATACATCCGGTTCAACCGGGAAACCAAAAGGCGCCCAACTTACTCATAAAAATGTTGTACATGTGGCTTTTTCGACCTCGAAAAATTTAATCGTTACTTGCCGGGATGTCTTTTTTGTACCAGTACCTGCAACCCATGTATTTGGATTAATTACCGGGATTTTAACGGCAATTAGTTCAGGTTCAAAACTAGTTTTTATCGAAAAGTATCATCCCCTTTCCGCACTGCAATTAATTGAAGAGGAGAAAATAACGATTCATCTCGGGGTTCCAACCATTTTTCAGCGGGAATTAACCTATTTGTCCGATATTAAATTCAATTTAAGTTCGTTACGAACAGGAGTTATCGCTGGGGCAGCTGTTCACAAAGAATTAGTAAACAGAATCCGGACGGAAATGAATTGTGACATTGCTATTTCCTATGGGATGACTGAAACCTCTGCAGGAATTACCTTTACAAGTTTTGAAGATCACGATGTGCTTCGGTCCGAAACGGTCGGAAGGGCTGTAGACGGAGCTGTTATTAAAGCAGTAGATGAAAACAAACATGAGGTTCCGGTTGGCGAAGTTGGTGAACTGATCTGCAAAGGCAATGGAATCATGAAAGGCTATTATGAACTGCCTATGAAAACAAGGGAAGCCTTTGATAAAGATGGCTGGTTCTATACTGGAGACCTTGGCACTATTGACGAAAATGGATTTATCCGAATCGTTGGCAGAAAAAAAGAAACGATTAATCGCGGCGGCTATAAAATCTACCCGAGGGAAATCGAAGAAGTATTTATAAAGCATCCTGATGTAATGGAAGTATCGATCTTTGGTGTTCCAGACCCTATTTTGGGTGAAAGAACTTTCGCTGCGATTAAGGTGAAATCACAGTATTGGCAAAACGAAGAGTTAATGAAAGCTTTTATTAAAAGTAAGGTAGCAAAATATAAAATACCCGATAAAATCTGTTTTGTTGACCAATTTCCGTTAACGGATAGCGGAAAAATAAAGAAAACGGAACTTAGAAATATACTTCTGGATCAAATGCAGCCCCAATTAAATTAGCGGAAGCAGGAGATGATTTTGTCTATTTTGTGAAACGTTTCACAAAAAGTTCATATTTTTAGTCGCGTCGGGTAATATTTTCAAACTTGATTGTTTCACTTCAATAACAAAAATACAAAAAATTGCCTAATAATAGGTGATTAATTGAAGGGATGAAATTAAAATGAATAAAGAGATTAATAGATGGGCGGTATTATTAGGTTCAGTTGGTGTCTTGCTTTGTACAGGGTCGATTTATGCATTTAGTGTTTTTGCAGGGCCTTTAAGTGCTGCACACAATTGGACGATGGGTCAAATTATGATGGCATTTACGATCAATGCGGCAATTGGTCCAATTCCAACAATTCTTGGTGGCTTTGCTACGGACCGTGGTTATGCCAAGATTTCTATTTTAGTCGGTGGTTTGTTATTTGGTACTGGATTTATGCTATCTGGATTTGCTTCAAGCCCTGGAATGTTATACCTTACCTATGGAATATTAGCTGGTTTTGGTCAAGGATTTGCTTACTCTGGATGTTTAAGTAATACGATTCGTTTATTCCCAGATAAAAAGGGACTTGCTTCGGGTTTAATTACAGCAGGTATGGGTGGAGCAACAATTATTGCAGCCCCAGTAGCTAATCATCTAATTGAAACATACAGTGTTAATTCTGCGTTTAAATTTATGGGTATCGCTTACGTCATCATTACGATTATCTGTAGTTTGTTTATTAAAGTGGCTCCTGCCAACTATGTTCCAAAAGGGTGGACTCCGCCTGCAGCTGGATCAAAGGCTTTTGTCAATGTGCCTTGGACTGGAATGCTTCGTACGTTTAGATTCTATGTAATTTTACTTATGTTAGCGATCGGTGCTTTCTCAGGTTTAATGATTACATCCAATGCATCAGTTATTGGGCAAAATATGTTTGGATTAACTGCCGCAGCCGCAGCCTTTTATGTAAGTATTTATTCTCTTTGTAATTGCCTTGGAAGAATTTTATGGGGCTTTGTTTCTGACAAAATTGGCCGCTCCAATACATTAATGATCATCTATGCTGTTATTGCAAGTGCCTTATTTGCCTTAGCATCGTTAGATTCAATTGCAGGATTTGTTGTTGGAATTGTTGGTTTAGGTCTTTGCTTTGGAGGAATTATGGGTGTATTTCCTTCCATTGTTATGGAGAATTATGGGCCAGTTTATCAAGGTGTTAACTTTGGGATTACGTTTATTGGTTATTCCACAGCCGCTTTCTTTGCACCAAGAATTGCAGCAAGTATAGCAGCTGCAAATGGCGGAGACCTTACTAATGCATTTTATATTGCAATTGGTTTGGCCATCACTGGTTTGGCGCTAAACTTCCTTTATAAATCCCTTGAAAAGAAACGTTTTAGTGGCGCTCCGGAAACGAAGAAAATTGCTTAATTAAAAGTAGGGTTCGTTTGGGATTAAACTTTTGTAATAGAGTGTAAGAAAATAGGTGATAAGGGTGGATCCGGTTATTGGATCGCTCCTGTCACCTTTTTTCTTTTTAATATCCCAAAACACCAATTAGGAACATTTGCAGTTTGGGTGAATATCATGTTTTGACATACAAAAAGAGGTGGTCTAATCATGATCCCGATGTATCCTTATTATGGTTATCAAACAACTTGTAAACAAACCCCGATTACCTTTCCTCCGCAGCATCAAGAAAGACCAGGTTTAGAGTATTTAATGAATCCTGTCCCCATTTCCGACAATCCACAATATGTTGGAAGTGGAAAATTAAAAGACAAGGTAGCAATTATTACGGGTGGGGATAGTGGAATCGGACGGGCAGTTGCGATTGCTTTTGCAAAAGAAGGAGCAGATGTGGCGATTTCCTATTTGAATGAACATGAAGATGCCCGGATGACGAAGCAAATGGTTGAACATTATGGGCGGAGATGTTTGTTAATTCCCGGAGATCTGCGGGATGAATCGAACTGTCGCAATGTGGTGCGCAGGACAGTGGCCCATTTTGGAAAAATAAATATACTGGTCCTTAACCATGCGATTGTATATCCACAGGAAAGCATCTTAAATATTAGAAGAGAGCAATTAGAAGATACGTTCCGTACTAATATTTTCTCGTTCTTTTTTATTACGCAGGAAGCGTTGCCGCATTTATCACCTGGAAGTTCTATTATTAGTACTTCGTCTGTAGCTGCATTTACAGGAGTTTCCACGTTACTTGATTACTCCTCGACTAAGGGGGCAATTGTGTCATTTACCCGCTCCTTATCATTACAGCTTGTAAAAAATGGGATAAGAGTAAATGCCGTGGCTCCAGGTCCTATTTGGACACCGTTAGTTGTTTCGAGCTTTCCAGCAGAATATGTAACAACATATGGGACGCAGACACCGATGCAACGTGCCGGACAACCGTTTGAGCTTGCGCCGACCTATGTTTATTTGGCATCAGATGATTCATCGTATGTCACTGGGCAAGTGCTCAACGTAGACGGTGGTGGAATTACACTTAATGGGTGAAAAGCAAGGGGACGGTTCTTGTGTTCTTTTTTGAACACAAGAACCGTCCCTCTGTTTATTTTGCCTCTGTTTTTTACATCCATTTTTGTATATAATTGTAAATATGTTTTTAAAATACGAGTTTAATATTGTGATAAACGGAAATAGGTGAGAAAGATGAAAAGGGTATTATTTTTAACGTGTATTTTTATTGCTACATTAGGGTTATCAGTACAAGCGCATCCTGGCCGAACAGATTCAAACGGTGGCCACACTTGTCGAACCAATTGCGGAGATTGGGGATTAAGTTCCGGGGAGTACCATTACCATAATGGAGGAGGAAGTACTTCAACTTCAACATCAACGGAAAGTACGGCTACATCCACTACTTCATACGATAAGGATTGCACCGATTTTTCAAGTTATGATGAAGTAGTAACCTATTGGAACTCAAAAGGATATACCCGATACAATGATCCTGAGAGATTGGACGGTTGGGGAAATGCCGTGGATGATGGAATTCCATGCGAAGCTCCTGGCGGCTATGACGCAGCAAAAATCAATGGTAGTGACGCACAAATTGCTCAACAAACTGCCATTAAAGAAAGAGCCCAAGGGGAAAATGATGGATATACAGCCGGAGTTCAAGCGGGATATGAGGGCCAGTCAAATGAAGCGAATCCAACTGGAGCCACTGCTTATAATGAAGGATACATAACGGGCTTCAATAAAGGTTATGCAGAAGGAAGCAATAAGCTAAATTCCGAGAAAGACGCGGCGGAACAAACAGGGTATGAACAAGGGAAACAACAGGATGAACTGGCTATTCCAGCTAACCTTACGAACGCCCATGTTACAGCATCTTTTGAAAAGGGATTTAAAAAAGGTGTACAGGAACGGGATCAGGTTGAAAAAGAAAAATATAAACAGTTAGGCTATGAAGATGGAAAGAAAGATATTAAAAACGATCCCGAGGGTATTAAAGAAATTTATATAAAAGCATATAACCAGGGGTATAAAAAGGGGCAGCGCGAATTACAAAGTTTTTATCAAAAAAAAGGATATGAGGCTGCTTTTAAAATGTTAAAGTATCAATCTCCAAAGCTTGAAAAAGAAAAATACGAAGCTTGGTATAAGCAAGGATTTGAATCGAACGAGAAAGTAAAAAAGATTGCAGAGGCAGGATTTGAATTAGGGCGTGAAGGGGATGAGTATCGGGTCCCTAGTAATTACAAAACGGCCGAGCTCATTTTTAAGCATAACTATGAACTGGGATATAAAGAATACGAGCAGGAAAAAGAGGAAAACACCAAGGAAGCATCAGCCGGTGCGGGAATCTTGGGATTAATCTGGCTGGGACGCCGGTTTTATGTTGCTAGAAAAATGATTAGTTAGAGGGTGTGGAAATGGGAATTTATCGGACAATTTGTAATAAAGTCGAAGATGTGATGGTTCATTTACTAACAAAAAAACAAAAACTCGATCAAGTGAAAACAAAAGTGGAACTCTATCGAAAATCGAAAGAGGCAGAACGCGCAAAAAAACGGGGTGTTGGCGCTTAGTGTTTTCGGGGACGGTTCTTGTGTTCTTTTTTGAACACAAGAACCGTCCCTCTGTTGCAAAAAAGGGCCTCACATATGTGAAGGCCCTTTTCGTCTTGATTTACAATGTACTATTGGCAAGTACGGTCACTAGTGCACTAATGACAATGGTCATAGCGATGAAAGAAGTATAGAGGAGCCGTTGGTTCCTTTTTTTCTTTCGCATGACTTGTTCCGGAGTGAGGAAATTATTCTTTTTTGACATCAAACATTTCTCCCTTTTGATTTGATGGTAGCTGGCTGGCTTCATTATGTAATAACGGAGGCCCCTGTAGCTTTGCGTCATCACTTTTCAGTGATTTTGCCCTTATGTAACTGAATATTATTATATCAAAAGAGTGTTTTGTGGTCATCCCGAATTTTGTCGAAAATTCAATGAAATTAGCAAAACCCCTATGGAGAAAAATTTTGGCGGACATGAGGGCCCTTATTTTTGATTTTTTCCCCTTGTTTCTTCTTTAAGCGGACATAGGATCTCTTATTTGAATAAAATCTAATGAATCGTGCCCATTTATTCACGAATAGAGGATTCAGTGTCCGGTTAGCCTGCTAAAACAGCAGTTTTTACCGAAATAACGGATCGTATGTCCGAATAAAAAGAGGCAGTGCATTGTAGGGACGGTTCTTGTGTTCAAAAAGGAACACAAGAACCGTCCCCCTGTTCCAAAATAAACATTCACTTAATTGCAACACTTTTTTAGATGAAAAGAGATATTTTCCTCTTACAATAAGGTAAGTCTAGTACAGTGAAGACTTCAGGTTAGAACGGAGATGAATTATTGTTATGAAAAAAATCATGAAGCTTCGTTTGCGAACTACGATTACCTTGTTAGTTACGGGGGTTATCGCGTTTTGTTTTCTTGTAACGAACCAATTAATTAAACAAAATGTTGAGGCAACAACATTAGACAATATCGAAGAGAAGGCACGAGACCTATCAAGGACGGTTGCTCTTTCAACCATTGTTAAAAATGGCCTTAATAATAAAGAAGATGAAAAATATATCCAGCCTTACGCCGAGGAAATCCGCAAGATCACAGATGTCCGATTTGTTGTTGTATTAGATATGAATGGAATTAGAAAATCCCACCCGATTACGAGTATGATCGGACATAAATTCGTTGGCGGGGATGACAAGCCTGTTTATAAAGGGAAAGAAAATATTTCGATCGCAACAGGGACCTTAGGAAAATCATTACGCTACTTCACGCCGGTTTATAATGATGAAGGCAAACAAATAGGTGCTGTGGTCGTGGGGATTTTAGTCGATGATGTTCAAAATCAAATTGAAAAAAGCAGTTCAATCATCTATACGAGCGCTATTATTGGCATTTTAATTGGCTTAATTGGGGCTATTTTATTAGCGAAAAAAGTAAAAAACATCATGTTTGGGCTGGAGCCTGAGGAAATTGCCAATCTTCTTGAGCAAAGAAGTGCGATGCTCCGGAATGTTCGTGAGGGTGTATTAGCAGTCGATCGTGATTCGAAAATTACGCTGATCAATCAGGAAGCGGAACGGTTATTTGAAAAACTCGGCATTAATGAGGATCCAGTTGGACAGAAAGTGGGAGACATCATCCCTAAGTTTCATATTACTTCTGTTATGGAAACCGGACAGAAAGAGCTCGATCAGGAGTATTCTTTTAATGGATTAGATTTGGTCGGGAATATCGTTCCCATTGTTGTAAATGAACAAATTGTTGGTGCCGTTGCTACTTTCCGTGATAAAACAGATATGAAGAGTATGGCGGAACAGCTTACCGGGGTTCGCTTATATGCGGAGGCGTTGCGCGCACAAACGCATGAATTTATGAATAAGCTTCATGTTATTCTTGGGCTCGTTCAACTTGAATTTTATGAGGACGTGCTCTCATATATTAGAGACTTAAAAGATACTTGTGAAAATGAGGCGGGCTTTTTTACAACCCGTTTCAAGGATCCGATCCTGGCAGGGTTTCTTTTAGGAAAAGTAAGCTATGCAAGGGAAAAGGGTGCGGAACTGGTCTTTTCGGATGAATGTTATTTGCCAGTACCAAAGGATCGCGATTTAGAGAATCAAATTGTAACGATCGTTGGGAACTTGATTGATAATTCATTGGATGCCCTGAATAAGTGTAAAGAAAAGCAGGTTACGGTTGAAATGTTCCCCATTTCAGACGAGGAAGTGTCCATTACCGTTTCTGACACCGGTGTTGGAATGAGCCCCGAGCTGCAAAAAAGTATTTTTGAAAAAGGGTTCTCTACAAAAGGTCCAAACAGAGGAGTGGGGTTATACCTAGTCCTTAAAAGCATAAAAGAGCTTAATGGCAGTATCTCCATTTCTTCTGAAGAAGGAACGGGGACAAAGATTAATGTCGTAATACCATTTGAAAAACAGGAGTGATTCATGATGATTCGTACAGTCATTGTTGAAGACGATCCAATGGTAGCAAAAATTAATACCCGTTATCTTGAGAAAATGGACGGATTTGAGTTGGTGGCAGCAGTTCCTACGGTCGCGGATGCCCTTCCGATTATTGAACGGGATCAAGTGGATCTTATTTTGCTGGATATTTATATGCCTGGCGAGGATGGCTGGAGTCTTTTATCAAAAATAAGATGGCTTGGCCAAGGGGTCGATGTCATTATTATCTCGGCGGCGAATGATAAAGAGAGTATTAAAAAAGCCATTCGTTTTGGTGCGGTCGATTATTTAATCAAGCCGTTTGAGTTTGAACGCTTCCAAACAGCATTAAATTCATATAAGCAAGAACAGTCTTTTATCGAAAAACAAGAAGAGCTGAGTCAAAATGACGTCGATAATTTACTGTTGAATAAGGAACAGCCTCAAAGTGCTGTCGGCACAAGCAGTGTTGAACTTCCCAAAGGTTTAACGAAAAATACCTTAAAGCTTATTTGGGAGAAAATTTTGGAGAACAAGACCGAAGTTTTCTCAACCGAAGAAATGGCCCAACAGGTGGGGATTTCCCGGGTTTCGATGCGAAAATACCTTTTCTTTTTAGCGGATATTCATATCATCGAAACTGAGGTTGTTTACGGAGCAGTCGGCAGACCAATTTTTAAGCACCGGATGGCCAATCTTGATCATAATTTAATGGAGAAATACATTAGCGGGTAGGAGTCTTTTAGGCTCCTGCTTTTTTTTGTGCATGGGGACGGTTCTTCTGCTTCAAAAAGAAGCAGAAGAACCGTCCCCATGCGTCCCCCAGGGAATTCCCTGAGTTGCCCTCCGAAACTCCCTTACTTTCTTAAGTTACAAAACTCTTTATATATTTTCATAAACTATTAAGAAAACCCTTTATTCAGTACTATTCAAGTAACGGGAAACAAGTTTTCTCGGATTAATATTTTTCCTTTAAATGGGGGGATTTTTGTCAAAGGAGTTCGCCTTGATTTTAAAAAAATGATGTAACTTCCAGGAAGCTTCTAATGAACATTAGCAGCTATTTAAAAGCCTGACTTTGTGAACACCTTCACAAATGTGAACAATTTGTGAACAGCAACAAACAAAAAACAAAAACAATCAACTATGAAAAAACAAAAATCAAAAAAGGAGTGAAAAACATGTCTGTTCCAGCTATAAAGCTTAAACAACCGAAGACTTCCTCAATGGGTACAAGCATAAAGGTACCAAGTGAAGTGAAACTAATCCCGTTACTTATTACAATTGCCGTTGGTGTAGCACTTTGGATGATCACACCACCAGCAGGCTTAGAACCGCAAGCATGGCACTTATTCGCTATTTTCGTCGCAACAATTGTCGGGTTAGTTAGCAAACCACTTCCAATGGGAAGCGTAGCAATCCTTGCTTTAACGGCAACGGTCATCACACAAACTTTAACGATTGATCAAGCGCTTAGCGGATTTCAAAACACTACGATTTGGTTAATTGTTATCGCGTTCTTTATCTCTAGAGGTTTTATTAAAACAGGTTTAGGTTCACGTGTAGCTTACATGTTCGTCAAAATGTTTGGTAAGAAAACACTTGGATTATCTTATTCTTTGCTTGTTAGTGACTTGATTTTATCACCTGCAATGCCATCGAATACGGCTCGTGCCGGCGGAATTCTTTTGCCAATTATTCGATCTTTGTCTGAAACATTTGGTTCACGCGTTGGCGATGGTACGGAACGAAAAGTTGGTGCATTTTTAACAAAAGTAGCTTTCCAAGGTGACATGATTACCTCTGCTATGTTCTTAACAGCAATGGCTGCTAATCCTTTAGCTGCCCAAATTACTGCAGATTTAACAGGAGAAAGCATTTCGTGGATGGGCTGGGCAACAGCCGCAATCGTACCTGGACTTATCAGTTTAATTCTAATCCCACTTGTCATTTATAAATTATATCCACCAGAAGTAAAAGAGACCCCAGAAGCACCAGCAATGGCTGCGAAAAAGTTAAAAGAAATGGGTCCACTTAAAAAGCAAGAATGGTATATGATTGGCGTATTTGTTCTTATCTTAGGTCTGTGGATTTTCGGAACTAGCTTAGGTATTACTGCAACAACAACAGCTTTCATCGGTTTAGGAGTTTTGTTATTAACTCAAGTATTATCATGGGCTGATATTAAAAAAGAAGAAGGCGCATGGGACACATTAGTATGGTTTGCAGTATTAGTTATGATGGCTACCTTCTTAAACGAATTAGGAATGATTCCTTGGTTCAGTGAAACGATGAAGGGCGCTGTAAGTGGAATGGATTGGATGTTGGCGTTAATCATCCTTTCAGTTGTTTACTTCTATTCACATTATTTCTTTGCCAGCAATACCGCACACGTAAGTGCAATGTACGCAGCATTCTTAACGGTTATTGTGGCTGCAGGAGCACCGCCGTTAGTATCTGCATTAATTCTAGCATTTTTCAGTAATCTCTTTGCTTGTACGACGCATTATGGTTGTGGACCTGCTCCGGTATTCTTCGGAAGCGGATATGTCACACAAAATAAATGGTGGTCACTAGGATTTATTATTTCAATCATTCACATCATCGTTTGGATTGGCGTTGGTGGCGTTTGGTGGAAAGTTCTAGGACTTTGGTAAAAAAAACATAAATCGTGAAAACCCTTTGTTTTTATAAAAAAACATAGGATTAATTTTCAATACTGCCGACAGTGGATCCCCCCCCAAGACCCTTAAGTAATATTCCGAGTCGGCAGTATTTTTAATCTTAAAATAGTCTATTCCAACCTATGGTTGTTAAACAAATAAATGCGGGGTGAGTTGAGCACTGCCCCATATCCAGAAAAAAAAGATTGCTATCGGTAGGAGGAGTTAAATAATGAGAGAAATCTCGGCGAAGTTAATTACAGAAACGGTAAAAAATCTTTGTATGAAAGCGGCTTGTGACCTTCCTGAGGATGTTGAAAAGCTGATTGCAGCAGGGTTAGAAACAGAAGAATCCGAGTTTGGTAAATACAGCTTAGAGAAAATCTTAAAAAATGTAAAACTAGCACGCGCGGAACATGCGCCAATGTGTCAGGACACTGGAATGACGGTTATTTTAGCAGAAGTAGGCCAAGACGTTCGGATAGTGGATGGCGACTTTACAGATGCCATCAATGAAGGTGTTCGCCAAGGGTATGAAGAGGGATATTTACGGAAATCTGTTGTTTCGGATCCTGTTTTAGACCGAAAAAATACAGGTGACAATACACCGGCTGTTATTCATATGGAAATCGTGCCTGGTGATCAATTGAAAATTCAAGTCCTGCCTAAAGGGGCTGGAAGTGAAAACATGGGTGCCGTGAAAATGTGCAAGCCGGCAGAAGGTATTGAAGGCGTTAAAGATTTCATCGTAAACTCGATTACTCAAGCGGGTGGAAACCCTTGTCCTCCAGTTATCGTCGGTGTTGGAATCGGCGGAACGATGGATAAATGTACATTGCTTGCGAAAAAAGCATTAGCTCGTGAAGCTGGTTCACCAAATCCAAACCCTGCTTATGCAGAAGTGGAAAAAGAACTGCTTGAGCGCATCAATAAATTAGGAATTGGTCCGCAAGGCTTTGGCGGAAAAGTAACCGCTTTGGCTGTTCATATTGAAACATATCCTACCCATATTGCGATGCTGCCTGTTTGTGTCACATTGAACTGCCATGCAGCACGTCATACGGAAGCTATTTTATAAGGGGTGAACAAAATGACAACAATTAAACAACTTACCACACCATTAACTTATGATCAGGTAAAAGATTTGAAGGCCGGTGATCAAGTCTCGATTACAGGTGTCATTTATTCAGCGCGAGACGCAGCCCATAAAAATATGGTTGATGAATTGAAGAGTGGTCAGCCGATGGCAATCGATGTAACGGATCAAGTTATTTATTATGCAGGACCATCACCAGCGAAGCCGGGAAAAGCAATCGGTTCCTGTGGACCGACTACAAGCGGCCGTATGGATGCTTATTCGCCAACAATGCTGGAGCAAGGTTTAAGAGGGATGATCGGAAAAGGCCCTCGCAGTAAAGAAGTAATTGAATCAATGAAGAAAAATGGTGCAGTATACTTCGCAGCAATTGGAGGAGCAGCAGCATTGATTGCAGATTCGATTAAAAAAGTTGATATTGTCGCGTATCCGGAATTAGGACCAGAAGCAATTCGTCGTATGGAAATTGAAAATTATCCTTGTATTGTCGCAGTCGATTGTGAAGGCAACGACCTATATGAAATAGGGGTTAAGAAATACAGAATCGAAGACTAACAAGAAATCGAGGTGCAAATTGAAATGCTTAAGTTTGATGTTTTAGTAGTAGGAGCGGGCGGTGCCGGAATGATGGCGGCACTTTCTGCCAGTGAAGATAAAAGTTTAAATGTAGCGTGTATTTCAAAGATTTTCCCAACTCGTTCCCATACGGGAGCTGCACAGGGCGGAATCAACGCAGCGATGGCTTATCGTGATGCAAACGATTCAACCGAAAGCCATTTCCGTGACACGGTTAAAGGAAGCGACTTTTTAGCGGACCAGGATGCAGTTGAATTTTTCACAAGCAATATGCCTAAGGTGATTTCTGAATTAGATTACTACGGTGTTCCTTTTTCCCGTGATGAAAACGGCCGTGTTGCGCAACGTCCATTTGGTGGCGCATCAAGCCCAAGAACATGTTATTCAGCCGATAAAACAGGCCACGTTATTCTGCACGCATTATATGAGCAGTGCTTAAAGAATCGAGTATCTTTCTTGGATGACTGGCACCTTCTATCTGTAGCAGTTGAGGACGGTAAGCTTGAAGGTGTTGTAGCAATGGAAATGCGCACTGGAGAAATTCAAGCGATCCAAGCAAAAGCAGTTGTTATTGCAACTGGAGGATTTGGCCGAATTTATTGGAGCAGAACAACCAATGCCATCAACATGACAGGTGATGGAACGGCAGCATGCTTCGAAGCAGGTATTCCATTAAAGGATCCTGAGTTTGTTCAATTCCATCCAACTGGCCTGGCGTCAACTGGGGTGCTTTTATCAGAAGCATGCCGCGGCGAAGGCGGATACTTGCTGAATAAAGATGGCGAACGCTTTATGGCTCGCTATGCTCCGGACAAAATGGAGCTTGGCCCGCGTGACCTCGTTTCCCGTTCGATTGAAACAGAAATTAAAGAGGGTCGTGGATTTGGCGAAGGAATGACTTCTTACGTTCTAATGGACCTCCGTCATTTAGGCGAGAAAAAGATTATGGAACGTCTGCCTCAAGTTCGTGAATTAGCGATGGAATTTGAAGGCGTTGATTTGATAAAAGAACCAGTACCGATTCGCCCAAGCTGTCATTATATGATGGGTGGAATCCATGTTAGCGATTATAAAACGTGCAGCACGCCGATTGAAGGCATTCACGCTGCCGGCGAATGTTCAAGCGTATCAATCCACGGTGCAAATCGTCTTGGCGGAAACTCCGTTGCCGATGTTGTATTGTTTGGTAAATATGCAGGCCTTGGCGCGAAAGAAACGGCTAAGAGACGTTCTTTTGCAGGTACAAAGAAGTTAGAGGCAGAGGCATTAAAATGGAAAGACGAATTTGAAACAATTCGTCACAAAAAGACCGGAATCAACATGTTTAGCATCCGCGATCGCTTAGCGGAAACGATGTGGTACAATGTTGGGATTTTCCGGACTGAAACAGAAATGGCAGAAGCTTTGAAAACTGTTGAAGAGCTTTTAGAAGAATACAAAGACGCTTATTGCGGAGATTCTGCAATTAAATACAATATGGCATTTTTGAACTATGTTGAAATTGGTAATATCTTAAAGCTCGCGAAGGCTGTAACGATGGGGGCGCTTAACCGTAAAGAGAGCAGGGGCTCACACTCAAGAGCGGACTATCCGACGCGAAATGATGCCGAATTCCTTAAGCATACGCTGATTTATAAGGAAGGCGACAACTATCGGTTAGATTATATCCCGGTAAAAATTACGAAATATCAACCGGAGGAGCGAAAGTACTAATGTATACAACACTATACTTTAAGATTAAACGATTTGACGGTGAGCAGGAATGGTTTCAGGATTATGAAATTCCTTATGAAAAAGGGAAAACAATCCTTTGGGCATTAACAACTGTTCGCGAAACGCTAGATCCTACGTTAACTTTTACATCTGCCTGTCGTCATGCTATTTGCGGAAGCTGTGCCGTTCGCGTAAATGACAATGCGTTTCTTGCATGTAAAACTTCATTGGATGAGGTTTTGGAAACATTTAATACGAACTACTTAACGTTTGAACCTTTGAAAAACTTCGATGTCATCCGTGACCTTGCAATTGCTTGGGAACCGAAGATGGATAAAATGGAGCAGGTGAAGCCTTGGTTAATCCCTTCTGCTGATGGCACAAAGGAAGCTGGTTTCATCCAGGCAGAAGATGATTATCATGAAATCGCTGCTCCAACTGATTGTATTTTGTGCGGTGTCTGTGCTTCTGAATGTAATCAGCTTGCTATTAACGATGGAACATACTTGGACCCGTTCATTTTAAACCGTGCCTATCGTTTTGCTGTTGATTCTAGGGACGGTTCTCCTGAAGAGCATATTCGTCCGGTTTATGAAAATGAGCTGTGGAAATGCCTTCACTGTATGCAGTGTGTAACGAAATGTCCAAAAGGTATTCCGTTGACAGAGCAAATTGCTTATTTACGTGCGGAATCGATCAAGATGGGTGAAACGAAAAACCTAGGTGCCCGACATGCATTTGCTTTCCATGATGATGTACGAAGCAAAGGACGCCTAAATGAAGTGATGCTTCCGATTAAAACGGAAGGTGTTGTGAGCACGGTAAGTAAACGTGTACCGTTTGCGTTGCGAATGATTTCAAAGGGTAAAATTAACCCGCTTCATATGCCGAAGGCTGTTGAAGGTATTAAAGGAATTCGTGAAATTTATAAGTATGCTGAGGAGGTTAGAAAATCATGAGATTAAGATACGCCTTTTTCCCAGGATGTACATTAGAGTCAGCAGCTGAAGAGCTCATGATTTCTACAAAAAAAGTTGCGTCCGCATTAGGAATCGAATTAATCGAAATTAATGGCTGGACTTGCTGTGGTGCAAGCCACATTCAAGACGTTGATAATTTATTAGCGACTTCTATTAACGCCAGAAACATCGCTCTTGCTGAAGAAATGGGCGCAATTAAGATGTTAACGGTTTGTAATACATGTACATTAATGCTTCGCACAGCAAAGCTTAAAATGGATAAAAACGAAAAGCTTCGTACACAAGTTAATGAAGGCCTGGGTAGAGCTGGTCTTCAATACAATGGTACAACTGAAGTAACTCACTTACTTTGGGCTTTAATTGAAGAATATGGTTTAGAAAATTTACGCGCAAAAGTTGTTAGACCGCTAACTGGATTAAAAGTAGCGAATTTCTACGGCTGCCATATTGTTATGCCGCCTGATGTAATGGGCTTTGAAAATCACATGAACCCACAATCAATGGAAATGGTTGCTGAAGTATTAGGCGCCGAGAGTGTTGATTTTGATCAACGATTAGCTTGCTGCGGTTTCCATTCCGTGTATCCAGCTGAAAGAGAAGTAATGGATTTAACTGGTAAGAACTGCTTGTCACCAAAATACGCTGGAGCAGATTGCATTGTGACTCCATGTCCACTATGCCAATTGCAGTTAGATGCTTATCAGCCGGAAGCACAAAAGAAATTTACTGAAGATATCACAATGCCGATTCTTCACTTACCACAGTTAATTGGTCTTGCTCTAGGATTTTCACCAGAAGAACTAGCAATCCAACGCCACGTAGTAGACGCAATCCCAGCATTGAAGCAAACTTTAGTGACAGTTTAAGAGTTGGGTTCGGGTTCGGGGCCTGGTGTGGTTCGGGGGGACGGTTCTTGTGCTTCTTTTGGAACAGGGGGACGGTTCTCCTGATTCCTTTTGATGCACAAGAACCGTCCCCCTGTTCCCAAATGTTTTAAATGAAGGGGATTTTCTTCATGAATTATACTTTTGAGAAGAAGGCTAAGTTAGTAGGAAAGATTGGCAGTGGAAAGCTGTGGCTTTTAAATATTACGGATGATTGGATTCATGACCAATACGGCGACAGCCATATTTATTACGGGACGATTCATTCCGGTAATCAAGCCTTTCACCCGGTATCTACTTCGATTAGCGGCTATTTCCAGGATGAAGACACTGGGTTGTGGATTAAAGTAAAAGACGGAGTCGCCAGACTAGACCCGGAAAACCACCACAACTCCTGGAAAACCGATATCAATGAACTGGTTAAAATCTCGATTAACACGGGTGTCTATAAGAAGTACAAAACTGGTGCTGTTTTATTAGCGCGGTGAGGAACCTTTTGAGCGTGGATGGGTGGGTGGCCCAAATTTCTGAGCTTTTGAAGTTAATCAAACGTTTGATTAAAGTTTCCCCAACACGGCGCTTAGAAGTTAATCAAACGTTTGATTAATGCGGGAACTTCGTGTGGGTTGGGTAGGTCGGATAGGTCGGGTTAGTTTGGCGGACATGAGGGACCTTATTTCTGGTATTTTCCCCTCTTTTCAACTTTAAGCGGACATGAGGTACCTTATTTAAACAAAAACAAAGGAATAATGCCCCTTTTTTCATGAATAAGGGATTCTGTGTCCGCTTAGCCTATCAAAACATCACTTTTTGTTAAAATAGCGTACCTGGTGTCCGCATAAAAAATGATTAGTGTGTAAACCCCGCCGGCAACCGGCATCGTAGTTTAAAGAACACAAATACTAACTTTGCTGAAAGCAGTGTGATTCCGTATGAGAATCGCACTGCTTTTTTCGCTGCTTTTCCTATGCCGGTGCCGCTTCAAAAGAGAACGGTACAGCATCGCACCATCCTTTTTTATTTCGAAAAGTAGAAAAAGGTTGTACAATAAGTAGATTAATAATAGTAGATTTTGTTATCTCAGAAAAAGTGGAACTGAGGAATTCTCTGAAGCCATGTGAAAAAGGGGTTAATCGACTTTATATGATCTTATTTTTAACGATGCTGATGCTGGGATTATTGTTAGGTTTTATTGGAGCTGGAGGAGCTGGCTTTATCATTGCTCTTCTTGTTACTGTGTTTAACGTTCCGATTCATGCGGCCATCGGTACGGCGGTGCCGGTTATGTTTTTTACGGTCCTGACTGGAAGCTTAAGCCACTTTCGTGAAGGAAATATGTATGTAAAGCAAGGGTTAATGGTTGGTGCGTTTGGTGGAGTTGGGGCTTACTTCGGGATGCGCTTAACACCGCTGATCAATCCGAATGTGTTGATGCTTTTCACGGTTTCTGCGCTTGCTCTTTCAGGGATCCTCATTTGGGCGAAAACAAGGCTGGTCGCTGAAAGTGAACCACAAAGGAAAGAACCAGGCTTCATGCGATATGCAGCGGTTGGTCTGGGAAATGGCCTGATTTCAGGGACATTTGGAATCGGCGCGGCACCGTTCATTCAATTATCGCTGCTTAAATGGCTTCATTTTCCGATGAGGATTGCGGCTGGAACGACGATGCTGGTGATTTTGCCGATCGCCCTTTTTGCATCGATTGGTTCTTTTCAAAATGGATATTTTGACATGGAACTATTTTTGCAGGTAGCGTTAAGTACGATGGCGGGTTCGTATATCGGGGCGAAGTTAACGAAGCGTCTGCCGCAAGTTTTTTTACGGTATGGAATTGTTGCAACGCCAATTGTAAGCGCGATGGTATTGTTGAGTAATTTTTTGTAGGGGAATGTAGGAAGCCCTTATGAATTTATCGATATTTTTAATGAGAATGGGTCCTTTAAAGGCCCTTTTTTTGTAGTCCTTCATAGCCCGGAGCTATCTTGAGGGACGGTTATTAATCTTCTTTGTCTGTAAAAAAATAACTATTTTTTCCATTTAAATTGACATAAAACCCGTGCTTAAAACTTATAAATAGGGTGAAGAGTTTAGCAAGAGGGTGACGAGGATAAGCCAAAAGATTTGTTCATTCAGCTTGCTCTTGTTTGTACCAACAACTATCCTCGGATCGACACTATATTTCAAAGGAGGTAACAATGGAAATTCAGAACCCAACGATTACCGCCCAGAAACTAAATAATGTCAATTGGAAATTTACGATTAACTATACAGCAAGATTCGCGCCACACGAGATAGGCGTTAGATTTCAGGATGCTGTAAGGATCTGGGAGTGGGATACTTCTGATCATGAAGCACTTACACCGTACAAAGATCATCAGAACTTTACGCCACGCCGAAGCAGTGTTCGGCGGACAAAGACCATCGTAGTAGACAGCGGCACACTTGACACCGAGTTGGGTGCAGAGGAAATCCGTGCACAAATTTGGCTCGGGAACCCCCCAGTCCCGCCAGGAGTTCGTATCGAAGTATTTACTCCGATTATTGGCATATCGCCTTAAGGATTAGAGGACGACTTTAATTTGAGATTAACGAGGATGGATGCCCTTTAGACACCCATCCTCACTTTTTTTACATATAAACCTTTCCTTCAAAAAAACTAAAATCTATCGCCTGCGCTAGGAATACCGCTTAATTCAAGTGGTGGGTTACTACCTAAAGGTGTTACAGTGGATAATTTGCGGGCCTTAATCAAGATCGTTTGCGGTGCGGATCTTATTCCAGGAAAAACAGTTAATTCTAATTGCCCTTGGCTACAATTATTAACATATGCAATGACTGATTTTTTTCCTAGCCCTTCGATGTGAGCCCCCAACCCTCTTATGCGGGTATAGATGTATTGCCCTACAAGTTGATCAAAATCCGAACCCCGGCCTCCTAACTGCCGCTCATGATTGTATGTTGCATCAACATTAATTAAATCATCATAACCATACATCAACTCATCGAACTCCTTTTTTATGATCTGTCAATAATAGTATGATATGTGCCCTTACTTTCACGGACTAGGCAAAACAACCGTATATAACAGCCTATTTCATTAAAGGGCTCGTTTTGATAGGAGAATTCTTAATCTTAACCATTGGACAAGTTATTTCATTTCTGTCACAAGAATTTAAGAATAATCCATATTTTTTCCGGAAAATAACAATGTTTGGTTTATAATTTAATTGCCTGAATAATAATTGGGGGTAATTGAGATGAGTAAAAAATTATTAATAGCCGCACTCTGTTTAGTAAGCATTGTGCTAATTTATTTTTTGGCGTTCCGTCCTACAAATCCTACTAGCCCTACTAGTCCTACGAAACCCGCAATTTCTGGTCCCCCTACTACATCCTTGGAAGAAAGGGTCTGTGAAAAAGTATCAACCCAATTTGGTGATTGCAAAAAAATTCTATTGTTTGATGCTAATTCAAATTTAGTCTTTGCCGAGAGTAGTTCAGGAATCATTCCTGTGCTTACCAATAAAGAGTTTACTGACTTTAAAAAGTTTATTTATCCAGAAATGAATTTCCAGGAGTTTAGGGAGGAAAAAGAGGAGAGAGGACCGATAGAGTGGCGCGCCAAAAATAGCGCTCAAAAAGATTTCTCCATTATATACGGATTTGCTGAAGACGAAGCAAAGACGATCGTTATTAATAGTGAAGGGAATATACAGCCAAACAAGTTTTTCGTTCGCGATAACTTGTGGGTTTGGTATGCTACTTTCCAGAAGGATAAAGTGAAATTACCAGTTGATGTAACTGTTTATAATGCTGATGGCCAAATTATTTATGGTGGAAATGAACAGGAATAGAAAATAGGGGCTTCATTAATCCGAATGAAGTCCCTTTTTTTCGATCATCATTTTACATTTTTTATTGGGCTGCATCCACTGAACCTGCCTGCCCAAATTGGCTTAATACATTTTTTACTTTTTCAACAGGGATTTTCGAGCCGCCTCGTTCTTGAACATTTTCAACCATCATAGTAATCAATAAATGCGGATCGTCGGTTTTATAGGCTACAAACCAACCGAGTTCGGCACCTTTTTCATCCTGCTTTAACTTTAATTCAGCTGTTCCCGTCTTTCCGGCAATTGCCATCCCGTTAATTTTTCCTGAATGAGCAGTGCCTTGAGGATTTTCAACCACATTCAAAAGATCGTCCGAAATGATTTTTGCATTTGCTCCACTAAGGACCTCTTTTTTCCAAACCTGGCTTTGCTTATCCTTTGAGGTCAAAATCGGCATGATGATATTTCCGTTATTTAGAAACGGAGTGTAACTAGTAGCCAGATGAAGAACGTTGACCTCGATCTTGCCCTGCCCATAGCCAGAATCCGCCAGCTCAATGTCGCTGTCCAACTTACCAAATACCGAGGATTCCAACGGATATAAGTATGGAATTTCTTCTTCAAACCCGAATTGCTTTAATCCTTCGGAAAATTTATCTTTACCTAGTGAAAGTGCAGCTTGGGCGAAATAAATATTATCAGAGTATAAAAGAGCTTTTTCCAAATTTACAGGAGCGTTCGGGTCCTTAACCCTCGTTACTACATAATTGCCCCAAGATTGATCTTTTTTCCAAGTCAGCCCATTGACGTTGATGGTCGTATCCGGAGTTAGCGTTCCCGCCGTTAGGCCAATCGCAGCTGTTATCGGTTTGAGGACAGAGCCGGGTGCATATGTGCTTTTAAATCGATTTAGAAGCGGCTTTTGCGGATTAGTTTGGAGCGCATCCAGTTCCGCCTGGGACATGCCGATCGCCATTTGATTCGGGTCGAAGCTCGGGCTGCTTACCAATGCTAATGTTTCACCAGTCGTCGGGTCAATCGCGGCTGATGCACCCGCTTCTCCTGCCAACTGCATGAAAATTTGCTGCTGCAGAGTGGTGTCAATGGTTAACGTTATATTTTCCCCATTCTGAACAGGCTCTTCTGCAAGCAATACTTCTTTGCCATCCGCTTTTTTTATAAAAATCTTAACCCCGTTCTTACCTTTTAAGCTTTTATCTAAGACCTGCTCAAGTCCTCTTTTTCCAATCACATCGGAGGCAGAGTAGCCCTCTGAAGCCAGTTTTTCGAGCTCTTCTTGGGTAATCGGGCCGGTATAGCCGATGAGATGGGCGGCAGATTCTTTAAAAGGATAGATTCTTGCTTTGGTATTCTGTTTGTCCACACCTGGTATTTGATACAGCTTGGCCAGCAGGTCTGTTTCTTCGGCAGAAATGGTTGCCACCGGAACGAAGAAGTTCGGTTTTACCCACTTGGCATTTAGGGCATTTTGGATGCGTTCAGGTGTAAGTTGCAGCAGTTCAGCCAGCTGGCTGATTACTGCATCTGGCTGCGGTCCCATCTTTTCTGGAATAACTCCAATTTGAAAGGCGGTGCCGTTTATAGCCATAGGATCGCCATTCCGATCAAGGATCTCCCCGCGCTCAGCAGGCGTTGTGGCGAAGCTGATTTTATCGTCCGCTTTTAATTCAGGAAATATGTAACCTGTATTCCAGGCGATATACCAATTTTCTTGATCCTTTCGCTTCTCTTTGACAAGCTTGGCGGTCTGGTCGAATTCAATCGGACCTGCAACAGTATTCATTTTTACGGAAAAAGGCAGCTTGATTGTGTCTTCTTTTGTCTTTGTCTCTTCGTCCGGTTTGAAAAACTGGACATCCAAGTTGGAAATTTCCAAATCACCGTATATTTTTTTATAGCGTGTTACAAATTCTTCTTCCGTAATTGTCTTTTTTGTATCAGTTGATAGATAATCATACATTTCGGAAAATTTTTGTCCGTTCCATAGCTTTATATATTTTGAGAATTGATTTTCCGGGCTTGCTTCTTTGCTGCAGCTTGTGAGCAAAACCAGAACAATAAAGCTTATTAATCCTAGATATATTTTTTTCACAATAGCATCCCCTTTCCCACTTATCTATCATTTTAACATAATCTGGAATATGGTTGGTCCTGAAAACTGCAATAAGGGATAATTAATGGCGATTTTTGTCAAGTTACGGATTAGGTCAATTTGTTTTGAGACACTCGACTGTTTTGTCCCTGGAAGAAAGTGGAGGAGTAGGGCCAGATAAATAACCGGAAATGAAAAAGGAACCAAGCGACTTGGTTCCTTTTTCTTTGTATTTTTTAAAAGGCGGTTAGCTTCCAACCTTTAAATCTAGCTTTCCTTGTTTAGCTTCCAATCGTTTACTTTCGTACCATTCAACAATTTTGCGTTCTTTGGCAGTCAAATACCCCATTTTCGCTCTCGGTGCATTTTTTCTCATGTTTTTTCTATTCATTTTTTCCTCCTAATGGCTCGTACGGAGGTTACCTGTATTCGGGAACTGGCAAGCATGGTCTATGACAGACTTTAGCCCCTATAGTTTTGCGTCACCACTTTTCAGTGGTTTTGCCCTTTCGTACGATAGTTTTAATTTAATATTAAATAAAATTTTACAAAAAAGGAAGATAATTTTAGTTGATTTAATTGAATTTTATGTGTTTACACACTATATTATTACTATTTTCCCAAAACATTTTAAAATGAAACCGGAGAAAGTGGCACTGCTATGTAGGTTGCTTATTTCCAATTTTAGTCAAATTATTGATATATTGATTTTTTTACAGATATATTGTGGATTTTTCTTGATATATTTGCTTTTTTACAGATAAACTATCGTTTTTTCTTGATATTTTCTTATTTTTACAGATAAGCATTAAAAGAGGGGGGAGCGAGATTGGAATTGCACCCTGAATTGCCCGGATATCAAAAAAACAGCCGGGATCAGGTCCCAGCTGCATTCTTTATTGTTTAAAAATAGTCGAGATAATCTCGTCCATTGTCATTCCGCTTTTGATTTCATAAACGCCAGGACGCAGGGCGTTTGCTAAGCCTTTTGATTCTACAAGATTTGAGAACTCCAGTGCATTCCCGATAATTTTCCCTTGAACAAGCGCTTGGCCCACATCACTACCTGTCATACCTTCAGATACAGATAATATCATCCGGTATTCAACCTTTTCAGCGGGTACTTCAGTTTGAGGTTGGCTATTGTTTTCTTCTATTTTTTTATTTGCTTCTTTCAGCTTCTTTTCAGCTGTTTTCACAGCAGCAACCTGCTTGTCCCACTCTGCCTTTTTATGAATAACATACCCTTCAGCGGTTAATTGGCTCTTCATTTCAGCGGTTGATAGTTTTTCTACGGTTTTTACTTCCTTTTGGTCTGGTGCATCCTTTTGGCCTTGCGCTTCATTAGGACCTGAGAAGTAAACTACGCCTAGTATACTTGTTGCGAGGATAATTCCTCCAGCAAAACTCCGCATCGTATTAGCTTTCACTTCCATCGGTGACTGAGCCCCTTTCCTGTTTGTCTTTCATATAAGGAGTCAGCAATCGCTCGATTTCATCCGTCGTTTGTTCCATTTTGTTTGCAATGCTTTCCATGGAATACCCACGACGATGCATGTCGAGTATCTCACGCTTAAATAGTTTTTCATCAGCATTTCCGGCTTCTTGCGCGGCTATTTCTGCATCCAGCTCAAGATTGCGAATTTGCTCCTTCATTTTGTTTACTTCATCCATAAAAGAAAAGGTAAGATGATCTATTTGTTGCTCCAGCTCTTTGGAAGTTTTCTTCGTTTTCATATAAGACAAAATAAGCAGCACGACACCTACGCCCAATAAAACGGCTATAGTCCATTCCATCCTTTTAATCATCCTTTACTTAAATCGTTTTTTACATTTCCCTATTATACATCGATAACCAAAACAACAAAATACGACAAAAGTTCTAGATTAGTTGTTTTGTATGAATTGGGTTTTGTCGAAAAATCTGCGAAAGTGTTTGCAATTCGCTTAACGGAGGGGGCTGGGGGATTTTGATTTAACAGAGTACAAGGGTGGTTTTTTCCGGTAATTGGCAATTTTTTGTTGGTGTTTATTTTGGAGGGAGGAGGGGGTCATATCGTTTGAGGGGTTTGAATTTTGAAGAATGACCATATGTTGTGGAAATGGAGCATATGTTATAGGACTTGTCCCATATCTTGAGAACTTGTCCTATATATTTTCAGGGTTGTCCGATAAATTTAAAAAGTTGTACCATAAATTTGAAAAGTTGTCCGATATATTTTAAAAGTTGTACCATATAATTTTTGAAATGTCCCATTTCCACATTTGAACGGGCATAAGGACCTTCAAACGAGCAAATATTTTTTGAAAAAAGTAGGAAACTCTCAAATAAATAGATGTTTTCTTAAGAACCATACATTTTTTTTAAAAAAATCGCCCAATTAGCATAAAAAAAGTTGTTTTTTTCAAAAAAATAAAGAAAAAGTAGCTGACATATGAATTTTTTCTAATAAAAAGGAAAACTTCTAACATAACTACTAGACAATTAGCTGATTTCCAACACAACAGTACTGATTTTTAACATTATTCTAATCTCCATTACAAAGAAGCTTGTTCAACGGCCCCGCCCTACAACCAATGCCCTTGCTCCACCATTAAAACCAAATATATTAACAAGAAAAAGCTAAATATTGAAACCCCATCACTTACGGATAGTTTAAAACGGTAATGGTATAAATCATCCGGCTCGGCTTTTTCTATGAAACTTTCGATTCTATCCAGTTTGTCAAAGGAATTCACGATTAAGGAAACGATAATTTGGGAAACTCCATTGATATTAACTCTAAATTTCCGTCTTGATTCACCCATTACGGAACGCATACTTTCTGCTAAACTCTTTTTTACTTCTGATCCCATCTCAGTAAGCTCTAAAACAATACACATGATTACTTTTAAGTAGTCTGCTACGGGAACTCCAATCAACTTCAGTGGAGATAAGAGTTTATCAAACATTCCGATCACTGTTTTCGTATCAGTAGTGTGAAAATAAAGAATGCTAACATACCAAATAATAAATAATCTAAATAGTCTTAGAAAAATTTCATAGGGGCTTTGTTGAAGTGCGAATACATCATTTCCCGATAAGAAATACAATAGAGAATTTATTAGTAATCCAAAAAGATAAGGGAACAAAAAGACAATACAATAAGAAAAAGCGCTCATAGCTATGGTACGTCTGTTCATTCTTAAAATGAAGGTTATAATTAATAAGTACACGGTTAGAAGGACAAGACTCATAGGTTTAAAAAAAAGAAACGGTATGGCCGTAATCATTCCAGCCTGAGTAAGTTTGATGAGCCCATCAAGTTCTGAGACCCTTACGTTTTTTTTAATGGATAGATTGTTCAAAGTCACATCGTTTGCCATAACCGATAGCTTCCTTTCCGCTTATTTTTCCTTCGCTGAATATATCTTTTTGTTTAACTTCAAAAATGGCTAATTCTCCGATTTTTCCAGTGATGAATCCGGTGATGACAGAGGAAATTAATAAAATTGGAAGATAGAACATAACGACGGCTTGACCTAAGATCATTGATGCAACCACAATTTGGGCCGTACTATGAACAATGGCTCCGGCCATACTAATCCCTTTGATACTAAAAAATTTCCTTAGTTTTTTATACAGGAACCACATAACTAAGGCACTTAAAATACCGCCGCTTAAACTAAAGGCCAGCATCGTTACGCCTCTTGTTAAAATGGCTACGACTAAACAGCGCACGACGACAATAAAAATGACATCATTCAGTCCAAGGAAGGCAATCCCAATCATCGTAATAATATTACCAAGGCCCAGCTTTACTCCGGGGACAGGGACGGGGATGGGAATGAATGCTTCAAGAAAAGAGATCAAAATGGCATTGGTTACTAAAATAATGATGACGGCAAATTTTCTATTTTTGTTCATTTAAAGTTACCTACTTAACTAGAAGTGTATTATTTTTCTACGCCTTCGATCATGACGATGATTCTTGAAGGCACACAGATCGCATTATCACCAGGTTTCGTCAGCCATCCAAAGTTTTTACAAATTTTATCCGGACAGTCTGCATCAAAGACTCGGATTTTCCCCTTTTCTGCTAATACAGTTAATTTATAGCCATTATTATTCAGCAAAATGGTTTGAGGTTTGGTAACCTTATTTAGGTCAATCTTTTGAATTACTTTTCCATCGCGTGTTATATCTGCAACCAGGCTGTTTTGTTGGGCTTCACTGTGGGAATTCATCCAAAACAGTGAGATGGAAACGATGATTCCAACTAACAGCACTAAGATAAAATCACCACGTTTAAATTTGGGCAATGCTTTCATTATAGGAATTACTCCCCTTTTCACAGTAATCGATTATTTATGATAAATCGGCAAGGAATAGAGTATCCCTTGCCAATTTATCGATTATTTTTTGTTCAAAGTGCTACTGCTTTAATTATTGCTATTTTTTTAAATAAACTGCTGCATGTTTAGCAGCAAAACGGCCAGAGTTCACGGCCCAACCTTGCTGAGAGCCTGGAACTAAACTAACATCGTATGATTCTCCGTTAAGACCGCCAGCGTCACCGCCACCAGCATAAAGTCCAGGAATGACTTTGCCTTTCATATCTAATACTTGTGCATCAGTTGTAATTGCTAGTCCATCTGTTGTAGCGTAATAGCCTAAATCTAATTTAAAGGCATAATAAGGACCATTTTCCCCAGGCGCAATTAAAAATTTCGGGTCTTTTCCGAACTGTGAATCAACGCCTGCCTGACAGTCTGCATTATATTGATCAACTGTTGCCTTTAATTGCTCTTCATTCATATTGAGCTTACTTGCTAATTCTTCGATCGTATCTGCAATAACAACGTGAGTTTTTTCCTTTTTCATATACTTATCTAAATCTTCGAAGAAGGTAGGTATTTTACCCTCAGGTGTCATATCTCTTGGGAATTTGTTCTGAACAAAGTTATCTAAATTAGCTTTAGAGGCAATTTGATAGACTGTTCCTTGTAATCTATGAGCTGCACCATAAGCACCCCAGTCACGTGCTAGCAAGGACTCATCTGTGAAGCGCATACCATCTTGGTTAATACGCAACAATGGCTGTCTGCCAATAGCATTGTGAAGCGTTCCTCCATAAGGAGCACCTTTCATCATTGCACCGAAGGCCATTAGACCACCTTTTAGGTTTTTATCTGATGCCCCTACTTTTAAAGCCATATTGATTCCGTCTCCGGTTCTTCCAGGAATCCCTGCATCGATAACATTGTCGGCATTAACTTTTGCATACTTCTCAAGCATTTCAGGGTTGTCGGAATATCCACCTGTCGCTAAAATTACTACGGGGGCTTTGATTGTTAGGCTACTTCCGTCACTATGTGTTGCCTTAATACCAGCCACTTTTCCGTCTTTCATAATCAGTTCTTTACCACTAGTATCGGTTAGAATCTCAACACCCATTTTTTTAGCATTTTCCGCAAGGGTTTCTGTTAATGCTTTTCCTCCCCCATCATAAAGATGCCAAGTATTGAGTTTGTTTGCTCCCAAATTTCTTAATCCAGAAAATTTTACACCTAACGATTGTAACCAACTGAAGGTTTCTCCAGAGTTTTCGTAAAATTTCTTTAAAAGATTGGCATCAGCAAACCAGTGATGATAACCCTCCGCTTGTAATAGAACATCCTTAACATCGTAATGGATTCCTTGTTGCGTTTGTAATTCAGTATTGATACCACCATATCCTTCAGTTACAGCACTCGTTCCACCTAAGCCGGGATTTTTTTCAATCATAATTACGTTTAGGCCGAGTTGTTTTGCTTGTACAGCAGCTGAGACCCCAGTAGATCCAGAACCAACTACTACAACATCTGTACTCATTGTTTTCCCATTAGCTTCGCCACTAGATTTTTCACTCTTAGTAGAACTAGAACTAGAATCAGAACATCCTTGTAATAGCATTGTTATCATTAAAAACATCATTGTAATGACTTTGAGAGTTTTGTTGCCGGAAAATATTTTATTCATATGACTACTCCTTTTTCATAATGAATTCCAAAGATACAATATAGTTCACGAACATATTAGGAATTAAACCACTGCAAAAAAAGACACCATAAATCGGCTCTTATCAGTGTGTTGCTCCATTATGCCTTTATTCTTCTGAATTAAAGGCAGCAGGTAGTTTATCCATCCATTCAAACTCATGACACTCGGAACAATATACGGTTGATGGTTCATGCAATTTATGGCATTTGTTACATTCGAGCTGCCCATTATGTGATTTATGAGGGTTTGATTCCTCGAAATTGGTTTTGGCGATGACTTTGTCATAGTCATGGCATTTAAGGCACATTTCCTTTGAAAACTTTCTCGTTTTCATCGGTGTCTCGTAATCTCCCTTAACATACTTAATTCCTTCTTGGGCCTTAGCGGTTAGTGAATCCTTGTGGCAATCATGGCAGACAACATCTGCCTTGGCGTGCGCATTCGCTAACAAATTACTATGTTTGTAGGAGTTATACATTGGCTCCATATTGTGGCAGAAGGTACTGCAAAATGCTGGGTGATCGCTGGCCTTAACGAGTGCCATTCCTCCGAGTCCAAAAAAGGAAAGTGCAAATAGTAGAATAAAGATTACTTGTTTCTTTGAAAGATTTTTAAAAAACCTTTTTTTGGTTTTTTTTCCTTTCGTTATTTGTTCAGTTGCCATTATATCCCCCTAATTGAATTTGACACTGCTTTATAATTTCAGAAGGAGATGATATAATCTAGGAAGGTTTTTTTAACCATTAGATCTAACATAGCAGTATCCTCTATAGAGAAAATCCGACTTTTCTTTATAGTTTTTAGGTATCTATACTGCTTACACATTTCTTAAATCTGGGTCGATTGAGCTGTTTTGTCATTACGGTTCTTTACGTTCCCAGACAAATATCATTCCGGATGGCGATAGCTACTGCAATAGCTATTGCCTGTTTTTTTGTTTTTCACCTCCATGGTCATCTCTGTACTCTTCTGCTGAAATCATTCTATGAAAATAATTTCTCACTCATTTTATTTCATCCTCATTTGTTATTCATCGTACAAATGTTAGAAGTTTTTTTCTCCTCATCGTACAATTGTTAAAAGATTCACATTCACTTCAATATGTATATACACACATAAATGCGTATAATATAATACCGCTAAAGGAGGTGCTGGCATATGAAGATAACGATTCCGATGTTATTAGAAAGAATAACGGATATAAAATTTTCCTATTTTCCAGGAGTGGTTTCTGAAGAAAAACATATTTCAAGTATAAGATTTCTTAAAAACAGCCAACGGTCAATTAACTCTGATGTTCTCTATATTACAAACCAAACTTATTTGATATCAGATTACAAAGGCGTTATCCCTCAAAAAATCGTTTGTATAAAAGATGGGGATTTTAACTTTGATCATAAACTTTTCGAGACTTCAGAAGTAATCTTGATTGAAACCTTTATAGATACTATTGAGTTAGCAGATTTACTTCAGGATATATTCAGTTATTATTCTGGTATTTGGGAAGAATTGCTAGAGATCGTGGAAGAGAGTAAAGGATTACAATGTTTAGTTGATAAAATTTCAACCATATTCAGCAATCCTGTAAGGATAAATGACTGGAACTTTAAAATACTTGCAATGACCAGTTTCGAATCTGAAAATGTTGAGCTGCGGAGAAGAATTGATGATAGAACGATCGTTAATGGATATATAATGAATTCAGATGGATTCTATGATGATATGAAGAATTATATTTCTAAAATGAACGAGAATGATCAGCCCGTGTTATTTTCTGGAAGTTATACATGTCCTATGATTTCACATAATTTAAAGTTTCAAAATAAAAAAGTTGCTATGGTTACTGTCTATGAAGTTGATAATCTTTTCACGAATGCAACTTCCGATTTAATTGTCTTTTTTTCAAGAATCATCACACTGGAATTGCAAAAAAATGAAATGTTACTTCTAAATGATAGTATGAAGTATGAGTACCTTTTTACTGACCTGCTTAGCGGTAAAAGTCTATCTCAAAAAGAAATTGAGAAAATTTCCAGTTATCTTAATTATTCTATGAGCAATCAGTACTTTTTGGTTGTTGTTAGTACACCTGTTTCTGAACGGAATTGTGAATTAACTTATTTAAAAGCAAAGATTTTGCATAATGTGAAGTGTAATTTTTGTATCATGTATGAACGGAACATTGTCATGATTTTTGAATCTTCATCAGATAGTACATTTGCACAGGATGTGCTTTCAAAATTGACCGAATTGTTATCGGTTAGAAATATGTTTGCGGGGATAAGCAGAGACTTTTCTAATCTTTCAGACATCAGAAGAAAATATATCGAAGCTAAAAAGGCTGCGGAGTTAGGACAAAGAATTAATATGAAGGGGCATA
This sequence comes from Neobacillus terrisolis, assembly GCF_051233475.1. Classification (NCBI taxonomy): domain Bacteria; kingdom Bacillati; phylum Bacillota; class Bacilli; order Caryophanales; family Bacillaceae; genus Neobacillus; species Neobacillus terrisolis. The sequence goes on along the minus strand of NZ_JBKFGH010000024.1, from coordinate 101,478 downwards.
TTTTTCGGTATTTAGATTTGCAGTTTTACCACTTAATTGATTTATGTGCAAATCAGGAGGATATCAAAAGCCTTTGCCATCCTGCGCTTTTGAAATTAATTGAAGAAGATCCAGAACTTTCAAGGACCTTATTGTTATATTTGAAAAATGGAAAATGCCAGACAACAACAGCCAAAGAACTACATTTGCAACGCAGTTCTTTACTGTACAGATTAAGAAAAATAGAGGAGATTTTGGATATTAAACTCAAAGATTATCACTTATTATTGCATCTTCAGCTTTCCTTTGAGATTCTTAATTATTTGAATTTCGAGATGTTTTAATTTTTACCCCATCAGGTAGAGGGGTATTTGTTTTTTTCATCATTATTCAATTGCTCCAATATTTTTGGGAAGTAATAATGATGCTAAAAATCCAACGGTTAATACTCCTCCTAAAAAATACATCCCGGCAGTTGTCGATCCTGCAACTGACATCAAATTGCCTACAACATATGGTCCAATAAACGCACCTAGGCCCATTGCGGTTCCTATAACCCCCCGAGCTGGTCCATCTTGTTCCTGAATAAACAATAAAGAAGGAAGGGTATAGTAACTTGGCATATGCCCTAGCATGAAAAATGAAGTTAAACACATCATGGTAATACCTAAAATTAAATTTCCAGATAAAAAAGTACCCAAGACTAAAAAGAAACCAAGTAATAGTATTGGAATACCCGTTGTAAGTCTTCGATCCTTTACTTTAGTTGAGATGAAAGTCCAGACCCATAATCCAAGAAGAATGACGATACTTGGTAAAACAGCAATCCAGCCAATAACAGCCATATTGTCAATTCCTAGATTTTGAATCATCACCGGCATCCACATACTGAAACCGAACTGTCCAAAATTAACAGAAAATCCGATAATACACAAAATCCAAATGTATTTGTTTCTTAATAGCATTCTTGGAGGTAATTTATCACTTACATTATCAACGCCGCTTTTTTGTTTAACAAATTCTCGTTCTTCGTTAAGTGAGGTTACAATATAATTTCTTTCCTCTTTGCTAAGCCACTTAGCTGTATCCGGGCGCTCAGCAACGAAAATCATCCACAAAATAGCTGTCAGCATCCCCAAAATACCTAATATGATAAACAAAAAGCGCCAGTTCGTATATTCTATAATCGTTCCTGAAAGAGGTCCGGTACAGATGCCGGCTACAGACACTGCGGTAAAAAAGATAGAGGTAGCTTTTGCTCTTTCACCGTTCTTATCAGGAAACCAAAATGTTATTAGTGTAACGACAGCAGGAGATAAAGCACCCTCAAATACCCCAAGGAAAAACCTAACAGCTAGCAGTTGCCACGCATTTTGTACAAATCCAGTTAACAGTGAGCATATACTCCAAGCGATGATTGAAAAGGTGACAAAACTTTTCACTTTGCCTTTTGCAGCCAATTGTCCTGCTGTTACTTGTAAAAATAAAGCGCCTGCAGCAAAAATACCTGATGCAAGCCCAGCAATAGTAGCAGTCAGTCCGAGATCACAGATCATCCCACCTGGTAATGCAAAAGAAATAACGTGACGATCCATAAAGCCAAAGAAATTAACTAGAAAAAAAACTGGTAATAGATAATACCATCTAGCCTTGGGAATCTCTTTCCTTGTAGATTGATTCATTAGAGTTCCTCCTTGAAGATAAGCAAAAAAACTGTTTCTGGATACAAAGCGTCAGCAAACAAAAACACCTTATCTCTTGGTATAGGTTAATTACCAATAAGAAGAGGTGATCATTTCTAAATATAGCGAATATTGATTTAGTAAAGCAACAAGCTAAAGAGGTAAAAAATGACCGTTTATTGAAATGAAATAATTCCATAATTGGGTGATTATGTAATACTCCTGTTGATTAAACGTAAAAAAGATGACCTCTGTAAAGCACAGAAATCATCTTCATTGTATGTCAGAAGCCTTTTTTCAATTTATGCCTAATAATAACTACTCGGTCTTTAAAATGATGATATCTACTCTTCGATTAGCCGCGCGATGGGCACTTGTATCATTCGAAAATACGGGCTTTTGTTCACCGAATCCGGCAAATTGCAGTTTGCTGGAAGGGATGCCCTGTTGCTCAAAAAAGTATAGAACAGAAAGAGCTCGTGCCGCAGACAATTCCCAATTGGATTGGAATTGAGCTCCGGTAATCGGTACGTTATCGGTATGGCCCTCAATGCTGATTGGATTTTGAACCTGTTTAATTAAGTCCAATAACCCCGCCAAGATCGTTAACGAATCTCCTTTTAACTCGGCACTGCCTGATTCAAACAGGATTACGTCTTTTAAAGAAAGCTTAATCCCTTTTGGCTCATCCTTTAACGTAATGACGTTCTCCAAACCACGTTCTTTAATGTACTTGTCTATTTCAAGATATAAACCTTGTAATTTTTTTGCTTCCTCACTATTTTCTTCCTGTTTATCTTCTTTTTCGTCATTACCTTTTTTAGGAATGATCACTTCTTGTTTAATCGAGCTATTTCCTTGCCCGCTTAAGGCATTGTTCATCGAAATCATGATTTGTTGGTATTTTTCCATGCTGAGATTGCTGGAGGCAAATAGAACGATAAACAAAGCAAGTAGTAATGTTAAAAGGTCAGCGTAGGGAATGAGCCAGCTTTCGTCAATATGTTCTTCGTGATCATGCTGCTTCCGCTTCTTCACTTGTTTTTTCCTCCTGCTTTAGGCGTGCTCTTGAAGGTAAATAAACCGATAATTTTCTTTCAATGACTTTAGGAGACAAACCATCTTGAATCGCCAGGAGCCCTTCAATCATCATGATTTTAACATCCTGTTCTTTTTTAGAAATCCGTTTTAATTTATTCGAAATCGGATGCCAAAGAACATAACCAGAGAAAATACCTAAAAGGGTCGCGATAAAGGCGGCGGCGATCGAATGTCCTAATTTATCCATATCTTGTAAATTTCCTAATGCTGCAACCAGTCCAACAACCGCGCCCAATACGCCGAGGGTCGGTGCGTACATTCCTGCCTGACTGAACAACAAACTGCCGACCTTGTGCCGTTCTGAAGTTGCCTCTAATTCATCCAGCAGAATTTCCTCCATTTGATCGCGGTCACTTCCGTCGACAATCATCTCCAGTCCATTTTTTAAAAATGGATCTTCAATCGAATCGGCTATTTCTTCTAAAGCCAATACTCCTTCCGTTCTAGCGACGATCGACCATTCTACAATTGTTGCGATTACTTCTTTTTCAGTAGGGAGCTTTGGTTCAAATAAAGCGATTTTTAATAAAATGGGAAATTTCTTGATCTCACTGAGCGGAAACGCAACAAATAATGCAGATAACGTTCCTCCGAAAATAATTAAAAAAGCAGCGGGATTGGCCAGTGCCTCAACTGAAACCCCTTTTAACAACATTCCTAATCCAATAAACACAAATGCAAGTATAAGACCGATAATGGTAGTCATTAAAATCTCCTTTTCTTTTTATCTTTATAATTTTATAATTTCATTGTATTTAAAGACCCATTTTTCGACAATCATATATTGGTGCTTGAAAGGAGCATGAACATGAAGGTAGGTCAGGGAATTAGTGTCACTAAGGAGAAATTGTTTACCCCAAAGGAAGTAAAAACAACTGATTCATCCTCTTTTCAAAAAATTTTATTAGAAAAACAAACAGATTCCGTAAAAGAACATTTAGATGCCCTTTTGGAAGAGATAACGAAACAAGGTGAAAGGCTCGTACGTTCTCGTACGTTAAAAGATCTTCATACATATAAGCAAAAAATTAAGACTTTTTTACAAGAAGTTGTCAAAAATGGACTCTCTTTAGAATTATCGACATCTTTTTCCTCAATGACTAGCAAAGAACGGTCGTTATTAATAATTAAGGAGATTGATACTAATTTATTGGAGCTTTCCGAGGAGATTTTGGAAAAAGAAAGCAACAATATTAGTTTGCTAGATAAGATGGGGGAAATTAGGGGTCTGCTACTCGATCTGTATTTATAATTCTCCTTTCTAGCAATAATAGCGGCGAGGGAGTTAAAAGATGAAAAAACTTAAGAAATCTTTATTGATCAGTGCTATTTTATCTGTTTTGGTTTTGGGTGGAATGTTTTACTTCCAAAATAAGAATGAAGCTTTGGCGAAATCAGATGGAGTGACTCTCGAAGAGCTTGCAGAACAAACAATTGAGACAAAACAAATCAGCACGAATTTAAACTCGGACCATTTAATCCAGGTTAAGTTTTCGATTGAGATGGATTCTAAGAAAACAAAGAAGCAGTCAGAAAAAGTCGTCCCGATTATCGAAAGCGATATTATTAAGCTCCTTTCTAAATCGACAAAGGAAGAATTTAAAGATATTGAATCCTTTGAGAAAAAAATAAAGGAAACGTTGAATGAACGATTTGATCAAGGTCAGGTTGTCAATGTTTACACGACTGAATTACTTATTCAATAGGCTCTGTTGATTTCCGCTCCAGGCGCTCGCTTTCCGCGGGGGAGTCCGGAAGCCTCCTCGGCGCCTTAGCGCCTGTGGGGTCTTCCGCGACACCTTCTCCCGCAGGAGTCTCGCGCCTGCAGCGAAGATCAACAATGAGCATTAACAGCCATTTAATAAAGGAGAATAACTATCATGCTTAGAGGGATAGACTCAGCGGCTTCAGGAATGTTGGCTTTGCAAAGACGACAGGAAGCTTTATCTAATAATTTAGCAAACGTGGAAACACCGGGTTATAAAAAAGTAGATACTACGATGAGAGCATTTCCTGAATTTCTTCTGCAAAGAGTCAATGATTTAAACGAAAGTGCAAATACAGTTCCAAAAGGATATTCGTGGATTGGCTCGATGCAGCAGGGAGTTTACGCACAAGAAAATATTTCTAGTTTTATCCAGGGTGATCTCGTTACAACCAATAATCCGCTTGATGTCGCAATTGATGATCGGAATATACCGATGCAAGCTGAAGGGAAACCGAGTGTTTTTTTCGCGGTGGCCAATCAAAATGGAGAAATTCGCTACACTCGTAACGGAAGATTTACAGTGGATGATGCCGGGCAACTGCGGACGATGGATGGATCCTTTGTTTTAAACAATCTCGGTCAACCTTTCAAAGCTCATTCAGAGCTTGCCTCCGGTAACATTGCGATTACCGCTTCAGGTGAGATTGTTCTATCACCGGATGACCCTGCCAAGCGGGAAGTACTCGACACGATTGGAACCGTCTTGATTGATAATCCCAATAACTTGATCAAAGAAGGCAATGGATTATTCAAGCTTGACGGGCAAACGCCCCCGATCGAAAATCAACTGCCAGCGGGTGTTCAGCTACATCACAAAATGATTGAAAAATCGAATGTTGATGGGGCGATGACAATGACCAATATGATGGAGAATGTGCGATTATATGAGGCTAATCAAAAAGTGCTCCAGGCCTATGACCGTTCTCTCGAATTGTTAAACTCAATCGGAAGATTATAAAAGGAGATTCATACATGAGCAGCTCTCTTTATATTGCAGCTAGTGGCTTAAATACGTATCAAAAAAAGTTAGATACGATTTCAAATAATATTGCCAATGTCGATACGACTGGATACAAACGAAGAGAAACTTCTTTTGAAGAAAATTTAGCGATTTCTATCGAAAATCAAAAGGCAAGGCAACAAGAGATTGGAAGAGGAACCCCCTTTGGTATCCGCGAGGGATTTGGGGTCCATGTTAGTGGGAATCAATTGATATTAGATCAAGGGGTCCCAAAAGCTACCGATAATCCATTCGACCTCATGATTATGGGAAAAGGCTATTTCCGGGTTGGTAAGCAACAAGCAGGCGGAAATGAAGTCCTATATACAAGGGATGGAGCTTTCCAAAAAAGCCCGACAACCAATAACTCCTATCGATTAACCAATGCCCAGGGATACTTTTTGTTGGATCAAAACAATAACCCGATTGAAATACCAAATGGGTCTGATTTTATCGTAACGGAAAATGGGACGATTGGAGCAACAAACCAGCAACTTGGCGTCACAGATTTTATTAACCCACAAAAATTAAGCGGTGAAGGTGGAAATATGTATCGCTTTACTGGAAATGAAAATGAGCTCATCGTAATGAACACCTCAGAAGTCAAACAAGGATATTTAGAGTCATCCAATGTCGATTTAAGCAAAGAAGTGACCGACATGATCACAACACAGCGTGGGTTTCAGTTTAATTCACGGTCGATTTCGTTCGCCGATCAGATGATGGGAATTGCCAATGGCATTATCAGAAGCTAAGTCTTCTGGAAACAAGCATAAAAAAAGAGCCAATTGGCTCTTTTTAGCTTGTTAGATGATTACTTTTTCCCTGCTCTTATCCCAAAGGATTTTAAATAACCTTTGTTCAGTATCCTCATCTAGAGAAACAAACTCAATCCCATATTCAAACGTATCATTTTTTAACGGTTTTTTTCTTTTAATGACTCCATTTATTGAAAACACTTCTTCTAATTCAAAAATGACATTCACTTTATACAAGCCGACTAAGTCCTCGTAAGAAATGACTTTCATCCCGCTTGAGCTGATGTCACGGAGGAATCCGTCAAACGTAGGCTCAACAGACGCGGTTGGTCGAATCGTACATTCTTTATCAATAAAACTAAGGCGGAACGCTTTTCGCTTATTTTTTCGTTGCAGATGAAGTTTGCGTCTTTTCCTTGAAATCATGCGGAAAGAAAAAATACTAATGAATAATAAAAGAGCAATTAACGCAATGATGGCATAAGTAGTATTCAAGGTATCCACTCCTTGTAAGATATTGACATAAAAAACATATCATTAATCGTTCATTCTGGAAAGACCTTTACGCAAGGTCTAAACACTTCTCGAAAAAATGTCGATAATAAATAATAAATAACTTGGATTCGGTCAATTAGAAAGGGGAGAGCAATATGAAAATTAATGATGTAAATCGAATAAATGCCTATCAATCATATAAAAATCAAGTCAATCGAGCGAGTAATCCAGAACCGGTAAAAAAAGTTCAGCTTGATAAAATTGAATTTTCATCTACTGCACAAGAAAAATTACAGGTTGAAAAAGAGAAAAGAATTCAAGATTTGAAAAATCAAATCGAAAATGGGACATACAAAATTGACAGTGAAAAGATCGCCGAAAAATTAATGGCTGATTGGAAAAAAGGAACGGAACAATGAAATCACTTGATCAACTAAAAGCAATTCTTAAGGAAATGGTATCGGTTTATGATCACCTTTTAGCCGTCGGAAAAGAGAAGCAAGAGGCATTAATCAGTGGAGACAATGAGCGGCTGCTGTCTGTTTTTCCAAAGGAGTCAGCTTTGATTAAAGAAATTAGTTCTCTTGAAGAACGCAGGCAGGAAGAAACCCTTTCTTATCAATCGCTATCCCTTACCAAGATTATTGGGGATCGTTCTATTTTAAAAGAAAAAGAAGAGCTGATCTCCTATCAAAGTCAATTGAAGTTAAAGCTTAATGAACTTGAGACTCTGCATGCAACTAATAAGCAGCTCATTCATTCCGCTTTACTATATACCAATAGAATGCTGGAGCTGTTTGCACAGAGGCAAGAACAGCCGCTTACCTATTCGGCGAAAAATAACGTAAATAAAAAAGAAACGAATTATTCCAGGAGCTATTTTGATTTAAAAGCGTAAGCTCCATTTCACAGCTTGTACATAGCAACATAATTGGGAGGAACTCAAATGCGTTCTACATTTCATGGGATAGAAATTGGAAAACGAGCCATTTTTAATCAGCAAACTGCACTAAGTGTGACAGGTCATAATATCGCGAATGCGAATACGGTAGGTTACACTAGGCAAAACGCGGTGTCGGAAGCTACCAATCCTCTTTCTTACCCAGGTTTGAATGTAGGAAAAAGTCCAATGCAGATCGGTACCGGTGTTGAAACGAAAGAAATTATCCGAATGAGGGATTCCTTCTTGGATGGACAATTTCGTAGTCAAAACCAGCAGCTTGGCTATTGGAATATTAAGCATGATACCCTTTCAAAAATAGAGCAGACTTTAAACGAACCATCTGATAGCGGCTTGCAAACGTCGTTTGATCAGTTTTGGCAGTCTTGGGAGGATTTATCGAAAGAGCCTGACAGCATTGCAGCCCGGGCCGCAGTCCTTTCCAAGGGAATAGCATTAGCTGATAAATTTAATCAAATCTCTAATTCAATTGAAAATATAAGCGAGGATTTAAAAAACAATATTTCAACAAGAGTAGCAGAATTAAATAATACAACGAAGCAGATTAGTGAATTAAATCTGCAAATTGCTAGAATTGTAGCCACGGGAAATCAACCTAATGATTTAATGGATAAACGAGATGTGTTAATTGATCAAATCTCGAAGCTGGCCGATATTCAAGTCCAACCTGCTGAAAACGGAATGGTCAATATTCTAATTGGCAAGGAGACCTTAGTTCAGGGTAATCAAACATTCCCAGTTTCATATGATCAAGCTAATAACACGGTATTATTGGCCGGAAACAACATTTCACTGACATCAGGTGAAATAGCGGGAATGCAGGAAGCTTTAAATGAAGACATTCCTGCTTTTATGTCAAAAATTGATCAGCTTGTTGAGGTTTTTAGCAGGGAAGTTAATCAAATTCACGAAACTGCTTTGAATTTAGATGACATTCAAAATAGAAAAGCAGATCCAAATGCGACGATAGATGGTTTTTCATTTTTCGTCATCAAGGGTGAAACAGGATATCCAACAAAAGCCAGCGAGATTACCGTAAATCCTACTATCATGGCATCTTTAAATAAAATTGCAGCCGCTAAAGAGGCGAATGCAGGAGATGCACAAAACGCTAATTTAATTAACAATCTAAAGTTTAAAAATATAAACTTTTCTAATCAATCGACAACGATGAATAATTTTTATCGTTCCATTGTAGGCGAAACGGGAATCAAAACCCAAGAGGCAACCCAAATGGAAAATAACTTCGAAATACTCGTTCAACAGGCTGAAAATCAGCGCCAATCTGTTTCCGGTGTTTCGATTGATGAAGAAATGACGAATATGGTCAAGTTTCAGCAGTCCTATAATGCGGCTTCACGATATATTTCGGCAGTCGATGAAGTATTAGATAAATTAATAAACGGAACCGGAAGAGTCGGAATTTAAGAGCGGAGGTAAGCGGGTTGAGAATCACTCAAAACATGTTAAGCAACCAGGTAATCAAGAATATTCAGCAGAATTATCGATCGATGAGCAAGTACCAAGAGCAAATCGCTTCCGGTAAAGCGATTAATAAAGCATCTGACGATCCGGTTAAAGCGGTTCAAATTATGTCCCATCGCTCTGCCTTAACAGAAATTGAGCAATTTAAACGGAATACGGAAGACGGTTTAAATTGGCTGGAAAAAACAGATAATGCCCTCAATGAATTAACGCAGGTAATGCAAAGGGTACGAGAATTGACGGTTCAAGGCAGTAATGAGGTAAATAACCAAGATTCTTTAAACACGATTGCTACAGAAATTCGCGCTTTAAAGGACCAGATTGGCAATATTGCCAATGCGAGAATGGGAGACCGCTTTTTGTTTGCCGGTACCGATACGGATACGGCTCCCTTTTTGAATGGAGCTTTCGCAAGTACAAACACGAATGTTCTTTCATGGAATATTGGACAAGACCAATATATGAAAGTGAATATTAATGGTACCGATGTTTTTAATTTCAAGAGCGAAGATGCAAATTTGTTTGAAACTGTCGAGCAAATCGCGCTCGAGCTTGAAAATGGAAATAATCCAGAAAGATTTTTAAACCGTGTCGATAAACAGATGAATAATTTATTGGCACACCGCTCCATTGTGGGTTCAAATGTTAATCAATTGGAAATGGGTTTAAACCGCCTGCAAGAGACCGAGCTTAATACACAAAAACTGCTTTCTAAAACAGAGGATGTGGATTTAGCGAAGGTGATAACCGACTTTACAACACAGCAAACGATTCTCAATGCAGCCTTATCTTCAGGGGCAAAGGCGATTCAGCAAACACTCGTTGATTTTTTAAGATAAGGAACTAACATGTGTAGTCTCTCCCGACTCAGCATGAATCTCCGCCCCTTTTATATATAAGGGTGAACCAAGGGAAAGGAAACTGCCTTTGGTTCACCCTTTACAATTATAGCTTCCTCTACGAATTTCCTTTAATAGGAATCTCCTAAAAATAGGCTTATATATAATAGAAGAAAAGTTTTCTTAAACTAAAGGTTTTGTTAAAGACCGATGTTGATTTTAGAGCATTTTGTTGATTGGAGCGGAGGGCACTCGACTCCTGCGGGATATAGAGGTCACTGGAGACCCCACAGGCGCCAAAGCGCCGAGGAGGCTCCAGGAGCTCCCCGCGGAAAGCGAGTGCCCGGAGCGGAAATCAACAGACTAAATTAACAGAGTAAAACCACAAAGGACCAATGATGATCGGAGGGAATTCCATTGTCTAATAAATATACAGTCGATTTTGGAGTAATCATTATGAGCTCCATGATCTTTATTGGTTTAGGGTATTTTTTTTTAGAAGAAAAGGTGTTTTCTTCTATGGTTATTAGAGTAAATCCACCAATAGCAGAAGCGAAAGAAATCATTACGAATGAAATCGTGCACGAAATCAAGCTGGATGTACCTCTGTTGAATCAAAATGATCCCCCGCGGCTGTATAATGGCTGTGAGGTTACTAGTTTAGCAATGCTGTTAAATTTTAAAGGAATTCACGTTACAAAAAATGAATTGGCAGAAGCGATTGCAAGAGTTCCGTTACAATATCAAAATGGAGAATTCGGCAATCCCAATTTAGGCTTCGTCGGCAATATGGAAGAAGGGCCCGGCTTAGGTGTGTATCATCGTCCGATTTTTGAATTAGCCAAAACTTTCAGTGGCGACAGGGCGGAAGTGGCAGACCTCACCAACCTGCCGTTTGAGAGAATCCTTGAAGAGGTAGGCAAAGGGAACCCGGTCTGGGTGATTTCAACTACTACCTTGGCGCCGTTGGAGGATCTGCAAACATGGCAAACTCCGCAGGGCTTGGTTGATGTTACTTATAAAATGCATAGCGTTGTGATAACCGGATATGACAGAGAAACGATTTATATCAATAATCCGTATGGGATTAAAAATCAAAAGGTAGCTAGGGAAAGTTTCATAAGCGCGTGGGAACAAATGGGCAGTCAGGCTATTGTTGTTCGGTAATAGTTTTGGCCAGTGGGAACCTCCTATTGGCCACTTTTTGGGTTTGTTAGCTTTGTTTTGGCCAGTGGGAACCTCCTATTGGCCACTTTTGCGTTTTGTTAGCTTCATTTTGGCCAGTGGGAACTTCCTATTGGCCACTTTTTGTGTTTGATAGCTTCGTTTTGGCCAGTGGGAACCTCCTATTGGCCACTTTTTGGTTTTGATAGCTTCGTTTTGGCCAGTGGGAACCTCCTATTGGCCACTTTTTAGGTTTGTAAGCTTCGTTTTGGCCAGTGGGAACCTCCTACTGGCCACTTTTGGGGTTTGTAAGCTTCATTTTGGTCAGTGGGAACCTCCTACTGGCCACTTTTGGGATTTGTAAGCTTCATTTTGGCCAGTGGAAACCTCCTACTGGCCACTTTTGCGTTTTTCCAGCTCCGTTTTGGCCAATTATGGACCTATTCTACATGTCCGTCTTCTAGTATATATTCACATGTGACCACTTTGGCGATTTTTCCCTTCTATTTTGGTCACATGACCACTTCAAATGACCAACTTTAACAATTTTGGCCGGACGACGAGCCCGCGGAAAGGGAGCACCTCTCTCTGCAATCAACAGCCCAGCTCAATTTAAAACAGCCTAATAGAAAAATAAGCAAATGTTTCCGGATACATCAAGCGTTCTGGGTACATTTGCCTATTTTATTTTTATTTTTTCACAAAAACATTCAACAGCCCCTCGTCACTGTAAAACAAAGTGTCGTTAATTAATATTAGCAAGACAAAAAATAAAAATATAAAGCAACTGGGAGGAAAAGAAGTAATGAGAATTAATCACAATATTTCAGCTCTTAATGCGTTTAATCAACTTAGTTCAAACTCAAATGCAGCAGCAAAAAACCTAGAAAAATTATCTTCAGGTCTTCGAATCAACCGTGCAGCAGATGATGCAACTGGTCTTGCAATCTCTGAAAAAATGAGAGCGCAAATCCGTGGCTTGGATCAAGCACAGCGCAATGCGCAAGACGGGATTTCGTTAATCCAAACTGCTGAAGGTGCAATGAACGAAACACACAGCATTCTTCAACGTGTTCGTGAGCTTTCAAACCAAGCAGCAAACGGAACATCAACTACACAAGACAAAGAAAACATCCAAACAGAAGTAAACCAATTAATCGGTGAAATCGACCGTATTGCTTCTGATACAGAATTTAACAGCTTTAAAATCTTAAACGGTGATATTTCTAAAACTGCGAAATTCGCTCAATCAACAGGCGGTTCCGTTGATAATGTAGTAGCTTCTGCAACAGCTGCTGCTGGAACAACAACAGTTACAACATCTGGCCCACTTGCTAGTGCTACTGCAGCAATGTGGCAAACAGGAACATTAATGGATCACAGTGGCGCAGCTGCACCAGTAACGGGTGGAACGAAGATGACTGATCTTGGTGACGGAATTTCAAACTATGGTTTGCAGGTTGGCGACGAAATCACTCTATCTGCTGTTGTTGGTGGTGAAGTAAAAACTTCTGTGTATGTTGTTACCGCAGAAAGCACGCTAGACGACTTTATGTCTTCTGTTAAAAACACATTAGGTGCAGCTGACGTATCGATGAGTGCAGCACCAGGAGATTTCACTTCTCTTGGAACAGGTGCTGAGGGTCTAGATGGATCAGCTTCCGTTGCTAATGCAATGGTCATTTCAGGTCAATCAGGAGCTGCCAATGATATTAGCGCATTAACGATTAATGCAAAATCTTCAGAGGGAATCGACCGTTCTTCTTTTAACACTGAAATGAACGGTGGTCTAAATGGTGGACTAGAACAACTTCAAGTTGCCGGAAATGCAAATGACTTCATCGCACAAGTTGATATCAATGGAGACGCTGCTGCTGGAACTGGAGATGGCAGAATTGCTGTTCGTTCCAACTCTGTTGTGGAAGTTTCAAATTTACAATTGTCATTTAAAGATACGATCGCAGCTGCTTCTACTTCAACAATTACAGTAGGATCTTCTAACAATACGGTATCAATCCATGTAGGTGCGAACGCTGGACAAACATTGGAAATTGGCATTAATGCGATGGATTCAGTAGCTTTAGGGCTTAAGAAAGACGGCGTAAACATTTCACTAATGAGTGAAGTTAGTGCTGAAGACGCATTAAAGGTGTTAGATGGTGCAATTGGTAAAGTATCCTCTGAGCGTTCTAAATTAGGGGCAATCCAAAACCGTTTAGAGCACACGATCAACAGCCTTGGTACTTCATCTGAAAACTTAACAGCAGCAGAATCTAGATTAAGAGACGTTGACATGGCGAAAGAAATGATGCAATTCACGAAGAATAATATCCTTTCTCAGGCTGCACAATCGATGCTTGCGCAAGCTAATCAACAGCCTCAAGGTGTATTACAGTTACTTCGTGGTTAATAGCCTAACACTCTAATTACTCTATTTACTCAAATGAAAAAGAAGTCTCTTAGAAAAAGGGACTTCTTTTTACCCTGTATTTTGGGGAAAGGAGTGATGTGGAACTTTGATTTCCTTAGAAAGTGAAAAAGGGCAAATTACGGGAAACTGTAAGACGCAAAGCTGCGGGACTAACCTTTCTAGTATGTCAGCCGGGCTGCCACAATAGAGTGCCTTTTTCGCAAATGCTTTTCACATTTTAATAGGAGGAAAAGGTATGCGATTAATAAGGAAAAAATTAGCTATTTTTGTTTTAGCCATCCTGTTTTTGCAGTTAGTATTACCGATTACTTCGGCATTTGCTGCAAGTAATCTAACAGCACCGCTCAATTTACGTTACTATCCAGATGGAGTAGATAATGTATTGTTGAGATGGGATGCGGTGACCGGTGCGACAAACTACCGGGTTTATGAAATTAAGGACGAAGAAAAAGTTTTATTATTCCAAGTAACCAATAATTATAAGTATTTAACAAGTGTTACTGAAGGAACTCATACCTATGCGGTAACTGCCGTTAATAGTACCGGAGAGTCTCCTCTTTCAGCTTATTTACCCGTTGTGATTAAATATCCTGTTATGCAATCACCTAGTGGATTGACTTCAACAATCACAAATGGCAATGACGTTACATTAAAGTGGAATGCAACAGAATTTGCAACAGGTTACAAGATTTATGAAGTTAAAAATGGTATAAGGGAATTATTAACTACAACCACGAAAACTGGTCAATATTATGCTAATGTTTCAGAAGGTGATCGTGTTTATGAAGTCACTTCTTACAATACCCAATTCGGAGAATCAGCGCCAAGCTCTGTTGCTGTAAACATTGTTTTTCCGGAAATGGCTGCTCCAGCCGGCTTAAATGCCTATATTAATGATATTAATAATGTGTTGTTAAGATGGCAGGCGGTATCTTTTGCTGAATCATATAAAGTGTATCAGCTTGTTAATGGTGAAAGAACATTAGTTGCAACAACAACGGAGTTAAAGCAATACATTTCTGGCTTACCTGCTGGTGAAAATGTTTTTGAGGTGACTGCTTATAATGCCCGTTACGGGGAGACAACAGTAGGAAGTAAAACGGCAGTTAATGTCGTTTATCCAGTCATCAATGCACCTGAACAAATTTATCCGTATTTTTATAACGGAAATGACTTGTTATTAATGTGGTCTGCTGCACCATATGCAGATCAATATAAATTGTATCTAGTTAAAGACGGTGAAAAGGAATTACTTACGACCACTTCAAACCGTTCTCATTATTTAAGTAATCTTCCAGAAGGCGATTATACATTTGAACTAGTTTCCGTTAGTGAACGGTTTGGTGAATCACCTGCAAAACCATTTACCGTTACGGTAGACTTTCCTCAAATGCAGGCACCTAAAATTTCTTTATTAATGGATACGAATAATAGTGGCTTGATTGGATGGTCGTCTGTACCGTATGCAACAGAATACGAGATTTACAAAATTGTAGATGGGGAACCGCAATTAATCACAACAACGGATAAAACCTCCTACTATGTTTCAAATTTAGAACAAGGCAATCATGAATATACTGTAATTGCTAAATCGGACCGTTTTGGTAAATCAGGCTATTCCAATATTGTCGTTGCGGAGGTTAAGCCGCTATTGGATGCACCAAAGCCAGCCGAACCAGCGGTAAACGGAAATGAAGTAACGCTTGCTTGGGAAGAAGTACCGGAAGCAAGCTTCTATAATGTTTATAAAGTAGTTGACGGTGAACGAATCCTAGTAGGAGGAGCATCTGATACAAGCTTTACCGTAAAAGAGGAAGAAGAAGGCTCTTATGTCTATGTTGTTGTTCCTGTTACAGCGGATGGAACAGAGTCGATTGCATACGCAGAAATCCCTGTTGAAATTGGTGCACCAACCCCTACGGATGTAACAGCACCAGTTACAGTAGCCGAACCGACTCTAGACTGGTCAAATTCTGATGTTGCTGTAACGCTTAATGCAACAGACGACTTAAGCGGCGTAAAGAGCACTTTTTATGCTGTTGATAATGGAGAGTTTGTGGAAGGAACCGAATTGCTTATAAGCGAAGCTGGTATTCATACCGTCTCTTTCTATAGCGTCGATAATGCTGGAAACGTTGAAGGAGTTAATACAGTTCAAGTTAAAATCGATAAGGAAGCACCAATCACAACGATTGATACAGCTGACTATTGGTATAACACAAATGTCAATGTGAAATTAACTGCAGTCGATCAGCTTTCTGGTGTGAAGGCAACTTACTATTCCGTTGATGGTGGAGAATTTGTTAAAGGCACAGATTTTGCACTGAACGAAGAAGGGGTTCATACCATTCAATTCTATAGTATTGATAATGCTGGTAATTTTGAGGAAGCTAAGACTGTTGAGGTAAAAGTGGACAACCATGCACCAGTCACATCTGCTAATACAAATGTAGATTGGTATAACCACGATGTCCTTGTTGAGTTAACAGCAGTCGACGACCTTTCTGGTGTTTATACAACCTATTATTCTGTGAATGGTTCTGAATTAAAAGAAGGAACCAGCTTCATCGTTGATCAAGAAGGAGTAAACACTGTTACCTTCTATAGTGTCGACTATGCCGGCAATATTGAAGGCGAGAAGACGATTGAGGTAAAAGTGGACAAAACTGCTCCAACTACAGCAAGCAATGTAGAGGATAAATGGTATTCAGATATAGTTAATGTAGAACTATCCTCCAGTGATGAATTAAGTGGAGTAAAATCGACCTATTATTCTATTAATGGCTCTGAATTCACCGAAGGAACGACCTTCACTCTGGAAGCAGAAGGTGTTCATAACATTACATTCTACAGTATCGATAATGCTGGAAATGTTGAGGAAGCAAAACAAATTACTGTAAAAATAGATAAAACCGCTCCAACCATCAGCGCAAGCATCGACAGCCAATATTCTTTAGGAACGGTTCTAGACTTAAACTATGAAGGAGTAGATAGTTTATCAGGAATTAAAGAAACCTTTGTCGAAGTGAACGGTGTTTTAAACACTACTGGAAAGGTTAGCTTTGATAAACCTGGAGAATATGTTATTAAAATAACAGCAATCGATCAAGCTGGTTTAGTGACGGTTGTAGAAAAAACAGTATCTACTTTCATTCAGGCAACAATTGAAGTTTTACCAAAGGTAATCAACGGGAATAAAGGCGAATTTATGGTACAAGTAATATTACCAAAAGGTCTAACTTTCTCAAATGTTGACTTATCAAAGGTTACTTTAAATAATATCCCAGCTCTTAAAGGCACAAAAGGCTTAGAAAACCAAGCTAAAAAAGGTCAATTCAAATTCAACCGAGAAGATTTTGTTTGGGATGAAAGTGAAGAGCTTTTAGAATTACGTGTGGTAATGGATGGCCAAGTTGTGGTAGGAAGTAAAACAGTCAAAGTCATTAAGTAATATTCGTTAAGGAACTCTGCTCCTTAAAAAAAAGAGGATGTCCCAAAAGCATAAGCTTTGGGACACCCTCTTATAGTTATATTAGGAAATAAATGAATGGAAGTAATTATTTACACCTTTTACCCAATGATTATTTAAACCGGTTGGGTCGTTGCCGGCGCCAATTGGTGCGTATTTTGCGCCAATTTTTGCAATCGTATCTTTTCCTTGACTCAAGTAATTTTCTCTTAAGTTTCGGGCCATATCATAGATACTTTCTTCAACCGAGTGATATTGCTTTAAACCGTTTTTGCCCATCATTCCGGCAATATTAAGCTTTTCAACAGCAGCTCTCGATTTTCCGTTCCCGGTTTCGTGGATCGCGATTGAAGCAAGCAGGTTCGGGTTAATATTATATTTTCTTCCTGCTTTGATAAAATGTTCACCCATACTGCTTAATTTACCTTTTAGCGTTGAATTTAACTTGCTTAATGAGACGTCTGAGTAATCCAAACTCGTTTTGGTACTTGAAATATTAGTATCCTTTATGTTTTGGAGAATGGGAGATGGAAGGCTAAAGAAATTGCCTTCTAAAGTTTCAGGCTGTTTCATAGTAAGGTTCGCTTGATCACCAAGAAATACTTGCATCATTGTTTCAAACATTTCTCCTTGTGGGAGTGGATTGGTTTCATTATTCTTCAGGCTGAGACTTTTGGAGATGGACAGCAAAGCCATATTTTTAAACCAATCTGTATTAATTGGACTGAAGCTCATGATTTATTCCCCTATAAAAAGTATTTTGAATGTGTTTCAATCTATTATTTTATAACGACAAAAAATGAAGATGGGTTTAATAGTTTACATTTTTTTGGCCGAGTAGCGTTTGTTATTTTATAAAAACTACCTTCCGCTTGAAAGGAGAGCAATTTGTGATTCAATTAGCTTCTATGATGCCCACAAGTCCTAAAATATTGGAAAATAACAGCAACAACAATTCTCTCGAAAATAATGCTTCTGCATCATTTATGGACCTGTTTAATGAGCTTATGCAAGAAAATGAGCAGCAGGGAGAACAAGAAAATGATCTTATGTTTTTAGTCAATTTATTGATAGAAAAAACAATCGATCAAAGTAACACCCCGGTTAAATTAGTAGGCTCAGAGCCTAGTGATGAAAACAAGCAGGAGGCAGCTGACAAAGTAAGTACGTTAATGAGCTCGATTCTCGAAGCTGTCGACGACCCGAATGGGCTAGTCAATAAAAGGCTTGTTGAAAAATTAAAACAGCTACTGGAGTCAAATAACACTATAGAGAATACAACAGTGGAAAAGTTCGCCAAACTGTTTTCAGAAGAGGTTTCGAAAAGTGGCAAACAGGATTTTCAAACGATCCAATCCTATCGAAAATCTGTTAAAGAGCAAATTGAAAATATTCGATCAGGAAATAACAAAGCAATATTTTCACCAATGATTGAGCAAAAATTGGACATGAATAAAGACGGTAAAGAGGTAGTGTTTCAGTCTCTTAACCGAGTCAACCAGAACATTTTTACCGGAAGTAATCCAAACCATGATAACAATCAAACAGCGAAGGTTCCAGCCGAAAACTTTGCTGCTGAAGTAATGAAGTTAATCGAGAATAAAGCCCAACTTACAAAGGCTAATGATTTGATACAAGCCAGGTTTTCCCTTACGCCTGAACAACTCGGCGACATTGATGTGAAAATTACCATCCATAAGGGTCAGGTGCTTGCACAATTTATTGCTGATACCGCAATCGGGAAGGATGCCCTGGAATCACAAGTATCCTTATTGCGAACTTCTTTGCAGCAGCAAGGCTTTCAGGTTGATAAAATAGAGATTTCTCAAAACAGTCAAATGCTTCAGCATTCTTTTTCTCAACAAGAGGAAAGGTCGCGACAGGAACAATCCCAACAGCGCTTTTCCAAAAAGAAGAATAATCAAGAAGAATTTTATCAAAGTCATGCCGTTATCGATGATCTAAAAAATAAAGGTGTGGAAAGCACACTCAACTTACTTGCTTAAAAGGAGGAACAGTCATTTTGACCACAATTGATTCTTCTAGAATAACAACAAGCACAAGTACAACCAGTCAAACAACCCAAAAGAACAATGAATTAGGGAAAGATGTTTTTCTGAAAATCTTAACCACCCAATTAAGAAATCAAGACCCGACCAACCCGATGGACGACAGGGAATTTATTACGCAAATGGCTCAGTTCAGCATGCTCGAACAAATATCTAATTTAAACCAAGGATTTACTAATTTTGCCAATAACCAAAAAGAAGACATCAGCCAATATTCTAATATGATTAACAAAGAAGTATCGTGGGTTAACAGTGAGACGGGCCAAACAGAAACAGGAGTCATTAAAGGTATTGTAAAAAAGGATAATCAGTTTTATTATCAAATTAACGAAGCTGAGATTCCTGTAGGCGATATTATATCCGCAAAAGAAATGTAATTATAAAAACTAACATCAATCAGGAGGTCATATAAATGCTTCGTTCATTAAACTCAAGTGTGTCTGGTATGAAAGGGTTCCAAAATAAATTAGATGTTATCGGTAATAATATCGCCAACGTCAATACAGTTGGCTTTAAAAAGAGCCGGATTATGTTCCAGGACGTGTTAAGCCAAACTGTCCGAAGCAGCTCAAACCCGGTCCCAGGTGGGGCTGGTGCGATCGGTTCAGGTGGAACAAACCCTGTGCAAATTGGTTTAGGTGTAAAAACGGCTTCAATTGATACGTTGCACACTCCAGGAAGTCCAACAACCACTAACCTTGCCTCAGATTTATATATTGATGGAAATGGATTTTTCGTGGTTCAAAACGATAATGGAGCTAAATACCTTACGAGAGCAGGAAACTTCGACCGTGATGGTGCGGGGAACTTAGTGAATCCTCAAGGTTATAAAGTATTGGATGCCAACCGTAATCCAATCGTTATTGATTCTGATGCTTATGTCGCTTATACAATCGATTTCAATGGGGTTATCAAAGGGATTGCAGCAAACGGCACCTCCACAGAAATTGCCACGCTTGGAACTGTTGTGGTATCCAATCCGGGCGGATTAAAGAAAGTGGGCGGTTCACTGTATGAAATTACAGGAAATTCCGACACGGAAACAAATATTGATAACTTGATTAAACGCCGAACCGATAATAATGCAGGTCAAATTGTCTCCGGGCAGCTAGAAATGTCCAATGTTGACCTTTCAGAAGAAATAACCGAAATGATTATTGCACAGCGCGGTTTTCAGGCAAACTCAAAAGTAATCACGGTTTCCGATTCGATTTTAGAGGAGTTAGTGAACTTAAAACGATAATAGTTAAACAAATGAGGGGAAGTATTTAAGCTTTCCCTTTGTATCTTTTTGTGGTGGTGAGTGAGAAAGTTGAAATCAAGAATCGTACAAAATAATAGTGACATTAAAGTATATGATTTTAAAAAAGCACTTCGTTTATCTATGGAGCAGGTCCGAGTTTTAACGAGAATTCATGATAATTTTGCTTATCAGCTTGCTTCGTCTATTTCTACTCAGCTCAGAACAATTGTTGAAGTGGAAGTAGCTTCTGTTAATCAAATGTTATACGAAGAATTCATTAAACAATTACCGGCGTTTACGATTTTAAACGTGTTCGAGACCTCTGAAAAAGGCCGAATGATCATGGAATTGAAGTCTGAAATGGCTTTTGCCATTATGAATCGCCTCCTTGGCGGCAGTGAAATGCCGGCTTATCCTGAAGATAAAACAACTTTAACTCAAATTGAAAAAAATATTCTTCACAAGCTGTTTGAGGGATTTGTCGTCAATTTAAAGAAATCCTGGAAGGACCTAATGAATTTAAATTTAGAAGTGATTGAGATTGAAACTAATCCTCAATTTTTACAGGTCGCGATTCCAAATGAAACGGTAATTGTTATTGCTTTTAATATTAAAATCGGCGATATGTCGGAGCTCATGCATATTTGCATTCCTTATATTATTTTAGAACCGTTTCTGCCTAGATTATCATCCTATCAATTATTCTCCACCCGTAATAAAACGAAAAGCAAGGAAGAAACCAGTGTCCTAAAGAACAAAATTGAAGAACTGAAAATCCCTTTAAGCGTGGAATTAGGACGGGCGAAAGTATCGATTGAAGAATTTTTATCGTTAAATGTTGGCGATGTGATCCAGCTCGACCAATTATCGGACGAACCGTTAAAGGCCATGGTCGGAAGGGAAGTCAAGTTCCTTGTCAAACCGGGAATAAAGAAAACTCGCCTTGCAGCTGAAATCGAAACTGTTTTAGAAAAAGAGGGAAAAAAAGATGAGTAATGACGCGAAAATTTCTAAAGAAGAATTAGAAGCGCTCCTTGGGGAAAGCGAGCAGGAAACGAAGCCCTTTTTATTTGCCGATTTAGAAGAAGAGTCTTCTAAAAGTGGACTGGAGGATTCGGTCAATTTAAACCTGCTAATGGATATATCGTTAGAAATCGTGGTTGAATTGGGAAGAACAAAGAAAAAAATTAATGAGATTTTAGATCTGTCACAAGGGTCGATTATCGAGTTAGATCGTGTTTCCGGCGAACCAGTTGATTTATTAATTAACGGAAAAATAGTCGCCAAAGGAGAAGTTGTTGTTATTGACGAATATTTCGGCATAAGAATAACGGAAATTTTAACTAAAACGGTAAATTAATATTAGAAGAATGGGTGCTCCAAGTCCAATGGCTGTGGGAACACCCATTTTTTGTTGATGTAACTAGAACTAAACGCTTTAAAGAAAATGCCGTTATTCTCTATTAGACAATTTTACAAGCAGTTCGGAGGAATAAATGATGATTTCTAATGATCTTCGTTTTTCTGGATTAGTATCAGGAATGGATACTGAGACACTTGTTTCGAAATTAATGGACGCGGAAAAACTACAATTAAATAAAGTTTTGCAAAATAAAACAAGAACGCAATGGAAAATGGATGCGTATCGTGACATCAATACGAAATTTTTAGATTTACGCTCTTCGATGCAGGATCTGAGACTTGAATCAACCTTTAAACGGAGTAAATTGTCTTCGTCTGATACAAGTTTAGTAGACGTATCATTAAAAGGGACTCCATCCAGAGAAGAGTATGTTATTTCCTATGCCAAGCCATACCAAGCGGGAACGCCTGCCTCAGTTAAATTTGCTGCTGCAGGTGTAAGCAGTGATTCCGCTCAGTTTGGTACTGGGAAGGGATTTAGTTTTACCTTGAATAATGAAACGGTTGAACTTACCAGCAGCGATACAATGAAAAGTTCGATTTCAAAGATTAACGCTCTTTCGGACAAGACTGGGGTAACGGCAAGCTATTCAAGTGGTGACAATGCGATTATTTTCACTTCTAAAGACCCGATGACTAATATAAATATTGCTAATCTTTCCAATAGCAGCAATGTATTAAACATCGCAGCAGGTATGGTCAGTGAAACACAAAATGACTTCCCGTCAGGTAATGCGACTGGTGCAATTGGAAGCTCATCAACCAAATCGGTAGATGGTGAGGTAACCATTAACGGGGTTAGCATAACGATTAAAAGTAATAACTTTACCTATGATGGAATCGCCTTTAATTTAAAATCAGCCATTCCAACGGGCAGTACTCTGACCGTTACGAAAAAAGCTGATGTGGATTCTATCTTTGATGGAATTAAAAGCTTTGTAGATAAATATAACGAGACGATTAAAACGTTGCACGAGACAATAGATCAAAAGCGCTACCGAGATTTCAACCCCCTTTTAGATGAGCAAAAAAAGGAAATGAGCGAAAAAGAAATCGAACAGTGGGAAGAAAAGGCGAAAAGCGGCCTCCTGCAAAATGACCGGAACATTGCTGGAGCAATGGATAAAATGAGAAGTGCACTAAGCGCAAAAGTAAGCGATAAAGACTCAGCAACAATAAATAGTAACTTTGATACATTAGCTGAAATTGGTATTACAACGAGTACGAATTATCGAGATAATGGCAAGCTGGTTATTGATGAAGCCAAGTTAAAAGAGGCGCTCGAAAATAATATTGAAGATGTATCCCGTTTATTTTCAAAGAAATATGAGACAAGCAATGTTGAGAATGATACAGTGAATAGCTCCGAGGAATTTCAATTTAGTGGTGTTGCTTGGAGGCTATATGACCAAATCAATGAAACGATCAAACAAATAACAAAAACGGCAGGTATTACGAGTGATTCAACCTTGTCTAAAGCTTTAAAAGGCTTGGATGATCAAATTGACTCTTGGGAGAAGAGGCTCGAAAAAAAGGAATCGTATTATTGGAAGCAGTTCACGGAAATGGAGAAAGCGATCCAAAAGGCTAATACGCAAAGTGGATGGCTAATGCAGCAATTTGGTGGGGGAATGTAATCTTGTTTAAGAGGAAAGAAGAATTATTAAGAGAGTACTACCACCTTTCTTTACTATTAAATGAAATGAACCCACAATCGATTGATCCTATTCAACGGCTTTTAGATGAACGAGAACAATGCATTACAGAAGTAAACAGACTGGATCGGGTTTATGGAAGAATGATTATGAATCCAGTTATTAAAGAGCAGTTAATAAAAATTATCAAAGTAGACAGGGCGATAAAAGAAAAATTACAAGCAATGAGGCAATCTGTTCTTGCTGAATACTCAGCTGTTAAAAAAGAGCAAACGATAAAGCATCATTATGGAGAGCCCTCAGTCGTAAATAGCGGCTTCTTCTATGACAAAAGAAAATAAGGCGAAGGATTGAAAACAATGTCATTGAAAAACCCTTATCAGGCTTATGAAAATAATCAAGTATTATTGGCCAAAGGTGAAGAACTGACGCTCCTTTTATATAAAGGTGCAATCAAGTTTATTGAACAAGCCAAAATGGCCTTGGAAAAAAATGATTTTACAAGAGCGAATAATCGGATCAGCAGAGCGCAAAACATTATCAGTGAATTAATGGTAACGCTAAAAATGGACATTGAAATTTCTCAATCATTGATATTACTATATGACTATATGAAACGAAGATTAATTGAAGCGAATTTAAAAAAGGATCCGCTTATTTTAACGGAAGTTCAAGAGATGCTCTACGAAATACAAGACACTTGGGCAGAGGCAATGAAGCTAGCAAAACCTTCTTAACGTGAACATTTTGTTAAGAAGGATTTTTTTTGCTTTTTTTCATTGTTATATTTGGAATATCATTGTAATATTATTTTAATAGACAATATTCGATAATAATCGATAATTTATGTCCGTAATTTTGCGATTTTTTTAAAACAATAATTAGTACATTACAATCCGATAAAGGCAAACCTGGGGAAATCCAGCGACGCAAAGCTACAGGGGCTAAGGTCACCAATTATGGGTGATGATGCCAGCCAGCTACCGAAGAGAAGAGTACCTTTATTAACTATTCTTCGGAATAGTTTTTTTTTGTCCAAAATTCCTTTATAAAGAACGACAAATAATTCCAAAACAGGTGATAACTCGTGCAAACAAACTTTACTATTCTCCAAAACGCACTTGATGCTTCTGTGTTGCGACATAATACCATTTCAAACAACTTAGCGAATGTCAACACTCCAAACTATAAGCCACAAAAAGTGATCTTTGAAGAAATTCTAAGAGGAGAAATATCAAACTACAGCTTCAGTGGCAAGTTGACGAACTCGAAACATATTCCGTTCGGGAATAATTCAATAAACAAGCCATATGTGGCCGACCAACCTTTCACGATGCAAAATAACGGCAATGGTGTAGATGTTGATAGTGAAATGAGTGATTTAACAAAAAACCAAATTTGGTATCAAACATTAACCTATCAAATAAGTGAAGAGTTTAATCTATTAAAAACAGCTATTAGAAGTAGATAGGAGATAGATTATGTCAATGTTTCATTCATTAAACATAAGTTCTTCTGGTTTAACCACGCAACGTTTAAAAATGGATGTTGTTTCAGCAAATATCGCTAATGCAACGACAACACGAGGCAGATTTGTCAACGGTGAATGGGTTCCATATCGCAGAAAAATGGTTGAAGTACAACCACAAGGTACGGCGCCGTTCAGCAAATATTTAAACAGTGAAATGAATGTGAATGGTGTCAAGGTGACCAAGATTTCTGAAGACAAGACTCCGTTTCGGCCAGTCTATGATCCCACTCATCCAGACGCAAATAATGAAGGCTATGTCATGATGCCAAACGTTGATATTACGAAAGAAATGGTTGATCTGATGAGTGTTTCAAGGGCATATGAAGCAAATGTTACAGCATTTAATGTTGGCAAAAACATCGCAATAAAAGCATTGGATATTGGAAAATAAGGAGCACTGAACGATGAATATAGATCAATTAACTACTTATCAAACACCATTGTTTGAAAATAATCGGGATATTAAGCCTGCTTCAACTTCAACCACCTCATTTTCATCTGCTTTAGGAGAAGCAATCGGAAAGGCAAATGAGATGATTGTTCAATCAGAAAAGCTTTCAGAAAAAATTGCAACAGGTGAAATAAAAAATATTCATGATGTGACGATCGCTGCTCAAAAGGCGCAAATAGCACTGCAGTTAACTACGCAAGTAAGAGATAAGGTCGTTGAAGCTTATCAAGAAGTCATGAGAATGCAAGTATAAATACGGCTTATCTTTTATGAAAATAGCGGAGGATATATGAATAAATTCGTTGATTTTAAGGAAAAGATTACACAGTTTTGGAAAAACGTAAGCAAAAAAAATAAAGCGATTTATATTGGATCATTTTTGGGGCTTATTGTCATTCTGAGTGTGGCGATCTTCTTTGTTTCTAAGCCTAATTTAGTTCCGTTATATGCGAATAATTTAAGTCAAAAAGAAATAGGTGAGATTAAAGGCGTTCTCGATAAACAAGGGTTTACCGAGTATGAAATAGCAAGTAATGGGACCCAAATTCTAGTTCCTAATGAAAACGTTCCCGACCTCATCGTAAATCTAGCCTCGGAGGGTTTGCCGAAAAACGGTTCAATCAGCTTTTCCGAACAAACAAAAGACTTAAAGTTCGGAGTAACAGAACGCGAATTAGATGTAATGGAAAGGGAGGTTATCCAAGCTCAATTGGCTAACCTTATCAGCAAAATCAGTGGGGTAAAAAGCGCTGAAGTCATGATTACCCTGCCAAAAGAAAGTGTCTTTATTCGGCCTGAGACAGAGGACAAATCGAGCGCATCGATTATTGTGAACTTGGAGCCGGGTGAGGAGTTGGATACAGGTCAGGTTAAAGCGCTGTACCATTTAGCTGCAAAAAGTATCCCAAACCTGCCAGAAGAAAATATCATCATTACCGATCAAAACGGTCAATTGCTGGCATTGCCAAAAACAGATGATTCAACCTTTGAAGAATTGGATGGCTACGAGAAGCAAAGACAAATCAAGCAAAAGGTAGAGGCGGATATTCAGCGCAGTATTCAGCAAATGCTTGGTACGATGCTCGGACAAGATAAAGTGTTAGTCCAAACCTTTGCAAAACTAAACTTTGATAAGGTAAAAACAAATCAAAGCTTAGTAGAGCCTGTTGATCCAGAGGCGAATGAAGGAATCGCTGTCAGCGTAGAAAAGGTTACCAAAAGCTACAGCGGGCAGGGCGCTGTGCCGGGCGGAGCGGATTCTCCTGCAGAGGATATTGAGTACCCTGCGGCGAGTGAATCAGAAAATAACGAGTACGAGGAAGTTCAAAATCGAGTCAACTACGAATTTAACCGGATTACGAAGGAAATTATTGAAAGCCCTTATACGATTGAGGACCTTACCATTAATGTTGGGGTGGAGCCACCGGAACCTGATGATCCACAGTCGTTAACCCTTGAAACACAAAACAATATAAAAAGCATTATTTCAAATGTAGTTCGTACCGCTATAGATAATAACGGCAATTCGTTAGAAGATGACGAGATAAATAATCGAATTACGATATTCCCAAGAGAGTTTTCCGGAAAGACAGCGAGTGCAGCCGCTTCGTCTTCAGCCGAGGAAAAAGCTTCTTATTTATCCTATATTCTGTGGGGAGTTTTAGCCCTTATCTTGATTGCAGCGGGTGTCTTTTTGTGGAAATATCTCAGTCGCAAAAGCAAGCTTTCTGCTAAACCGACCTCTGAATATTTGGAAGTCAAGAACATTAATGAGCTGGAAAAAGCGTTGCAGGAAACGAAGCCAGTCGATAAAGAGATCCACCATTTAGCCGAAGAAAACATCGATGAATTCGTCAGCTTATTAAGGTACTGGATAAAAGAAGAAAAGGAGGGATAGGATGCGCCAATTAACGGGACTTCAAAAAGTGGCAATATTATTGGTTTCTTTAGGAAAAGAAGGTTCTGCTCCCATTTATAAACGCTTAAAGGAAGATGAAGTGGAACTTATTACGAAAGAAATTTCACGCTTGCAATGGATCGATTCCAAGGTTAAAGAGGATGTTTTAAATGAATTTTATAGCATGGCTGCCGAGAAAAACTCAGTATCAACAGGCGGGGAACACTTTGCAAAAGACTTGCTGGCCCTTTCTTTTGGAGAAGAGAAAGCAAAGGAAATGTTAAAACGGTCTTCGGTAAGGAACCGCAAAAAACCGTTTAATTTTGCTCAAAAAGCAGAACCGGTTCAGATATTAAATCTTTTGCAATATGAAAATTCCCAAACCATTGCCCTTGTCCTTTCCTATCTGGATCCTAAAAAAGCGTCAACGATTCTTTCTTCCTTTTCTCCAGAGAAACAAACGGACATCGCGATGAAAATCGCGCTAATGGATACCGTATCACCGGAAGTGGTGCGCCAGGTGGAGGAAGTGCTTCAAGAAAAACTATCTACGACTACTGCCCATGATTACTCAGTAAATAATGGGATTGATAATATTGTCGGCATCTTAAATGGAGTAGACCGAAGCACTGAAAAGAATATTTTAGAATCCTTATCACAGCAAAATTCAAATCTTGCCGAAGAAATAAAAAGCAAAATGTTTATCTTTGAAGATATTGCTTTACTGGATAATCATTCGATTCAAAGAATCTTACGCGATGTCGATACAGAGGATTTATTCTTATCGTTGAAAATTGCCAGCGAAGATCTGAAGGATGCCATTTTCCGAAACATTTCGAAACGACGCGCTGAATTGTTAGAGGAACAACGGCAATTTGATAAGCCTGTGCGGCTTAAAGAGGCCGAGGATGCACAGAGTCGTATCGTCAGCATTGTTCGTAAGCTTGAGGAAGAAGGCTCGATCATCATCGAAAGAAAGGGTGGCGAGGATGTTGTCATCTAAGATTTTTAAGTCTAGTTCGATCCCGCCTATCATGGAAACGAAATTTTTACTTTTGAGCAAGGAATCGGACCTTTCATTGCCTACTGAACACCAAACCAATGAACATATTGAGGAGCTTCTGCAAAGGGCAGAACATCAAGCACAACAGATTGTTAGTGATGCTCAAGAGAGTATGGAAAAACAAAAGCAAATCGCAGAACAGCAATTCGAGGAATGGAAACGGATTGAGCAGGAAAAATTGCTCGTTGAAATGGAAGAAATAAAAAAGGTTTCGTTTAATCAAGGCTATGAAGATGGTGCTCAGCATGCACAACAAGAATTTTGCTCGAAAATCGATTTAGCAAAAGAAGTTATTGAACAAGCTTATGAAGAAAAAAAAGAAATTATTAGAGAAGCTGAGCCGTTTGTTATCGACTTATCGATTCAAATTGCGGAAAAGATCATCAAAAAGGAACTGGAGACCGAGCCAAATCTGCTCATTGAAATGATCAAGCAAAACCTTTTATATTCCAATGAACGTTCGATGATCACAATCTGTGTAAGCCCGGATGACTTCGATTTTGTCCAAAATCAACGCAATCAGTTATTAGAGTCCATCGAGGGGCAAGTTGAAGTAAAAATTGTACCGGAGCATTCGATTGAAAAAGGCGGTTGTGTCGTTCGCACCTCTTATGGAAGCATCGATGCTCGGATTGATGTTCAGTTAAAAGAAATCAAACAAGCGCTGTTTAGAACATTACAGGAAGATACGTACAATGAAAATGCTGGAAATTGATAAGTATTTACGCACCCTACAGACAATCAATCCGATCAAGTTTAATGGAAAAGTAACCCAGGTAATCGGGCTGACGATTGAGTCGCAAGGACCCGATGTAAAGCTTGGCGATGTGTGTCATATTTATCCTTCCCCTAATGAAAAGCCGTTAGAAGCTGAGGTGGTCGGTTTTAAAGGGAATCGGGTCTTGTTAATGCCTTTAGGTGAAATTGTTTCGATTGGACCTGGTTGTGAAGTAGTTTCTACAGGCAAACCGTTAACCGTTAAAGTGGGAATGGAGTTATTGGGCAAGGTTTTAAATGGACTGGGAAAGCCGATGGATGAAAGCCCTCTGCCTTCAGGACTAGTTGAAGTGAACACGAATAATAACCCTCCTAATCCGTTAAAACGACCACGAATCCATGCTCCGTTAAGTGTCGGTGTCCGTTCGATTGATGGATTGTTAACAATCGGGAAAGGGCAAAGAGTCGGTATCTTTGCCGGAAGCGGCGTCGGAAAAAGTACTTTATTAGGGATGATTGCCCGAAATACAAGTGCAGATGTAAATGTTATTGGATTAATCGGGGAACGTGGAAGAGAAGTCCTTGATTTTATCGAAAGAGATTTAGGCAAAGAAGGATTAGAAAGATCGGTTGTCGTCGTGGCGACAAGTGACCAGCCGGCCTTAGTGAGAATAAAAGGGGCGGTTATTGCGACAGCGATTGCTGAGTTTTTCAGAGATCAAGGACTGAGTGTCAATCTAATGATTGATTCGGTTACCCGGTTTGCGATGGCACAACGAGAAATCGGACTGGCGATTGGTGAGCCGCCAACTACGAAAGGGTATACTCCTTCCGTGTTTGCGATGCTGCCTAAGCTGCTTGAACGGGCTGGAACCGGCCCAAAAGGAGATATTACTGCATTCTACACGGTTCTTGTTGATGGTGATGATATGAATGAGCCGATTGCCGATACGACTCGAGGCATTCTCGATGGTCACATCGTTTTAGATCGTAAATTAGCACAGCAAGGACACTTTCCTTCTATTAATATATTGAACAGCGTAAGCCGGGTGATGAAGGATATTGCTGCTCCTGAGCACATTCATTCGGCCGAAAAATTAGTAAAGCATCTGGCCGTATATAAAGAAGCAGAGGATTTAATTAAAATTGGAGCCTATAAGCAAGGCTCAAATTCCGAAATTGATTCAGCGATACAAAACAAAGGTTGGATTGACCATTTCCTTAAACAAGGTGTTAAAGAACCATCCGATTTAGAGGATACCATTATCAAAATGAAGCAACAATTTGGAGAGATGGCATAATGACGTTCACGTTTCGCTTTGAAAATATACTGACAATGAAGGAAAAAGAAAAAGAAGCGGCTTTAAATGAAATGAATACATTTAGAAAAAGCAAAGAAATCGCTGAAAATCAGCTGCAGGAGCTGGTTGAAAAAAAAGACAGCCTTATTCGTGAAAATCAAAAACTAATGGAACGATCGTTGATGATAACGGAGCTCCATGAAAGAGAACAATATGTATGTTTTATCGATAAACAGATCGAAAAGGCAAAGATAAAACTGGCTGAAGTAACGAAGGAATTCGAATGTAAAAAAGGTCAATTACTAGCCAAGAATCAAGAGGAAAAGATTTGGAGTTCCTGGCGGGAAAAGTCTTATGAAGAATACAAAGAACGGGTAAAAATAGAAGAACAAAATTTGCTTGATGAAATGGCGACAATTAGATATTTGCAAAACAAAATTTAGTAGCTTTGCGGAGTTGGTGGTATGGGAAAGATATTCAAAAAATTAGATGGATTGTTCTTTAATTTTCTTATCCCTCTATTGTTTACAATCGGAATTCTCTCAATCTCTTTATCCTTTTTTGGATTTGATGTAAAAGGCAGCTTTGCCGATGTTTTTAAAAATATACCGTTTATCGGAGACCAGTTCTTCAGTAAAGATGAGACGAGCGTGGCTCAAAGTAAGGAAACGGAATCGGAACTTGATCGATTATCAAAGGCTTTGAAAGAAGAGGAAGAAAAGTACAAAGAACTGAAACAAAAAAATGAACAAAATGAACAAGAATTAACGCAATTAAAATTAGAGCAAGAACAACAAGAAAATAGTGTTGAATCAGAAAGCTCCGGTTCCAATCCGTATAAGAAATTATCAAAGGTATACCAGGAAATGAGCCCGAAAAAGGCAGCAGCCATTCTCGATCAATTGGAAAAGAAAGAAGCCGCCTTGCTTTTAGCAGAAATGTCTACAAGTCAGCAAAGCGAGTTATTGGCTAAAATGCCGCCGGAGAAAGCTTCTGAACTATCAACATTATTATTGGACGAAAATGATTAAAGGGGTGCAAACCGCAATGAATGCTAAGCAAACGAAAATGATTAAAAACGTTCAATTTGCACCAATTTTAGGAGACATGAAAACCTCCGGATCTGGTAAAGAGTTAAATTTAATTGATGATGTTAACTTACAGGTCATCGTGGAATTAGGAAAAACAAATATGAAGGTAAAGGATATCCTGAAAATAAAACCAGGTGTCATTATCCCCGTGGAAAAGTTAGCTGGAGAGCATGTCGATGTGGTGATTAACGAAGCATCCATTGCCGAAGCTGAAGTAGTCGTTGTCGATGAGAAATTTGCGATCCGGATTACCGATATCATTTCCAAGCAAGAACGGGCAGATAAAATGCAAGATTAGAGGTGCAGTCTTTTGAAAATAGAGCAGTTTGCGAAAAAAATGACAATCATGCTTGTAATCATTTTGCTCGTTTCTCAGTTTCATGGTGGAAAAGTAGTAATCGGGAAAGCAGAGGCTGCCACCGTTTATGATTCCTATACAAAGAATAGCAGTCAAAAAGAACCGGATTCAGCGGATTCGAAAAAGATCGCTGCAGAGGACAACACGTCATTAGCACCTTCCTTTATTAAGTTTGTGTTTTCCTTTGCGAGTATCATTATTCTACTACTCTTGTTACTAAAGTATTTAAAATCGAAAGCAAGACAGCTTCAATCTCGAGGGCCTTATCATTCATTGGGGGCTTTTCCATTAGGGAGTAATCGCTCACTGCAAATGTTAATGATCGGAAAAACATTATATATCTTAGGTGTCGGCGAGGAAGTGCGTCTTATTCGCACGATTGACCCGGGAGAAGAGCAGGATTTGATTATCCAATCTCTTGTAGAAGAGGAAGAAAACAAACAGCAGGG
This sequence comes from Neobacillus terrisolis, assembly GCF_051233475.1. Taxonomy (NCBI): domain Bacteria; kingdom Bacillati; phylum Bacillota; class Bacilli; order Caryophanales; family Bacillaceae; genus Neobacillus; species Neobacillus terrisolis. Next base: position 69,099 of record NZ_JBKFGH010000024.1, on the reverse strand, counting down.
AAGGCGGTTACCCTTTAAAAAGGATACAGCTGCCAATCACCTTGAAAAGTGGGAACACGCGCTAGCCTCCCAAATAACGCAAACGAAACAAACAAAAATCCCAATCAAAAACATTCACGACGAATCATAAATGGGGGGTTCCATTGCTTAAGAAACTGATAATTATATTACCGTTTATTTTTTTGCTTTTTTCCGATATTGGTCATGCAGCCCCCAATCTCTCAATACCGGGATTAGACCTTGATGCCGGTTCAGCTTCTGAGCCAGAAGAAGTGGCAACATCTATTAAACTAGTTATTTTGTTAACTGTTTTATCAGTGGCCCCGGCGATTTTGTTACTGATGACTTCGTTTACAAGGGTTGTAATCGTATTATCATTTGTTCGAACCGCTTTAGGTACTCAACAAATGCCGCCAAACCAGGTCATTATCGGTTTGTCATTATTTTTAACGATGTTTATTATGGGACCGATTTTTTCCGAAATAAATGAAAAGGCGTACCAGCCGTTTGTTGAAGGAGAAATAACTCAACAACAGGCATTTGACTCAGCCAGTCAGCCTTTAAAGGAGTTTATGGCAAAGCATACTCGGGAAAAGGATTTGTCGTTATTTTTGGATTACGCCAAGAAGGACAAACCGGCAACGATAAAGGATATTCCAATAAATGTGCTTATTCCAGCCTTTGCCATCAGCGAGTTAAAAACTGCTTTTCAAATGGGATTTATGATTTTTTTACCTTTTTTAATCATCGATATGATTGTGTCCAGTATTTTAATGGCCATGGGGATGATGATGCTTCCGCCTGTGATGATTTCGTTGCCGTTTAAAATATTGCTGTTTATTCTCGTTGATGGTTGGCATTTAATCGTTAAATCGTTATTGATCAGCTTTTAAAAAGAGAGGGATTTTGATGACACCAGAGATGATTTCCGAAATAGCCAAGCAAGGTATTTATGTAACGATCCTTGTTCTTTCACCCATCCTAGGAATCGCATTAGTGGTCGGTCTTATCATAAGTATTTTTCAATCGGTGACTCAAATACAGGAGCAAACCTTAGTGTTTGTCCCAAAAATTTTGGCTGTTTTCTTAGGGATATTATTTTTGGCACCATGGATGTTAAATCATCTATTAAATTTTACGCAGAACATTTTTGCTAATCTTTCGAATTATGCAGGGTAGGGCAGAATGGATTGGTTAAATGATATTCCGTTCTTTTTACTCGTCTTCGTTCGAATCACCTGTTTTTTCATTCCCGTTCCCATCTTTATGATGAGGACAATACCGAACATTTATAAGATTGGTCTCTCTTTTTTTATCGCCCTGATCGTATCATTATCGATTGACCATAGTCCGATTCCTGCTTTTACCGGAGAGTACCTTGTTCTTGTTTTAAAGGAATCGTTAGTGGGCCTTGGGTTAGGCTTTATCGCTTTCATCACGTTTAGTGCGATTCAGCTGGCCGGCACCTTTATCGACCTTCAGAGTGGCTTCTCTATGGGATCGATGTATGACCCGCAGTCAGGCACAAATGTTAATTTAACAGGAAGGTTTAAGAACATGTTGGCGACGCTCTTTCTCCTCTCTGTTGACGGGCATCACTTGCTCATTCAAGGGGTGCTGGAAAGCTACAATTGGATCGGTGTAGGTGCACTCGTTCCTTCCTTTACGGATGGCAGAATCTCAACTTTTTTACTTGAAACGTTTGAACATTCGTTTATGATTGCTTTTTTAATCGCGGCGCCGATTGTGTTTATTTTATTTTTAGTCGATGTCATTCTCGGTATCATCGGGAAAACGACACCGCAAATTAATCTGTTAGTGGTAGGGTTTCCTTTAAAAACAGGGGTTTATCTTATCGTTATGTTCTTATTATTGCCCGGTTTTTTTCTGATCCTGACCACATTGTTTTCACAAATGTTTGAATCCGTTGAGGATATGATTCGCATTATGGGAGCGGCTTAAATGAACAAGAGCACAACCTTTTTATTAAGATTAGATTTGCAGCTTTTCTCAGGAGAAAAAACAGAGAAGGCCACTCCGCAGAAACGAAGAGAAACGAGGAAAAAAGGACAGGTCGCCAAAAGTATTGAGGTATCTACTGCTCTAATGTTCTTGTCATTCTTTCTTTTCTTGACCTTTTATGGGAAATACCTGGGTTCTAATATCATGCTTATGTTCCGCGGCATATATTCTACTTTTTTGTTATTGGAATTATCTCCGGAAAGTACACAAGAGATATTCATGGGCCTTTCTATTAATGTGCTGAAAACGATTCTACCGCTGCTGTTCGTGACCTATCTTGCAGCTTTATTATCCGGTTACATTCAAATAGGCTTTTTATTTACAACGGAGAACTTAAAGTTTTCTTTGAATAAACTTAACCCGATTGAGGGAGCGAAGCGTATTTTTTCGTTGCGTTCGATTGTGGAACTCATTAAGAATCTTTTAAAAATAACGATGATCGCCGGAGTTTCTATTTTTCTGTTAAAAAAAGAACTGCCCATGCTGATTCGCTTATCTGAGATGAGTATTGGAAAAATCGTTGAGTACCTTTTCTCTCTCATTACTAAATTAGGACTTTCGATATCTGGCTTGTACGCCATCTTAGGGATTGCCGATTATATGTATCAAAGATTTGATCATGAAAAGAAAATGAAAATGTCTAAACAAGATATTAAAGATGAAATGAAAAAAACGGAAGGTGACCCGTTCATTAAAGGAAAAATTAAAGAAAAACAAAGAGAAATGACCTATAACCGAATGATGCAGGAAGTTCCAAAAGCTGATGTGATTATAACAAACCCAACACACTACGCGGTTGCCATCTCATATGATTCAAATGGAACAAAAGCACCTGTTGTAGTGGCGAAGGGTGTCGACTTTATCGCCCAAAAGATTAAAGAAATTGCCAAGGAAAATGGCATTATTACAACTGAAAATAAGCCATTGGCTCGAGCATTATACGCCAATGTTGAAATAGGTCAAGAAATACCGGAAGAACTGTTTAAAGCAGTCGCAGAAATACTAGCTTACGTTTATCAATTAAAAGGCAAATATTAAAGATTGGAAGGGAAGAAGGTGAAAATATGAAATTGAAAGATATTACTGTCTTAATTTCGGTACTAATGATTGTTGTAATGATGGTTATCCCGTTACCAACACATTTATTGGACTTTTTGCTCATTATTAATATTTCCTTATCGATGACGATTCTTCTAGTTTCGATGAATACAAAGGAAGCTTTAGATTTCTCTATTTTCCCTTCTCTATTATTATTAACGACGCTGTTCCGGCTGGCGTTAAATGTTTCAACTACTCGTTCTATCTTAACAAAGGGTGATGCAGGGAGTGTTGTTGCAACCTTTGGTGAATTTGTTGTCGGTGGGAATCCAGTCACAGGATTTATCGTCTTCCTTATTTTAGTCATCATTCAATTCTTAGTTATCACAAAAGGTTCTGAACGGGTTGCCGAAGTCGCCGCCCGCTTCACCTTGGATGCCATGCCCGGGAAGCAAATGAGCATAGACGCTGATTTAAATGCCGGTCTAATTAGTGAAAAAGATGCACGGGCCCGCAGAAAGAAGATTGAACAGGAATCTGATTTTTATGGGGCAATGGATGGTGCCAGTAAGTTCGTCAAGGGAGATGCGATTGCCGGGATCATTATTTTAGTAATCAACATCCTCGGTGGTTTTATCATTGGGATGACGATGTTAGGGATGAGCTTATCACAAGCGGCAACTACTTTTACTTTACTATCTGTCGGTGATGGTCTTGTCAGTCAAATTCCGGCCCTGTTAATTTCAACGGCAATGGGGATCATTGTAACTCGAGCAGCCTCTGATGGAAACCTCGGAGACGACCTAACCCGCCAACTGTTTGCTTATCCTAAGTTGATTTATGTTGTTGCAGGTTTCATTGCATTGTTTGGGGTAGTAACGCCGATTGGTATTTTCTTAACGTGGAGCATCGCGGGGTTACTCGTATGGGGTGCCTATACAATGCAAAAAGCTCGAGAAAAGGAAACAGAAGAACAAGAAGAGATTAATGAGGTGCCAATCGAGGAAGAAAATAGTCCGGAAAACGTCCTGAATCTCCTCCAAGTTGATTCACTAGAGTTAGAGTTTGGCTTAGGTCTAATCCCTTTAGCAGATAGCTCGCAGGGAGGAGATATTTTAGACCGGGTCATCGCGATCCGCAAGCAAATTGCTTTGGAGTTTGGTTTAGTTATCCCGATTATCCGAATCCGGGACAATTTAAATTTAGAATCAAATGAATATGTCATCAAACTAAAAGGCAATGAAATCGCTAAAGGGGAAATATTCTTGAATCATTTTCTGATGCTCGCCCCTGAGGATGATGAACATGGAATTGTCGGGATTGAAACAACGGAACCAACATTTGGTCTGCCCGCTTTATGGATTAACGAGGAAATGAAAAGAAAAGCAGAGCTTTATGGTTATATCGTCGTGGATGCCTCTTCGGTTATTTCCACCCATCTAACCGAAACGATTAAACGGTTTGCCCATGAGATTTTAGGCAGAGAAGAAACAAAGCAATTAATCGAAAAGACGAAAGAAACATTCCCTTCAATCGTGGAAGAGCTGGTACCGCAATTATTGTCTGTCGGTGAAATTCAAAAGGTACTGCAAAAGCTGTTAAAAGAAAAAATATCGATAAGAAATTTGTCTGTGATCCTTGAGACGCTTGCCGATTGGGCTGTTTTTACAAAGAATCCTGACTATCTTACTGAATATGTAAGACAAAGCTTGTCACGGCAAATTACGAAACAGCTGACAGTCAATAAAATGGTCCAAGTTATTACGGTACATTCATCGATTGAAAAAATCATTTCCGAAAGTGTTCAGGAGACAGAGCAGGGTGTTTATTTAACCTTAGACCCACCAACGATTCAACAATTAGTAGGTTCATTAAACGAAACCATTCAAACTGTTATGAATGTGGGAATTCAACCAGTGATCTTAACTTCCCCAACGATCCGAATGTATTTAAAACAAATTGTTGAACGCATTAATGGAGACATTCCCGTTATATCTTTTAACGAGTTAGAATCGGATGTTGAAGTTCAAAATGTTGGGGTCGTAAATTTTCAAAATCTTGGAGTGGTTAGTTAATGAAAATTAAACGATACATCGTAGATTCATTACCACAAGCTATTCAGCAGATTCGCTTGGAATTAGGGGAAAATGCGGTTATTTTAAACACGAATGAAAAGAAAACAGGCGGTTTTTTAGGGCTTTTTAAGAAAAAACAACTGGAAGTGATTGCCGCTTCCGAGGTGGCCAATCCGACACATGAGCAGAAGAAAGAAAAACAGGAAGAGGCGACCGTTCCAACGCCAATGCGGACGGAAACAGAGGTCCTTAAAAGACTTTCCCATATGGAAGAAATGCTTAAAAATTTTTCAAAAGAAAATGATTCATTTACGGATTCAAGTGCCGGCAAATTACAAAAATGGATTGATCGCTTAGAGGACCAAGAAGTAGATAAAGCGGTCATTCAATTTATTGTTAAAAAGGTGAAAGCCCAAAACCCTCATTTGGAACAACAAACAGAACTTGAGATTCAGGAAGCAGTCTTTTCAGTTCTCATTCAGCTGTTTGAAGATGGGATTTCCCGAGAGGGTTTAGATCCGAGTGTAAATATTATTACTCTGCTTGGTCCGACCGGGGTTGGCAAAACGACGACGATCGCCAAGCTGGCATCAAGACAAGTGTTATATCAAAGAAAGAAAGTTGGGTTTTTAACAGCAGATACCTTTCGGATTGCAGCTGTTGAACAGCTGAAAACATATGCCAATATATTAAACATTCCAATTGGCGTAGTGGAGAGCCCGAGGGATTTTAAAGTCGCCTTTGATCATCTAAAGAATTGTCAGATGATTTTTATGGATAGTGCAGGCCGGAATTATCTTGAGGAACAGTATATTGAAGAAATTAATGATTTCTTATCCCACTCATTAAAGCAAGAAAATCACCTTGTTCTCAGTATGACATCGAGGTGGAAGGATATGCAGCAAATCGTCGACCGAATGAAGTCGGTTAAGATTGACAAAATGATCTTAACAAAATGGGATGAAAGCACCTGTTATGGTGCCGCGCTAAATTTACTTTATCACTACCCTTACCCCTTATCATTCATAAGTATGGGACAAGGTGTTCCAGAAGACATTATCGTTGCAGACCCGCAGTTTATGGCTAAAAAGATTTTGGGAGTAGATGAGGATGAAGCAGGATCAAGCACAGAGGCTGCGAGAATTGTATCAGCAATTTAATAGCCCACAACAAGAAAGAGCAACAAAGGTAGTGTCGATAACGAGTGGCAAGGGCGGCGTCGGAAAATCCAATTTTGCCTTAAGCTTTGCCTTAAGTCTAATCGAATCCGGTCAAAAAGTGGTGCTCATTGACTTAGATATTGGGATGGCGAATTTAGATATATTAATTGGGTTGACTCCGAAGTATCATCTCGTCGATATGGTTAAGAAAAGATTATCTATTTGGGATGTTATAGAAAAGGGACCCAACGGCTTAGAACTGCTCTCCGGCGGGAGCGGCTTTGAAGAAATGTTAAATTTGAGCGATCAAGAAACAAACTATTTATTTGAGGAACTAGAAAAATTACACGGATACGCTGATATTGTGTTGTTTGATACGGGTGCAGGGCTTTCCAAGGAATCGCAACGCTGTCACATCGCCGCAGATGAAATCATTCTTTTGACAACACCTGAACCAACAGCGATTACAGATGCCTATTCCGTGATAAAAATCTTGCATAACCAGGATCCTACGATCCATTTCCGCTTAGTCGTCAATCGTGTGGCGAATGTAAAGGAAGGGATGGCTGTTGCCAACAGGGTGAAGGTTGTCGCTGAGCGATTTTTACAAAAAAACATCGAGGTTCTTGGATTTCTGCCGAATGATTCGCATGTATCACAATCCGTGCTTGAACAGTCGCCTTTTTACTTAAAGTATCCGAAATCTCACGCAGCCAAATGGATGAAGGATTTAGTCAATGTGTATTTACATCATTACCAGAATCACTCCAGAAACAAAGGGATTAAAGGATTTGTCGATAAGCTGTCAAGGGTATTAATTAAAAGATAAGGCTCATTACTTTGAGCTCGGTTTGCTGATATTGGGAGGAGGGAGATCCATGTATCAAAATTCCGAAGAGGAATCTTTAACTCAATATGTTCCATTGGTTCATAAAATCGTGAAAAAGGCGAGACGAAGTCTGCCCCATAATATCGATGAAGATGAATTGATTTCATTTGGAATGATGGGGTTATTGGACGCATTTCGAAAATATAATCAACGTGAAGATGTAAAATTCGAAACCTATGCCACTCAAAGAATTCGCGGTGAAATTTACGACGGCCTGCGCCGAAACGACCCGCTATCGCGGACGTTAAGAAAAAAGGAAAAAGAAGTATATAAGGCGTACGAGAAATTAGAACAAAAGTTTTTCAGGCAGCCAACGGTTAAAGAGGTAAGCAGTTTTTTGAATATCAGCCCCGAGGAATGCGAAAAGATAATTACTCAATCTGCATTTGATAAGCAATATTCTTTATATGAACCTATCGAAAATGGGGAAGAGAGTCAAATGAAAATCGATTTGATTCCTGACCAGTATTTCGATGAGCAATCAAAAATAATCGAAGAAAAAGAGCGAAAACAGCAATTGATTTCCCTCATTGATGAACTGCCCGAGAAAGAAAGAATTATTCTATCACTTATTTATTATGAGAATTTAAGTATGAATGATATTGGTAGAATATTAGGGCTTCATAAATCAAGAATTTCGCAAATCCACTCACAAGTTCTAAAGAAATTAAGAAAAGTGCTTGAAAATGAAAGAGAATATATTTGATGTTGAGCTCACCCTTTGATTTGGTGAGCTTTTTTGTTTTTTATGCGGGATTCCTTGCTTAGCCCCTTTTTTAAATGGGTTGGGAAATATTGTTTAAGGGCTCAACGTTTTAGGATAAAGTGTCGTTATTTATACATAGTTATATTTTACTAGATAAAACCCATTTAGATGGATGTCTGGTGGATATTGAGTTTTATTGGAATCTTTTTTTACAGGGGGATGTAAGAAATGAGTTTAAAAACGTTAACTTTAAATAACATAGAGCGATTGAATGAAAGTATGGAGGGAATCACTGAGGGCAGGAAAACTGTGATTAGGGTTGGAGAAAACAGTCAAAATGAAGATAAACAAAATTTCTTGCGAATAAACGTAAGAAACCCGATTGTTTCAGAAATGACCTTGATTAATATGGATGATATTGAGATTGGGAAAACGGAATTGGTATTGGAGAATATTGGTCCAGGAGGATTGCGGTTTTTATCTAATTTAAATCTATTAGTCCATCAAAAGGTCATTTATTCTTTTGAACCAGCTTTTTTAGGAGAGAAAATTCACTTGTTTGGGGAAATTATTTGGAGTTATGAATTGCCTGACGGTATGTACCAGTACGGGGTCCATTTCACCCTGCCGGAGGACAGACGGGTATTTTTATCGGAATTGCTTAATGATTATTCTAAAAGATATTTTTAGTTGGCCGGGGTTTTGGCTGAAATGACTTATTCAATTATTGGATAGGTTGTTTTTTTTTGTAGGGTGTGGGGTTGAGGTGGCTGCGCTGATTAGTGTCCTAATCTGTGGTGAAATTGGAAAAAGAGGGAACTAAGGGATGTGTTAGTGCCCTAAATTGTGGTGAAAACAGAAATAGAGGGCACTAAAGGATGTATTAGTACCCTATATTGCAGGTGAAAGCGGAAAACAGGGTACTAATCCCTCTTATTGGTTACAAAACCGGCAAGAGCCATCAAAGAAAATGCACCCAATCCCACTTATCGATTACAAAAATAGCTTCCCACTGCATAATGCAGGGAAGCTATTTTAATACATAAACTGACCTTTTGGTTTAGGATTGCCCAATTGATTTATTTCCAATGTAGCTCCATCCACAACAAAAGCACTTATTTGTCCTTGCTGGTTCCATTCGAGCTGAACCGTGTTGCTTTCTTCAAGCTTCATTCGATTCATATACTCGGTATATTCATTAACAGAAGCAAACGGATATTTTTGAGTGATGTGTTCATCGCCGATATTAAATTCAATATCTAGCATTTTGGCATTTTTATTTAAGTAGTCTGAAGAAGTTTTGATCATTTCACTAATATCCATCGTAAAACCTGCATCTACGACTCCTTGGTGTCCTTCAATTTGAAAATGAATCTTTAAAGAGTTTATGACAGAAATATCAAATGGAACGCCCTTTAAATAAAACATTAATTTAGGGTCGAAACGATCGTTTTCCAACATATGATGAAGATCGAAATTGTTTTCTTTTGAAAACCGGATTCTTTGATTAATCGCGATCTGTTCAGGAGTTAATCCAATCTCATTATCTAGGATATAAAGATTTTGGTCGTGATCAAATTGTGCATCGAGCATCATTCGAGGAATCGGATAGTCTTCTTTTTTAACCCCAAATTCCATGCTGCATAAACGAATCGTTACATTTTTTAGCGGTAAAAACGTCCCAAGGTAAAATTGAAATATAAGACCTTTTTCAGGAGTATAGAAAATATATAGTTTGCTTTTTAATGTAGTGGCAGCAAGAAAAACCGTATTTAATTTTTTTTCGGTAAAATCAGCATTGAGTAAGTTGTGAAAAGAGGGCAAGGATGATACTTTATCTACCTGCTTTAAATCCTGCAAAATTGCCGCAAATTTGATAAAAAGGTACCATATTAGGCTGGAAAATATCGTCACGATAAGGTATTCATACCATTTAAATCGAGTGATTGAAATAATATTCATACCGACAGTTATGATGATAACAAAGTAGATGGTAAGTCTGCAGATTTCAATGACCCGAGTGGTGAATCGTTCTTTATCATGAAAGATACTTTCATATAAATGTAGGTTTTCGAGCAGATCTTGGCGGTTCATTGGTTTTAATAGAGACCAATACAATTCTCGGCATTTTTGTATTTTATGGTGGCTGTTCAATGAGACAAAAATTGAAATTAGTCCGACTAAAGTTAAAATGCTTGCAATAAGTCCAAAAACGATCGCTACAATCATGTCGAATTTGGGAAATATATTTTCGAATATCAAAAGCATCCACCTCATTGTAAACAGTGCGATGACTGAAAACGTTCATTTCACAACCCGTAATGAAAAATGGGTAATAATAGTTTTATATTACTATATTAAAAATAGAGTGTCACCTGCTGGAAAGTGAGGGGGTAGCTGATGAATGGTGATAAAGAAGGGATTCACGGGCACCATCTTCTTAAACCCCTTATGAACAATATGTGAATAATTTTAATTTTAAAACATTATTTCGAGGTAAATTTATATCAAAATAGTTTAATTATTATAATTATATTGAAAATTTTTATTTTAATAGTATAATAAAAACTAAATTTTCAGGAGGTGTTTAGTTCGTGAAAGCATTAGAGAAGGTGAGTGTGTTTGCCGGAAACACTTTTGCATATTGGGTGTTGATTGTTGCCGGTCTTGCATTTTTTATCCCGGAAGGATTTGTTTGGATTGGTCCATACATCCCTATTCTGCTTGGAATTATTATGTTTGGGATGGGTTTGACATTATCGTTGAATGATTTTAAGGAAGTATTTAGTCATCCAAAATCTGTGCTGATTGGTGTTGCGGCACAATATTTGATTATGCCATTATTGGCCTATTTATTGGCCGTTATTCTTCGTTTGCCGCCTGAGATTGCTGTTGGAGTTATTTTGGTTGGTGCATGTCCTGGGGGGACTTCTTCAAATGTCATGACCTTCCTGGCCAAAGGGAATACAGCATTGTCCGTTGCGGTCACATCTGTTTCAACTCTGTTGTCTCCAATCTTGACTCCGGCGATTATTCTGTTATTGGCAAGCAAATGGCTGCCTGTGTCTGCCGGGGACATGTTTATATCGGTTGTGAAAATTGTCCTTGTTCCGATCATCCTTGGACTTATCGTTAAGGCGTTATTCCACAAACAGGTGGAACAAAGTGTCAAAGCATTGCCGTTAGTGTCTGTGCTTGGAATTGTGGCGATTGTCGCAGCGGTTGTAAGCGCGAGTAAGGAAAGAATTGCCGAGACAGGATTAATCATCTTTGCGGTTGTTATTTTACATAATTTATTAGGTTATACATTAGGATTTTTTGCAGGAAAATTGTTTAAAATGGATTTTGCAGATCAAAAAGCGATTTCAATCGAAGTGGGGATGCAGAATTCTGGATTGGGAGCGGCACTCGCAACTGCGCACTTCTCACCACTTTCGGCCGTACCTAGTGCGATCTTCAGTGTTTGGCATAACGTATCAGGCTCGCTTCTGGCAAGCTTCTGGGGAAGAAAAGTGAACGAAGAGCAAAAAGAGATAGCAAAAGCCGGGTAACATGTGAACAGCGTTTCCAATGAACAGCGCCAGCAACGGTGCTACGGAACCATAGATCAGAAAAACAGCCTTCCCGAATTTCTCGGGAAGGCTGAGCTTTTTTACATATTTTCCTTCGCTTCCATGTAAAGAGCTTGAATGAATTTTTTTATGTTGATTCGCAAAGGAGTCGAGGTATTATTAGCTTTACCTTCTAGTTCCAGCATTTTTAAACGGACTTGAGAATGATCGAAAAAGGTGGAAGCATAATGTTCGAATTTGGGATTGGCATAATCGGTCAAGCCCAGTGCCGCAATATGATCGAGAGCTTGGTGAATAGCACGGCGAATTCTTTGTTCCCCCGCCTTTGTTTCCTTTTTAATAACAGCTGGGCATGTGTTATGTCCAATCCGTTTTTCGACTACTCTTTCGTATAAATCCTTTAAGGAAGGTGTGACTCGAACCCCTTCATTTTCTAATTGGTAAATAATACTCAATATATCAAGTAAATCCTTGTTTCCACTTTCAGCAATAATGCCAAGTTCGAGCAACACGTTTTTCCCTGAATTGATGATAGGCCCTGAGCCAGTGCTTGAAGTCATACCTGCACGTGACCCATGTTTTACGCCGGCATTCGAAGGAGTAGGGATGCTGATTTGCTGCAGAGTGCTTAATGATTTTTGAATATCCATAATTGATTTTTCAAGGAGAAGATGCTCACATACCTTCTTAAGGACATTGACTACCTCGAGCCTGTTGATCGGTTTGGTAATATAATATTCGACCCCGAGTGAGTAGGCTTCCCCGATCATATCCTTTGACTCCACTTGGGATACCATAATGATTTTTCCGGAGAAGGTTGGAGCAATTTCCCGGACTGTTTCAATCCCGTCCCGATTAGGCATGAGTAGGTCGATTAGTAAAATATCAATCCTTTTTTTGGCAAGTTCGTCTGCGTAAACCTCGGACCCATCTTCTGCCTCTCCACAAACAGTCCCAAGGTCTTCATCTTCAATAATATTGGCTAACATTGCTCGAATTGGAGCAGAATCATCTACGATAAAAAAGTTCACCGGTCTCAGCCTCTCTCCGTAAGTTTTTTTATTGGGAGACAAATGGTAAACACTGTCTTGTTGCAGCTTTCTAATTCTTCTAAGCGAATCGAACCCCCAAGCCCTTCGATCATATCTTTCACATAGGATAGACCAATTCCATTGGAGGCATTTCCAATCTGATCAAATTTCGTTGTAAAGCCGGGTGTGAAGATTAATGGCCTATTTCGCGGACTAATACCTGAGCCATTATCTTTAACGCGAACTTCAAGCATATCAAGGTCCATTTGTGCTTCAATGTCAATTTCACCCTTAGTATCAATCGCTTCAACCGCATTGGAAACTAAGTTGTTAACAACCGAAAGTAGTAAGAATGTATTATAGGCTGGGTGAATTCCAATAATATTAATGTTAAATTCTATATTCTTGTTAAGATGAGCTGCATATCTTTTATTCCCCGTAACGACTACATGAATAATTTCACTAATGGGCATGAAATCATTAAGCTTCTCCTTGGCCATCATTTTAGAAAGCCCTGCATAAATTCGCTGGTTGTCCTTTTTAATTTCATGGATTTCACCGGCAATTTTAAGTGCTGTTTGGGCAAAAACATCATTCCCGCTTTCTTTTAAATCCCGATAAAGTCCATAGCCGATGCTCGTCAGCTGTTCGGTGTTTTTCATTGTTTTATTAAGCTGTACCATTTCAACAAATAAATTAGAAATCAGAACAAGCATCTGTTCATTACGATGCCGTTGAGCATCTTCAGCGAGCCGTGCCTCCCGAATGACAAGGAGATTGAAAAATCCAAGAACGAAGAAACTGCGGATAATGGCAATAATACTAATTAATAGGAAAGAATGAATGGTCATCGGCATTTGGGTGTAGATGGAGCGGACGCCGATTTCCGTAATGGTGGAGACGATTTCCATGAACACTCCAAGAAGTCCGATATACAAGGGCTGGTCGATACGCTGTTTTACTTTTAAAAAATGAAACATCGCTGCGAACACTAAATAATAGAAAAAAACCGGAAAATATGTATCGAAGGCATCAACAAAATCCATATCGCCAACGTATACTCCGAGCAAAACGCGGAATGCAACAACAGATATACCAACAAGGAAGCCAGAGACAACCGAATTAATTTGTCGTGACCATAATAGAAAGAAAAAGAAGACCGGTGTTCCAAGGCTTACCCGAACGGTTTCTTGAATTGGGAAGGACTTTAGTTCACCGGCAATCGGTACCGCGATCATCATCGCTAAATAGACTAGAAAACGTCTTTGCATAGTTGTGCCACTTCCTGTATTTGTCTTTTGTTAACGATCATTATTCAGCAAGGTGTTTGATGACAATACCATTTTAAGCGATATGCTCTAAATCCAAACTTAAATTTATGACAAATTTATTAAGTTATCAATTCATCTTGTAGGAAAATGTAGTTTTTCGTAGGACGGATATTATTCTCTATTTAAGCAAGAAGGCAGGCTTCCCCATTCTCACCAGATTGAAACGCTGTCTTCTAGCTTAGCATACCTCAGCAAGGTGAGCTAACTGTTTTATTTGAAAAACATTGTGAATTAATTCACAAACTAAGTTGCGTTATTAATGAAGCAGCTTGTGAATGATTCGCAGCAAAGGAAGGGGATTAACAGTTTTACTTCCGGAATTTTGTTAAGAGTCTGATCAAGGGAAAGAAGGTGGCGGGAGGTTCAGTGTTATTGAGCATCCGGAAGGTCACATTGAGGATTTGATAATTTTGCAAAAAATAAGATTAAATAATGCCAGAAATTTTGATACTAAGTTTATATTTTACAGCACTAATAACCTTGCCAAATTATCAGCTTCAAAAAAATGCATTATTTTTAAACATCAAAGAAAAATGAAAAAATTTCTCGTCTGGAGGGAAACAACATGTTTTGGATTCAATTTCTTATCGTGCTTACCTGTATCTTCATCGGTGCTAGGCTTGGCGGCGTAGGCCTTGGAGTTATGGGTGGTGTTGGTCTCGGAATTCTCGTTTTCGGTTTTGGGCTTCAGCCAACATCAGCACCAATTGATGTAATGTTGATGATTCTTGCTGTTATTACGGCAGCAGGTGCTTTACAAGCAGCAGGTGGAATGGAGTATCTCGTTTTCATTGCTGAAAAAGCACTTCGAAAGCATCCTAAATGGATTACTTTCATCGCTCCAATGGTTACGTACATTTTCACTTTCTGTGCTGGAACCGGTCACGTTGCTTATTCGATTCTACCGGTTATTGCCGAAGTAGCTCGCGAATCTGGAGTTCGTCCGGAACGCCCAATGTCAATCGCGGTTATCGCATCGCAGCAGGCAATTACAGCTAGTCCGATTTCTGCGGCGACTGTTGCTCTATTAGCTTTATTGACTGATTTTAATATCAGCTTACTCGACATCATGTTAATCTGTGTTCCTTCTACGTTTATTGCTTGTATGATTGCTGCATTCGTTGCGAGCAAAACTGGTAAAGAGCTTAATATGGATCCTGATTATTTAAAACGTCTTGAAGCAGGTCTTGCTCCGATTAAAAAGGACAAGAAAGCATTTAACCCAACTCCTGGTGCAAAGCTATCCGTTATCTTGTTCTTAGTAGCTGCTGTCCTTGTTGTTATCCTTGGTTCATTCCAAGAATTACGTCCAGGTTGGGAAATTGAAGGTGTATTCACTCGTATGACAATGCCAGCTGCAATTGAAATTGTTATGTTGTCCATTGCGGCATTGATGATCATTTTCTGTAAACCAAATGTTGAAGAAATCGTTTCAGGTAGTGTGTTTAAGGCTGGAGCTGCAGCGGTTGTTGCAATCTTCGGTATCGCTTGGATGGGAGATACATTCTTCCAAGGAAATATGGCGCTAATTTCTGGTTCAATTTCTGACCTAGTAACTGCAGCACCTTGGTTATTTGCTATCGCATTGTTTGCTTTATCAATCTTGCTTTACAGCCAAGCAGCAACAGTACGTACACTTATGCCGCTTGGAATCACACTTGGTATTAACCCGGCTTTATTAATCGCAATGTTCCCGGCTGTTAACGGATACTTCTTCATTCCGAACTATCCAACAGTTGTTGCAGCAATCAACTTTGACCGTACAGGAACAACAAAAATTGGTAAGTACATTTTAAACCACAGCTTCATGGTCCCTGGTCTAATCGCTTCAGTCGGAGCCGTAGCAATCGGCATCCTACTAAGCATGGTAGTCCTTTAAAGCATTGGGGGACAGTCCCCCGATGCTTTACAGAAGTAAAGTGAAGGGGGAGGTCCCCCATATAAAAAAATTAGGAGATGAATGTGATGAAAGATTTATTCCGCATCGAAAAAGACTTTTTAGGTGAAAAAGAAGTACCGGTTGAGGCTTATTATGGAGTTCAGACGATGCGTGCAATCGAAAACTTTCCTATCACCGGATATCGAATTGATGAAGCATTAATTATTGCAATGGCAATTGTAAAAAAAGCAGCGGCTCTTGCGAATGCAGAAATCGGCCAAATGGATCGGAAAATCGCCGATGCAATTGCAGCAGCAGCTCAAGAAGTAATCGATGGTCGTCTTCATGATCAATTTATCGTCGATCCAATCCAAGGTGGAGCAGGTACTTCCATCAACATGAATACAAATGAAGTCATTGCCAACCGTGCACTTGAATTGATCGGTGAACAAAAAGGGAATTACAAAGTAATCAGTCCAAACAGCCACGTAAATATGGCTCAATCTACAAACGATTCTTTCCCAACAGCTATTCATCTTTCTACGCTTGCATCTTTAGATGTATTGCTTGAAGCGATGGAAGACTTGCATGCAGAATTCATGAACAAGGCACGTGAGTTTGACGGCATCATTAAAATGGGAAGAACTCACTTACAGGATGCTGTGCCAATTCGCCTTGGTCAAGAGTTTGAAGCATATGCACGAGTTCTTAGAAGAGATATTAAACGAATCGATGCTACACGTGAGCATTTATATGAAGTAAATATGGGGGCAACAGCAGTCGGAACTGGTTTGAATGCTGACCCTGAGTATATTAAGAAAGCAGTTAGCTATTTATCCGAATTCAGTGGTTATCCATTAAAAGGATCTGAAAACCTTGTTGATGGTACACAAAATACAGATTGCTATGTAGAAGTATCTTCTGCATTGAAGGTTTGTATGCTAAATATGTCTAAAGTTGCCAACGATTTACGGATGATGGCTTCAGGTCCTCGTTGTGGATTTGGTGAAATTAATTTACCAGCTCGTCAGCCAGGTTCTTCCATCATGCCAGGAAAAGTAAATCCTGTTATGGCAGAAGTATTAAATCAAAGTGCGTTCCAAGTAGCTGGAAACGATTTAACAATCAGCATGGCTTCTGAAGCAGGCCAATTTGAGCTTAACGTAATGGAACCGGTAATTGTATTCAATCTTTTACAGTCTATAAAAGTAATGACGAATGTGTTCAATGTATTCCGTACTCATTGCCTAAGCGGAATTACAGCTAATGCAGATAGAATGGCTTCTTATGTAGATAATAGTGTCGGCGTAATCACAGCGATCAACCCTCATGTTGGTTATGAAACAGCTGCATCCATTGCTCGTGAAGCAATCGTTGCAAAGAGACCGGTAAGAGAAATCGTGCTTGAGCGTGGCGTGCTTACTACTGAAGAACTAGATACGATCTTAAATCCTTTTGAAATGACTCATCCTGGTATCTCTGGGAAATTTTTAATAGAAAAGAAGAAACAAAATAAAAGCGAGCGCGAGCTAGTGCTTGCTTAATATAAAAGACGATGTTGATTGTTGATTGGAGAGGAAGGTGCGAGACTCCTGCGGGAGAAGGTGTCACGGGAGACCCCACAGGCGCTAAAGCGTCGAGGAGGCTCCCGGACTCCCCCGCGGAAAGGGAGCACCTGGAGCGGAAATCAACAATCGAATGCGGGAACGGTGCTTTAGTAGTTTACCAGATTAGCAGAGCACCAAATGATAGTTAAAAGTATTAGGAGGTTATAAGAGATGGAGCGAAAAAATCAGCATTTGTATCGAAAGCTTCACTCCCTGTCAGGAATCATCCCAGTTGGGGTGTTCCTGATGGTTCACCTTTTTGTGAACTATACAGCAACATGGGGGATTGATGCATACAATACTGCCGCGGGAATCATGGTGAATTTGCCATTTAAATATTTCCTTGAGGCATTTATTATTTTTATTCCGATGTATTTTCACGGTATTTATGGGGTTTATATTGCGTTTCAGGCGAAAAACAATGTCAACCGCTATGGGTATTTTAGAAACTGGAAGTTTTATTTACAGCGTTTAAGCGGAGTTATCACTCTTATCTTTGTAACTTGGCATATTTGGGAAACAAAAATCCAAGTAGAGTTTTTTGGAGTGGAAGCAAGTTATGATCTAATGGCCGGCATCGTTGAAAGCCCAATCGCATTGGTGCTTTATATTATCGGGATTGTTGGGTCCGTTTTCCATTTCGCGAACGGAGTTTGGACTTTCTTAATTACTTGGGGGATTACCGTTTCACCAAAATCTCAAAAAATTACCCAATATATTACACTCGGACTTTTTGTTGTACTATCCATTATTGGGGTACGCGCGATTCTTGCATTTGCGTAATAGGTGCTGGCAGGAACGAATAGGTTCTGGTGCGCCTAGCACGTAGCACTTAGCACGTAGTACGACCCGAGTTTTGTCGAATACTCGATAGGAGGAAAACATAAATGAGCAAAGGAAAAATTGTCATTGTCGGCGGCGGCTTGGCGGGCTTAATGGCCGCAATCAAGATCGCTGAAGCAGGGACTAAAGTAGATTTATTTTCGATGGTGCCGGTGAAACGTTCCCACTCCGTTTGTGCACAGGGCGGAATTAACGGAGCGGTTAATACAAAAGGAGAGAATGATTCACCATGGGAACATTTCGATGATTCCGTGTATGGCGGAGATTTTCTAGCCAATCAGCCTCCTGTAAAAGCAATGTGTGAAGCGGCTCCGAAAATCATTCACATGTTTGACCGCATGGGCGTAATGTTCAACCGTACACCTGAAGGATTACTCGACTTCCGTCGTTTTGGTGGTACGCAGCATCATCGAACTGCATTCGCAGGCGCTACAACTGGTCAACAGCTATTATACGCACTAGATGAGCAGGTTCGTCGTTTTGAAGCAGAAGGTTTAGTAACAAAGTATGAGAGCTGGGAATTTGTATCGGCTGTTCTTGACCAAGAGGGCGTCTGCCGAGGCATTACTGCTCAAGACTTACGTTCAATGGAAATGAAGGCATTTCCGGCTGACGCAGTTATTATTGCGACAGGTGGACCTGGTCTTATTTTTGGAAAATCAACGAACTCAACGATCAATACAGGTTATGCAGCTGCAAGATTGTACGAGCAAGGCGCATTTTATGCTAACGGAGAATTCATTCAAATTCATCCGACAGCGATTCCTGGTGATGACAAAAACCGCTTGATGAGTGAATCAGCACGTGGAGAAGGCGGTCGTGTTTGGACGTATAAGGACGGCAAACCTTGGTACTTCCTTGAGGAAAAATATCCTGCCTATGGAAATCTAGTGCCACGTGATATTGCAACACGTGAAATCTTTGATGTGTGTGTAAACCAGAAGCTTGGAATTGATGGGGAGAACAAGGTATATCTTGATTTGTCTCACATTGATTCAAAACAACTGGATATTAAACTGGGCGGAATTATGGAAATCTATGAAAAATTCATGGGTGATGATCCACGCAAGGTTCCAATGAAAATATTCCCGGCTGTTCACTATTCAATGGGCGGACTTTGGGTGAATTTTGATCAGCGCACGAATATTCCTGGTTTGTTTGCGGCTGGTGAATGTGATTATTCTCAGCATGGTGCAAACCGCCTTGGTGCGAATTCACTATTATCGGCTGTATATGGCGGTATGGTAGCAGGACCATCAGCGCTTGATTATATCAAGGGAATGACTAGCTCTACTGATGGTATTTCATCTTCTATATTTGATCGTCAGTTAGCAGAGGACGGACAAAGATACCATTCGATTTTATCAATGGGCGGAACAGAGAACGCTTATTTACTTCACAAAGAGCTTGGCGAGCTTATGACGGATAATGTGACCGTTGTTCGTGAAAACAAGAAGTTAAAGATGACTTATGATAAGCTTCAAGACTTCGTTGAACGATATAAGCGAATTAATATTGAAGATACAGCTAAATGGAGTAACTCAAGCGCCTCTTTTGTTCGTCAGCTTGAGGGTATGATTAATTTAGCACAAGTGATTACACTAGGTGCGCTTAACCGTAATGAAAGCCGTGGTGCTCACTATAAACCAGAATTCCCTGATCGTAATGATGATGAGTGGTTAAAAACAACAATGGCAAAATTCAATCCAAGCACAAAACAGCCTGAGCTTTCTTACCAGGATGTTGATGTTTCTTTAATTCAGCCACGGAAACGGGATTATACAAAAGCTAAGAAAGGAGCCAAATGATCATGGCGGGAAACGGCAAAACGATTAGACTGATTATCAAACGGCAAAACGATCGGAATTCACTGCCTTATCAGGAAGAATTTCAAATTCCATATCGCTCGAACATGAATATCATTTCGGCCCTTATGGAAATCCAGAAGAACCCGGTTAATGTTAAAGGAGAACGGACAACCCCAGTCATTTGGGAATCTGTTTGCCTTGAGGAAGTTTGTGGAGCATGTTCGATGGTGATCAACGGAAAACCTCGCCAGGCATGTTCCTCGTTGATCGACCAGCTTGAACAACCGATTCGAATCGAGCCTTTAAGTACATTCCCTGTTGTCCGTGATTTAGCAGTGGACCGCCAGCGGATGTTCGACGCGTTGAAGAAGGTAAAGGCTTGGATTCCAATTGATGGGACTCACGATTTAGGTCCTGGACCACGGATGCCAGAAAACACTAGACAATGGGCGTATGAGTTGTCTAAGTGTATGACATGCGGCTGTTGTCTTGAAGCGTGCCCGAATGTAAATGATCATTCACCTTTCATTGGGCCAGCACCACTTTCACAGGTCCGCCTCTTCAATACTCACCCTACTGGGGCGATGCATAAAGAAGAGCGCCTTGCAGCGATTATGGGTGAAGGCGGCATCACTACTTGCGGTAACTCTCAAAACTGTGTTGAGGTTTGTCCGAAAGGAATTCAACTCACCACATCGATTGCAGCTTTAAACCGACAAGTAGTTGCTCAATCATTTAAGAATTTCTTCGGTTAAAAAAGGGTGCACTGACACCCGCCGAGTTATTTAGCTTCACATATGTTGTGTAAACCCCCCCCAGGGTAGCCCCAATTCATTTATTGAATTGGGGTTTTTTTATGGGCCTTATAAATGAAGTCGAGTTTTTTAACATTTTATGTACAGCAGGTCTGTTTTCTTTTAAAAATAACCCAAGGGGGACGGTAAATATTTCTCTTTTGCGGGGCAGAGGACTATAATTTTAGATGGTAAGTCCAGTATATCTAATGAGAAGGGTAGGTTTTTCAAATGCCATTAACAACATTTAAAGCTACTGCTCATTTACAAGACGGCGTTCAGGTTAAAGTGAAGTCCAGAAATTTTGAGGTAACCATTGATGAACCACGGGAACTCGGAGGAATGGATACGGGAATGAATCCGGTAGAATTGGTGTTGTGTGCATTAGGTGCATGTCAATCCATTGTTGCTCGCGTGTATGCCCGTAAATTTGGGATTGAGTTCAATGATTTTTGGGTTGAGGTCGAGGGAGATCTCGATACAGATGGCTTCATGAATAAATCTGATGTCCGCCGGGGTTATAGCGATGTCCGCTATCATATTCATATCGATACTGACGCACCGAGAGAAAAAGTAGAAGAATTCGTAGATTTTATTGAAAAAACATGCCCGGTAGGCGACACGATTGAAAATCCAGTTAACCTAAAGCGGGGCGAGATTTTTATTGGATCACGGGTGTAGTTGACCTGTGTTTAACTGGAATTTTTAATAATGAATTTTGTGGAGAAAAGAGGTGTCCCGTTAAATAAACTGGCACCTCTTTTTTTATAGAGTAAGGGGTGTTTGGAGCCTTAACTCCAGCGGCTTTGTGACCAAAACCGATAAGGAAAACCGTCAAAGTGGTCACATGAAGGGTGCATGTGACCAACATTAACAGTCTACTCTATTTAATCAAACGTTTGATTAATAATATAATTAAAAATCCAGGCCTCCTCCTATACGAAATCTATCGTTATTTTTCCATCAGCCATTCCGTCATAAGTTCGGTTTCTTCTTCAGATAATAGCTTTCCGGGCATCATGCCGACTCCGTTTAAGATGATGTTGTACACTTCGTCTTTTGAATATTTGTCTGATAGGTTAGTTAATGCCGGTGCAGAAGCTCCTTGAAGATCGGCTCCATGACACGCTAAGCATTTATTTTTATAAAGCGTCTCTACATCCGCTGCTTCATTATTCTCTTTCTCATTGGCACCACACCCTCCTAACAACAGTAATACCGAAACCATCAACATAATAGTCCAGATTCGTTTCACCCTATCTCCTCCTTGTCATTATCGTGTTATAGTTAAGGTAATTATTAGTAAATTTCCCTATTTTAATACTAAAAAAATTACTTAAGAAAATATTTCCAGACGCAAAAAATTGAAAGAGAGGGACGAAAATGCGCAAAGCGATTGTTGGAAGTAAATCAATGGTGGTAAGCCCGCATTATTTGGCCTCGCAAGCAGGAAATTCCATTTTACAAAAAGGCGGAAATGCCTTTGATGCTGCTGTTGCCGTAAGTGCCTGTTTGGCGGTTGTTTATCCGCATATGACGGGCCTTGGAGGGGACTCGTTTTGGCTTACATACAGTACGAAAGATAAACAGCTCCGTGCATTTAATGGAAGTGGGCGCTCAGGCTCGCTAGTGTCTCGAGAACATTACATAGGTAGAGATGCCATTCCTTTTCGTGGTATTGAAAGTGTTATTACTGTTCCGGGAATGGTTGACAGTTGGGATGCGATGCTTAAGGAATATGGCCGGTTAACCCTTGCAGAGGTGCTAGAACCCGCCCTAAAGTATGCCCGATTTGGTTTCCCTGTTTCAAATGATCAATATGAAAATACCATAAAAAATGTGGATGTTTTACGCCAAGATTCCGATACCGCGGCCATCTTTCTTCCGGGAAATCGGATTCCAACTGTACATGAACGATTTGTACAAACAGCATTAGCCAATACGCTAAGCGAGCTAGCAGAAAAGGGAAGAGATCATTTCTACAAAGGGGAGTTGGCGGAAAGAATCGTCGCTAATCTTCGGGCGAAAGGAAGCGTATTGACATTGGAGGATTTTGCGGATCATCACGGGAGCTGGACTGATCCCATCTCAACAACGTATCGGGATTATACCGTCTGCCAAGTACCGCCCAATTCGCAAGGCTTTGTTGGCCTGATGGCTTTGAACATATTGGAGAATTTTGAATTAACCAATATTCCGCATGGTTCCTTCGAATATTATCATTTATTAGTTGAAGCATTAAAACGGAGTTTTCGGGACCGGAATGGGGTATTAACCGATCCTGATTTTTTTGATATTCCTTTAGAAAAATTAATCAGCAAAACGTATGGGAAGGAAATGGCTGACGAGATTAACATGGAAAAGGTGCTTCCACTTGATACGCGACCGGTTGGTAGTGATACAGCTCATGCCGCTGTCGTGGATGAAGAGGGGAATGCAGTTTCATTTATCCAAAGTCTTTATTTTGAGTTTGGCTCGGGGGTTGTGGCCGGTGATACAGGGGTTATTATGCAAAATAGAGGCTCGTTCTTTTCGCTGGATCCTTCTCATGTCAATCGTTTGGAACCAAGAAAGCGTACCTTCCATACGCTGATGCCTGCAATGGTGTTGAAGGAAGGAAAACCGTATATTTTATATGGGACTCAAGGGGGTGAGGGTCAGTCGCAAACCCAAACAGCCATCATCACGAGGATGATTGATTACGGAATGAACCCGCAGGAAGCAATCTCTCTGCCGAGATTTGTGTGGGGGAGAACATGGGGAGAGGCAAGCCAAGAGTTAAAGATAGAGTGCAGGGTTGACCAACACGTCATCGAGCAACTGGGGAAGGTCGGTCATATCGTTAATAAAGTGGGTTCCGTGGACGGTGTAATGGGCCATGCCAATGCCATATTAATAGATGACCAAGGCTTCCGGCACGGAGGTGTCGACCCAAGAGGGGACGGAGCGGCCGTGGGAATATAGGTTGTTGGGGTTTGGGAAGCTACAGGTCCCATCCCAACCAAATAAAATTTAATCAATCGTTTGATTAAAAAAAAGACAGCGTATATCTCTATAAAAATAGGATTATACGCCGTCTTTTCCCATAGAGCCCGGTGGCTGCTTATTTTTTGTTAGTATTTATTTTAAAAATTGGATAAAGCGGACAAAAGCGAATAGTGGCAGTAAAGATCAGTACAATCCCTACTAATCCAAAGTATTTTACATTTCCATCGAGTAGAAAAAGGCCTAAAAGCAAGACCCCGAGAATCAAACGAATAACGCGGTCAGTTCCTCCAATATTTGCTTTCACAATTACTCATCCCCTATGTAGTTAATTGATTTAAGTTAATGATAGCTTTTGGGTCGAGTATTTACCGTGACTAAGTCACAAAGTAGCTTTTTGTGAGAGTTTGGCAAATTTAATAAAAAAACCCTAGAAGTATGGCCGACAATACAATCGGCAGTACTTCTAAGGTTTATGTATGCATACCTAAAAAATTACTTCTCCATTAACCATTCGGTAACAATCTGTGCTTCTTCCTCTGATAATAGTTTACCTGGCATCATTCGAACACCGTTATTAATAATATTAAGAACTTCTTCTTCAGAATACTTGTTTTTCATATTTAATACCGCCGGCCCTGAAGTTCCTTTTAGGTCTTCACCGTGACAAGCTAAACAGCTTTTCTTATAAAGTGCTTCTCCATCCATTGCGCCGCTTTCATCGGAGCTTGATGAACATCCTGCTAATAATAAAAGTAAAAGCACTAACACTGTCCATAGTCGTTTCATGATGTCTCTCCTCCATACCTTCTTTTTTGTTAAACATAATTTTAAATCCTTAATTCCATCTAAATTAAACATTAACAATATATTAAAATACTTTTGGTACAACTTTCCACTAGAAGTTTGTCAAAAGTTTGAGAATTATTTTTTGAGGGAAAAGTAGAATACCTTATAACAAAAAAAGCGACCTATTTTATTCAATTTGGGTCGCTCTTTCTAGGATATCTTCTAATCTGCATTTGATTAATCAGTAATAAATTTGTATCTTAGCATAGCAGCCAAGCCGGCTCCGTGCTTGAATTCCCCATCTGCAACTAATTTCTTTAACTCCTCCATACTAAGCGCGTGGACCTCAATTTGTTCACTGCTTTCTAATTTTTGCTGGGTAGGAGTTAGTCCCGCGGCCGCAAACAAAAAGATTTCCTCGCTCGTAGAACCGGGAGAGGGGTAAAAGCTGCCTAACTCAAGCCAATGTTCGGCTATGTAGCCTGTTTCTTCCTCTAGTTCTCGTTTGGCCGTTTCAATTGGCGGCAAGCTTACATTATCAATCGCTCCGGCAGGGAGTTCCCATTGCCAGTCCTTGATGGTGTGGCGATATTGCTTTAAACATAAGACCTCGTTGTTATCCGTGATCGGCAGGATGCAAACTCCTTTTGCGAAATCTAAATACGAAAAGGTTTTTTGTTCTCCGTTAGGGAGGGTTACCTCATCGGTTGTAATCGTATATCGATTAATTTTATCCTTAACTGAACTGTTTATTTTCCAAGCCAATTCATTCACCTCTATTGTTTAAAGGAGCAAACTCCAAAGTAGTAAGTCTATTATAGCTTTTTTGGAAAATGGAATAAAACCATATCGGTAATTTACTTATTTACGTTTATACTTTTTACTATCATAAATTTGTGAAAAAGGTTTCATAAACCGTACAATTTTATGGCAAGTTTTAGTAATAAAATAGAAGGGTATTCAAAAATAAGGAGGTTAGCAAATGAAAGGTTATCTATCTTTGTTATTTGGCAGCATGATTGTAGTATTAATGCTTGTGTTACCCGGCAATGCGGCACAGGCGGCAGAACCAGTAGCAGAAACGGGAGATTCAACAGACCATTGCGGTTGTGACGTATCCTATATTGTAGGGGCAGAAAAGAATAAACTCGTTTCTAATCTATTAAAAAGCGATGAGTTTAAGGTTGTAAAAGCGCAACAAAAAAATAATGGCTATGAATGGAATGGAATTGATGGAACCGAGGTCATTCAGAACCATACAAAGGGTGGCATCATTTTAATTGGTGTGCCTTTTATTAATGATGGCGTAAAAGAAATGGCTGCTTTTCTTCTAATGAATGATTTGTTTATCTATTTAGGCAATAGCCCGGCATAATAGAGTATCTCGCTTATAAACTAAATTAAAACGATCGGGACCGTAATTGGTCCCGATCGTTTTATTATTTATTTTAAAAGTTTCTCCACATCCACCCGTCCAGAGAAGAAGGTTGCTCCACCGCCCATATCGGCTAAACGATTGGGGGTGAGGGAATTGACGAGCTGCTTCGTGCCTTCCATATCTGCCCACAGACCTTGTGTTACGACCACCCCAGGAAGAACGTTTTCGCCAACTGCTGCCTTAAGCTCACATTCACCTCGGTTATTCCAAACTCGGACCATTTCTCCATCTTCTATTCCTACTGCAATCGCATCCTGCTGATTCATATGAAGCCGTGGCTCTTTTTCAAGTGCTTGGTGCTTTTCGTTATTTGAAAAAGTAGAGTTTAAGAAATTATGATTTGGCGCCGGAATAAATAAATAAGGAAACTTCTGACTGCTATCCTCTTCCCCGTCGTTCCGTAATGGGATATAGGTCGGTAATGGAGGATAGCCATCCTGTTTCATTTTCTCGGAATACAGTTCTATTTTTCCACTTGGAGTCGGCAGTTTTCCAGGGAATAAAGGCTTTACGTTGGCCTTCACAAATTGCTGCTTAACCAATGCATCATACGTAATGCCCGCTAAATATGGGTTTTCCGGGTTATCGAGCGCCCCGGCAATCATGTCTGCTTCACTCTCATGGAATGCTGGGTCTTCAAAGCCCATTCTTTCCGCAAGCAGCTTGAATACTTGGACATTTGATTTGGACTCGCCGTACGGTTCAATCACCGGCTGCTGCAGTTGAAGATAATGGTGCCAGTAGGATGCGTAAAAATCCGTGTTTTCGAATGCCGATGTTGCTGGCAGCACGATATCCGCATACATGGCTGTTTCTGTTAAAAATAAATCATGAACCACGGTAAATAAATCTTCGCGTTCAAGACCTTGCCGTACCTTGTTGCCGTCCGGTGCGACAACAGCGGGGTTGGAGCTATAGACATAGAGAGCTTTAACCGGAGGGGTTAACGTGAGTAACGCCTCGCCAATCTGATTCATATTGATCACTCTGGCTGTTTTATTTTTCAAAAAATCAGGACGCTGTAGGTGGTCGCCATTGTATGCTAAATAACCGGAATTGCCTTTGATGGCACCGCCGCCTTTGACAAACCATTGCCCTGTAAGTGCTGGTAAACATGAGATCGTGCGAATACACATACCGCCATTATCGTGATGCTGCGGCCCGTTTCCAATTCGAATAAACGAAGGGGAAGTCTGGCCATACATACGGGCAAGCTTGTAAATATCTTCAACCGGAACTCCGGTAATTTTCGAAACGGTTTCCGGGTCGTATTGAACGACATGTTCGCGTAATTCCTCGTGACCGACCGTGTATTGCTGAAGGAATGCGTTGTTAACCATGTTTTCGGCAAATAATATATGCATCATACCGAGAGCAAGGGCGGCATCAGTTCCTGGTAAAATCGGAATAAACCAATCTGCTAATCTGCCGGTTTGATTTTTGTGAACATCAATGACGACAATTTTGGCTCCTTTCTGTTTGCGGGCTTTTTGAGCCAGTGTAACCTGATGCATGTTTGTGCTCACCGCGTTTATGCCCCAGAAAATGAATAGTTTGGAGTGAATAGTATCTTCAGGGTCGGTTCCGAAGCTGCCGCCCATTGTGTATTTATAGCCCACACCGCCGGCGACGGAACAGATGGTCCGATCAAGCTGGGAGGATCCAAGGCGATGAAAGAAGCGGCGGTCCATTCCTTCAGCGGTAAGATTGCCCATGTTGCCGTAAAAGCTATAAGGAAGGATGCTTTCCGGTCCATCCGTTTCAATGAGCTTCTTCCAGCGTGATGTGATGGTTTCGAGCGCTTCTTCCCAACTGATGCGTTCGAATTTCCCTTCGCCTTTAGCTCCCGTCCGTTTTAGCGGATATTTAAGCCGATTTTCAGCATATAGACGGTTTGTCATATTGCGCACTTTATTGCAAATATTTCCTTTGGTAACCGGATGATTCGGGTCCCCTTCAATTTTGACAATTTTTCCATCTTCTTTATGAACAAGTAAGCCGCACTGATCAGGACAATCAAGCGAGCAAACCGATTGAAAAACACCATCTCGTTGCATGTTTGCCTCCTTTTGGGGTCGATTCCGAGCCACCACCCGAATTTGTCGATTTTATGTTTAATAGTATTAATTATAGTTGTTAAACTATTATGTTGCGATAACAAAAAAAGGGAATTTAGTAGAACCAGCTGCATTCCTCTCGTTACTTTGTAGTATCTAAGAATGGTTGAGGGCTGTCAAGAAAAGCACTAATATCCGTTCATAGTCTGTTTTATTTTTCCTAATAAAGGAAAAAAAGAATTGTTAGTGGTACAATGACGGTGAGAAAAGCTTAGTAACCAAACAGCAGTCAGCCTTAGGTCGGACATCCAATTAATCCTTGAGCCGTTTTTACATTATACGGACCATTTATACAATAATGTTGGAAATCATTAAGGGGAGGAAATGACCATGAATAAAAGATTCATAGTAATGGCGCTGTCAGCCTTTTTGGTTGTTTTTGTAACGGCGGGCTGTGGAATCGATAACAATAATCAAGAGCAAAGTGATCAAGTTTTGATGGAAAAGGATCGGGCGAAAGAATTGGAGCTGGAATTTACTATTCCTGCCGGTGAATTGAAGGTTAGCAGCGGGGCTGACGAGTGGGTCGAAGGAACGATTAAATATAATGATGACAAATTAACGCCTGATATCACTTATTTACATATTGGAGACAAAGGGACCGGTGTCATTGAGCAAAAGAAGCGTAAATTAGTGAACGATGGCATAGGAGAAGTAGTGAACAAGTGGGACTTAAAAGTAAACGATGATGTACCGCTTGAACTTAAAGTTAACTCAGGTGCTTCAGAATCTAATTTGAATTTAACGGGCTTGCAGCTTAGAGATCTTGATGTTAACGCGGGTATAGGTGATATTACCATTGATCTTGGTGGAAAGTGGGAAGAGAGTTTTGATGTTTCTTTAGATATGGGGGTTGGACAATCAACAATTATTTTACCGGAGGACGTTGGGGTAAAAATCAAATCCACCAAAGGAATTGGTCATGCAGAATTTGTTGATTTTATTTCAAAAGGAAATGGGGTTTACGTTAATGAAGCATACGAGAACGCGGATGTCATCATTAACGTAAAAACCACGCTGGGAGTGGGAGAAGCGGTTTTTAAACTAGAATAATAGTTAGTCAGCAAAGATCTGGGGGGGTGCGTGCGACACCGCTCGATTTTTGCTGTTAGTTCATGAAAAAGGAATTGAGCGGACATACGTTCCGCTATTTGAAGTAAAAACGGCGGTTTTACATTTTTATCGGACATACGTTCCGCTATTTAGCATAAAGATAGCCATTTTCCCTGATTTTTTCACAAATAGCGTACTCCGTGTCCGGAAAACAGTTCCAAAGTGGCGTTTTTATGAAAATAACGGACTTCATGTCCGCCAAAAAGCTAAACGTATAAAAAACGTAAAGAACGAACACAAAAAATACCTCCTTGTTTAGGTATCATTAATTTTTTAATGTCAGTTTACAGTGGTATATAATAGAAGTATGTAGTTTTAAAGAATCTACCGGTTAATTGACCCAGAATCAAATTCTTTCAAAAAACATAATCCCCACACTAACCTCCCCAACTAACCTAACCCAGCATCCCAGATCGGCCTTATCTAATGAATCAAATATGACTGGAGAACCCGTCAGTTCAATAATGCTCTGCTCATATTAGTAATAATAAATAAGGAGGATTTGAAAATGGATGAATTCAAGTTCGAAAGAGTACTAGAACCAATTAAAATTGGATCAATGGAACTAAGAAACAGATTTGTCATGCCTCCAATGGTTACGAATTTCGCTGCAGTTGATGGCTCGGTTACAGACCGTTTTAAGCACTATCACGAAGCACGGGCAAAAGGTGGAGTCGGTTTAATTATTACTGAAGCCGTCTATGTCCACCCGAGCGCTAAAGGTTTCAAAAATCAATTAGGAATCGATCGGGATGAATTAATACCAGGTCTACGTGAATTGACGAATGTGGTGCACTGTCATGGTGCCAAAATTGCGGCCCAGCTCTATCATGCAGGAAGACAGACCAACTCTAAAGTGACCGGATTGCTTATCGTTGCCCCTTCACCAATTCCTTGTCCTGTTAATAAGGAAATGCCGACTGAATTATCTGTCGAAGCGATCAAAGAGGTGGTTGAGCAATTCAGACAAGCAGCCCGCCGTGCAAAAGCGGCTGGGTTTGATGCAATTGAAATCCATGGCGCACATGGCTACCTCCTTAACCAATTTTTATCACCATATAGCAATAAACGCTCCGATCAATATGGAGGAACGTTTGAAAATAGGATGCGATTCCCGCTCGAGGTTTACCGCAGTGTAAGAGATGAAGTTGGCGACAGCTTCCCGATTATGTACCGAATGAGCTCAGAAGAAATGGTAGAGGGCGGGCTAACCATTGAGGATACGAAATTATTTGCTCGAAAGCTTGTCGCAGAAGGGATCGATGCCCTGCATGTTTCCGGCGGGGTTTATGAATCCGCAGCAATGATTGCTGCTCCACAAGCAGTTCCGCAAGGCCTTTATGTGAACAATGCCGATTCAATCAAGAATGCGATAAAAAGTGCAGTTCCAGTTATTGTCGTCGGACGGATCAAAGAGCCGAAAATGGCTGAACAAATCATCCGAGATGGTCACGCAGATCTTGTTGCCATGGGGCGTGCGCTGTTAAGTGATCCGGACATGCCTACGAAAGTTGCTGAAAACAAGCTGCAAGATATAAGAAGATGCATTGGCTGTAACCAGGGTTGTATGGATCGATTGTTCAAAGACACTGACATTTCCTGCATGATTAATCCGCTTACCGGTCATGAGGCAGATTTTGATCTCATGGCACCTGTAAATAAGAAAAAAGTTTTAGTCATCGGCGGCGGCCCAGCCGGATTAGAAGCGGCATGGATTTCTGCTTTGCGCGGGCATGATACAATTCTTTATGAAAAGAAACCGGATCTAGGCGGACAATTACGGATTGCCTCCAGACCACCATTTAAAAAAGAAATTAACGACCTAACCACCTTTTTAATTGACCAAGTCGAGAGATCAGGAGCGAATATTATTACCGGAATTGAGGCCGATATTGATATCATCCGAGCGAATCATCCAGATGCGGTCATCCTGGCAACCGGCTCGGAACCGATTATTCCTAACATCCCAGGTATCAGCCAGGAAAATGTTATAACAGGCCATGCTGTTTTAAGGGATGCGGCTAAGGTCGGCGAAAAAGTAGTGATCGTTGGCGGAGGGATGCTTGGCTGTGAAACCGCTGAATATCTTGCCGATCGAGGCAAACAGGTAACCGTCGTGGAAATGATGAATGATATTGCTTCAGATGCTGGGGGAGCCGTAAGAGGACTTTTGCTTCTCCGCATGATTCAGAAGAAAATCATGGTTTTATCCAATAGTAAAGTCACTGAAATATCAGCTGACCGTGTCAAAATTGAAAAGGAAGAGGGAACCTTGGTGATTCCGGGTGTAGACACAGTGGTGGTAGCAACGGGAACGAAATCAGTTAATACTTTGGCCGATGAAATCAAGCGCGAAGGCATACCAGCTTATACGATCGGCGACGCAGCCGACCCACGCAAAATTTTTGAAGCCATCCATGAAGGATTCCAAGCCGCGTATAACTTAGGCACAATAGCATCTGAAAACCGGGAACCGGTCCTGCATCCGTGATGTGAGGGTTAAGTCCTTGCATTTCGATATAAACTGATAAAAATGGATGGTCCCAAGCCTTGCTAGCTGGGACCATCTTCCTGTAAAAATCGCGATGTGCTGCCGGCCTTCTAAAAAGCCCTTTTTAAAATATGATATGATGAAGAAAACCGGATTATTTTTAGAAGAAGAGAGGTGATTAATTTGAAAATCAAAGAGATGATTCTGGAAAATTTCCGTGGCTTTAAACATTTGCATTTACATTTTAACGAAAAGAATGTCGTGCTGGTCGGCACAAACGGGGTTGGAAAATCAACGATTCTTAACGCTGCAATTATTTTATTATCTAGAATTGTTGAATCACTTTCTTACGGAGTTTCAAAAAAAATCAGTTTAAGCGAGTCGGATATAAAAAACGGGAATCAAGGATTAAGGCTAAAGTGCACCTTGCATTACAATGGATTTGAACGGGAGCTGGCCCTTATTAAGACGAGAGCGAAGGATATCAACAGCAGATCTAAGCTTACTGTATACGATTCGACGAAGGATATGATTACCTATTTACATGCAAACCTAAAGGATGGGGGCGACTTTAACGCGCCGATTTTCGTCAATTATCCTGTCCATCGAAATGTGAAAGATATTCCTTCAAAAATAAAGAAGCGAAAGAGCTCTGATCCGTTTTCCCCGTATCATCAATGCTTTTCTAATGATGTCGAGTTCCGTTCCTTCTTTGAATGGTATTTAATTCAAGAGGATATCGAGCATCGCGAGCAAGTGGCATCCAAGGTGGCCGATTATGAAGATAAGCAGCTCAAAGCTGTTCGAAATGCGATTTATAATTTTATGCCCGGCTTTTCTGACCTGAAAGTGGCCCGGGTTGGCGGCAAAGTTAGAATGGTTATTTCAAAGGGAAGCCAACGATTGGGAGTCAATCAATTATCGAATGGTGAAAAGTGCACGTTAGCGATGATTGGTGATTTGGCTCGGCGTTTAGTGCTGGCAAATCCAAGCTTAGAAAATCCTTTGGAGGGAGAAGGGATTGTCTTAGTTGATGAGATTGAACTGCATCTTCACCCGGCCTTGCAACGGGACATCATTAATCGCTTGCAAACAACATTCCCGCATATTCAGTTCTTCATCTCAACGCATTCGCCACAGGTTTTGGGGGAAGTAAATGATGCGAAAATCTTCTTTGTTACCCAAAAGGAAGATGGTGAAGATATTTTTGTAAGAAGCGGGCCATGCCTTTTTGGCAAGGATTCGAATATGATTTTAGAGCAATTTATGGGTGCTCCTGAAAAAAATGAAGAGATTAAAGAACAGCTTGGAACATTATTTCAATTATTAATGGAAACAAGGCTTGATGAGGCGAACGATTTAATGGTGCACTTAGTTGAGATTTTAGGCAGTGACGACCCGAGCTTAATAAAAGCAGATATGATTTTAAGAAGAAAGAAGAGTTTGGGCCTATGAGGCATATCGAAAAAAAGCCCTCACCAAGTGCGTTTGAAACATGGAAGAAATCAACGGGGAATTTAGCAAGCTATGCTCATATCCCGCCAGTCATAAAAGGGATCGTCCGCGAAAACTTACTTGACGAGCAATACTGGCTCTGCTGCTATTGTGGTTTGAGTTTAACACGAAATAATGTTCATATTGAGCACTTCAGACCCCAATCAAAGTTCAAGGCTCTCCAATTAGAATATAACAATCTTCATGCCTCCTGTATGGGGAAATTAATCCACCTTGAGGAAGGTGTATCGGATTTCTGCGGTCATTCAAAGAAGGATTGGTTTGACCCTCAACTAACGGTATCACCGCTTGACCCAAACTGTGAAAGCTACTTTGAATATGGATTTGATGGTTCAATTAAAGCGGCCCACCACCACTTGGGTGCCGAAGAGACGATTCATCACTTAGGCTTAAATACGTACTTGCCAAGAAAACAAAGAGAAGAAGCGATTGATGCCATTCTCGATTTAATCGATTTATCAGATGCTGACCAAATTAAAGACATGATTACATTTCTGGAAACACCTGATATGACCAATAGACTTCCTTCCTTCAGCTATGTAATTGCTAGATTGCTAAAAACATTGCTATAACATTCGGTGCCTGTGTAAGCTAGTGACAGGCACCGATAAAGGTTCCTTGTTCTATCCGCAATTCGGAATTTCTCCCGCTATTCCCCAAACACTTTCCGATAGTAATCGGTATCGAGAATTTTTGCAGAGTAATAGAATTTTCCTTGGATAATCGCTGATATCCTGTTAGTGTAGTCTGCATCCGTCTCACTAGCAAACGCGGCTCCCTCATTTGCGGTAAACTCGCGCGTAATCGAGTTATAGCTGCCCCTATCAGTAATAAAGCTTTTATTTAGAAAAATAACGAGCGGCTCGGAGTCCGAAAATATATCTCTACCGATAAGAAGTCTTGAATCATATTCAAGCCCGAGTAAATTGGACAGCGTCGGGATAATGTCTAAGCTTGAGGCAGGTTTGTCGATTACGACAGGCTCCATTCCTTTGGAATAAACAATAAAGGTACTTTTATATAGCTCAAAATTCCGCTCGACTGAATGACCAGCCAGCTCATCAATTGTGCTATTTTCAAGCCCATATGGGAAGTGGTCAGCACTAATGGCGATTAAGGTTTTATCTGCTATGCCGGCGCTTTCTAGCTGAGCTAATAAATACCCGAGGGCACGGTCCAATTCAATCTGGGTCGCCAGATAGGCCTTGCCTTGGTCGGAATAGGGCAAGTTCTCAACATTTTGCTTATTTTTCCAAGCAATATAATTACCCGAAAAAGAATAACGTAAATGGCCGCTGACCGTCATGTAGTAGGTGTGGAAAGGCTGACTATTAAGATATTCTGGAATGGTTTTTTCCATCATTTCAAGGTCGGATTCGGGCCACGTTTTTTTCACATTCAGTCCGTTGCCAAGCCCTTTATAAACATAGCCTAGATTCGGATGAGAAAGATCGCGCCGATAATAAGAATAGGTGTGATCATGATAGGCTAATGTTTTGTAAGCCAACTTTTTTAGCTGATTCCCCATCGCGAAAGGAAGCGAGATGCTTCCCGATTGTCGAAAACTCCAAACACCGCTTTTCGGGATTAATCCCGTACAGGCAACATACTCTCCATCAGAAGTGCTTACTCCCCAAATAGGATTATAAAAATTAGTAAACTGATATCCCTCGTGGACCATTTTGTATAAAGTAGGAGTCAGTTCTTGATTGACGGCATAAGGTGAAAAGCTTTCTGCGGTAATAAAAATGAGATTATAGCCCTTGAATTTTCCGGTATATTCATTTTTCGCAGTCGGTGAAACACTGTTGAAATACTGGTGTATTTCTTTGATTTGTGGATCGGTTTCGTTGGCAATGAGCTGAGGAAAGTCGATTGCCATCGTATTGTATTCGATCTTTTCAATCTCAGTATCTTGGTTGGCTGAATGTTCTTCGCTCGGAGGAGAGGTGAGCAGGATGTCTTGTTCAAGTGGAGCGGATGGAGCTTCTAGCGCTGGTGTCCAGCCTAAAATGAGTCTTTCTGTATCAATGCGCATGGTCGTAAGCAAACCCAACTTCTCTACGGATAGAACCGGGTAACTATTTTTAAAATATAAATCGTATTCTGAATTGAGCTCTTTGCCGCTCATAAAAACAATGCCAATTCCCGTCGCCTGGGTGAGTGCAAAGCAGCAGATAATTGAGATTCTATTAAACTTATCTGTTTTTTCAAAAGAAAGCATTCTTTTTCCGAAAAAGGCTAGAAAAATGGCGGGCAGAAAAAATAGAATGATCCAAATCGATTCAGCTAAAATGTGGTCAACGATGTCCTGCCAAAAATCTAAGACTTGCGCGCCGTTTCCGGCTGAATAAACACTGTAAAAGGTCCGCGACATGATGAAATTAACGTATTGGGAGGAGTAGAGCAAAGCGGTTATACCAAGCAGGACAATGGAGAGGAGGTAGCTCATTCTCCCGTTGAGAAAGCTGCAAATAAAATAAAATACAAACGCAAACGCTAGTAAAAAAACAAAGGATAATAGAAGACTAAATGAAACAGGCTCTTCTACAGTCAACATCCTAAAAATAGAATCAATAAACAGAAGCGACAGTACGAAAAATATTAATAAGGAGTCAGCCTTCACCAACTTCCACATCACTCAAACCCCCTTCTAGTCTATTTTATCCCAACAGTCGCTACCTTAGAAAGCAACACCTAGGTGAAAAACTCGAAAATGGTTGAATCGCAGCGAGAGAAAGGTGTAAATTGTTCCTAATTTTGACTGCAAGCAATCCTATTTTTGTTAAAATAAAAGGGTCAGTTTTTTTTACATATAGCTTAGTAGCTGAAAGGAGCTTCATGATGGAAGGGACTCATCATTTGTATCAACCCTCTTTAAAAGAAGGCTGGAAAGAAACAAAATCCTATGACATTAATAAATTCTTTTTAGTTGCCTTTTTTGGTGGAGTCATCCCCCTGCTCGTGTTGGGGACAAAAAATGCAACATGGCTAAAAGTATCAAAGAAAGTAATCTATTCTTTAATAGCGCTAGGAATTTTATTACTAGCAATGAAATTTACATTCGTCTATTTCGTAACAAACGGTACGATTGAAATGGATAACAGAATGATTCGATATGGGTATAAAATTGGCTGCGTCTTGCTGTATTTGCTATACCGAAAGGTTCTTAAACAACCTTTCCAACAACATATGATAACGGTTGATCAGACTTTACCTATCCTAAAACCTGCGCTTCTTTGGATTATTGTCGGGGCAATCGTTGAAATAATCCTATTATCATTGGTGATATAGAGGAGGGTGGCGCTCATGATCGAGGAGTCCATTTTTAGGGATAAAGAGATTGCCAACATCAATCATCTTTTTTCTATTGAAAGATACGGTGAAGCAAAAAAACATATTGAAAATTTATTCAGTTTGAATCCCCATGACGCGACAGCTTTTTATTATATGTCGGTAGTTTACTATTATCAAGGCGACATGTCTGAAGCAAGAGCGTTTTGTGAACAAGCCTTGCTGAATGGTTATGATGAAGAAACAAGCTATCATTTTATTGGGACAACGTATGATCATCAAAAAAAATACAGAGAAGCGGAAGAAGCTTATTTAAAGGCACTTGAGCTAAATCCTGAAAGCGGGGAAGTTCACGCTTCTTATGGGTATATGATGTTGAAAGCAGGTTTCGAAGAAAAAGCCATCGCACTTTTAGAAGCGGCGCTCCGTTTAGACCCGGAAAGTGAAAGAATTAACCAATACGTCCTTCAATACTATTTTGCAAAATCAGCTACTGAGAAGCAGCTGCACTATATTCAAAAGGTAATGGAAAGTGGCTCTAGTGAAATGCAAAAGTTGTTAAACTTAGCGATATTTCATGAGCTGAAAGAGGAAGAAAAACAGGCAAGGGAGTATTATCGGCAAGCTTTTCTCCTTGACCCAACCAATCAATATTTGCTCTATATTCTTGATCAATATGATGAAAAAGTACACCCGCTTTTTTGGGCAGAACGGATCATGAAAAAACTCGGCGGTCCTGCTGTCATTTGGGTAAGTTTTATTGTCATTACACTAGCATTGAATTATTTCAAACTTTACATCCCGTTAGTCATTTTCGCAGCGGTCTATATCCTGTTTTGTGTGTATACTTGGCTTGCTCCGTTATTTTATAAACTTCTTGTGAAGGGAAGACGTTAAGTGGATAAAACGGCAATGTTTTTAGCAATGGTCGAGAAAGATGAGGATAACTATGAAGCATGGTATTTGCTAGCCGAAGAGTATATGCTTAACGACCAGCTTTCCGAGGCCCTATTTGCTTTATCGAAAGCTTTAAAAAAGAACGATGATAAGATGAAAAATTTAGTTTTGGAATCTTTAAACAAACTTGTTTCGAATCGGGGTTTGGATGAAAGGAATGAAGGGATAGAGCCTGGGGTTGAAGACTTGGGTGACCAGCTTGAATCGTTTGAATCTGGTGCAGTTCTTGAGGGTGCTCAACAGGCAGTAGAGGAGTTTTCGAAAACGAGCCTCAAAGTGATTGATGGTAAAAAGAAAAACAATATTGTCAATCTGGAGGAACGACTCCCTGAAAGAATCACATTTGCTGATGTGGGTGGACTAGATAATTTAAAGCAGACGATTGAGATGAAAATTATCAAACCGTTTGTCAATCCTAGTCTGTTTTCGAAGTTTCGTAAAAAAACAGGTGGCGGGATTTTACTTTATGGACCGCCAGGCTGCGGCAAAACCTTTATTGCAAAAGCAACAGCAGGAGAGTGTAATGCAAGCTTCTATTCAGCCCATATTTCGGAAATATTAGATCCTTATATCGGTGTGAGTGAACGGAATTTGGCTAATATTTTTGAAACAGCTAGGGCCAACAGACCTTCTGTTTTGTTTTTTGATGAAATAGATACGTTAGGATACAGCCGCTCGAAGTCTCGTTCGGAAGTAATGCGTCCATTAGTAGATTCCATGCTGACCGAATTACAAAGCATTGACACGAATACAGAAAAATTGTTAGTGATCGGCGCAACCAATATGCCTTGGGATGTCGATCCAGCATTTAAACGCCCCGGCAGATTTGACAAGCTCGTGTTTGTTCCACCGCCAGATCAAGCGGCCCGAAAAATCATTCTTGAATTAAAGCTGCGCGGAAAACCAATTGAGAGAGGATTTGATCTCAATGTATTGGCGGAGAGAACAGAACTTTACTCGGGTGCAGACCTGGAAAATGTCATCGAGGTGGCCACAGAAAACGTTTTATATGAAATTATGAAAACTAATAAAGAACGCCTCATTACAATGGAAGATATCCTGTCAGCGATTGAATCAACTAAGCCTTCCACTCTGGAATGGATGACGACCATAAAAAATTATATAAAATACGCGAACCAGGGCGGCCTTTATGATGAAGCTTCACGTTATATTAAAGAGTTTTGTTGATGGGTTGGTTGCTGCATCCGGACAGGGCGCTGCGCGACGCGGATTTTAGAGCTGTTTAGTCGAAAAAAACAAGCTGATTAGAAATGAATCATAATCAGCTTGTTTTTTCATATATATGTGTAATGTGGGCAAGGCTAGGAGGTTGGTTTCACTCCTTCTTTTTGTCTTCTTCCTGTTGTTTTTTTAATGCGAGCAGGGCATCTTCAGCGTCCACTTTTCCATCCCCGTTTAAGTCAGTCAACGTATTTTGGCTAGGAGGTGCTGGTGGAGCGCTGGTTGCTGTTACGGCTTGCACTTTGGGCTGTTTTGTTTTGATGGCAAAGGTGAAGACTAAGAGCAGGATCACGAGTATGCCGGCCACGCCATCGACGATATAGAAAATCGTTTTATAGTTTGACCAGAGAATTTTACTATCATCGATTTTCTTTTCGGAATCCGTAATATATTTTTTTATAAGCGAATGATTAGGGTAAATTCTTTGGACTGATTCGAATTTCTCGAGCGCGTCTTTGTAATAGCCTCCCCAATACAGCTCCAATCCTTCACGATAAAGCTTATCAGTATTACTGCTTGAATTTTTTGCGCCTGCTTGGTTGACGAATTCTTTAACAGTATTAACTGGCATCGCAAAGTCAAATCCGGTGATTTCCGCTCCAAAGGTTAACAGACCAATAATTTCCCCTTTATCATTAATAACCGGCCCGCCGCTGTTTCCGGTTGATGTTGCTGCGTTAATTTGGATAACAGACGTTCCTGTTTCTAATTTCTTAGAGGTAGCCGATATTTCACCTGAGTTCATCGTTGATTCCAATGAGGAGTCGATCGACAGCACATCAAATTCTGCTACTGAAGGATAGCCGATCGCCCAAATCGTTTCTTGGTCATCGACAGAATCGGAATTGCCCAGTTTCAGAGTCGGAAGATTCTTTCCTTCTATTTTAAGGACCGCAACATCCTTCCAGTCGCCATCTTTTTCGCCTATCGGGGAACCATAGCTTTTAATTTCACCGTCAAGAACATCTCCGCCAGGTAAATACACCTCTACCTCTCTTGAAATGTCCGTGTATCCTGTAGCCGTAATCATGTAGGCATAAGCTGTTTCGAGATCCGTTTGAAAATACTCGGCCACAATCGAACAGAGCTGGATAAACGCTTCATTTACGATTTCCTCATCTGACATTTGCGTTGTCGAGACCACATGAGCATTTGTTACGATATAGCCATCAGGGCTAATAATCGCACCCGAGCCATAGCCCCCCACAAAAGTTTGATAATTCAATTGTTGCAGTATTGCTTCTACCTCAGGGAAATAGTCGTAAAATTCCCATTGAACAACAGCATAGTCGAAAACACGGACTACGGCAGGCTTCGAGTATTCTGCCAACTTTTTGGCTTGGGAAATGTGTGAAGTGCTTGGCTTGATATTTATTAAGAAAAATGAAGTAACAATGACGGCGATAAGTATTATGCTAATTGGCACAGTAAAAAGGGCTCTCTTTTTCATCCCACTCACCTCTTATAAGGAAATTTAATCCTTTAAAACTATATTCACGTATTCAAACAATTTATTTTGTACACAGAAATAAATTAGCCGTGTGCTTGTGTTCAGAAAAAAAGAGAGATCCGCTCCGCTAGAAATAGTGGAATGGATCTCTCTTTTACGTTTAGGATTTGGGAAGGGCGAACTAATACCCTTTTTGGTAGTTAACTAAGTTAACAGAAGGGGTTTTGCCATTGAGGTAGTCTTGTAAATTTGGGATAAGAATCGTTTCAATCAGTCTTTCGGTGTAATGCTCGGTTGCGCCTGCATGATGTGGGGTGACGATTACATTTTCCATATCCCATAACGGGCTGTCGGTGCTTAACGGTTCTGTTTCAAACACATCGAGTCCGGCGCCCGCGATTATGTTATTTTTGAGCGCATTGATCAAATCGGTCTCATTGACAATTTCACCCCGACCGATATTGATAAAAAATGAAGATGGCTTCATGTTTTGAAACTGTTCGGCACTAAACAAATGATAGGTATCATTTGTTAAAGGTAAAGTGACAACGACATAATCACAGCGAGGGAGAATATCTGCTAGTTGTTCGATAGCGTACATTTCATCGACAAAATCGGTTGGCTTGGCTGAGTGGCGGACCCCTAACACGGTCATCCCAAACGCTTTGGCAATTTTTGCGGTTTCCTTGCCGATCGCGCCAACACCGATAATCCCAATCGTTTTTTCATGCATTTCAAGCTTAAGTCCTGCATTGTGCCATTTCTTGGCTGCTTGGTTTTGGACAAAGGTATGTATTTTCCGTGTTAACGCAAGCATGAGCGCAAAGATTGTCTCCGAAATTGGATAAGCATGAACACCGCTGGCACTTGTCATCAAAA
Organism: Neobacillus terrisolis; assembly: GCF_051233475.1. Classification (NCBI taxonomy): domain Bacteria; kingdom Bacillati; phylum Bacillota; class Bacilli; order Caryophanales; family Bacillaceae; genus Neobacillus; species Neobacillus terrisolis. The sequence continues at coordinate 28,074 of NZ_JBKFGH010000024.1, read as the reverse complement.
CGTTTCGCGCTTCAAATTGATCTAACGGATACGCGTTCACTCCAGCGCTCCAGCTCTGAAACCACCGTAACTTTGAATGTGGCTGGAGGCAATAATTCTCCATTCCACTAATCCAGCCCGCGATGATTTCCGAATCATGAATATGTTCCTGCCAAATTGCTTGGTCCCGTCCGACAATCAGCTCCCAATCGGAAATGATTTCCTGCACTTTATTGGCCAGCTGTTGATCGATATTTCTCGCTATAATCATCTTTCGTTTTTGCATGATGTTGTTCACCTGACTTTCTTTATTTTTATAAAAATAGGGCAGGGGGACGGTGGCGGCTGTGATAAATGTAACAAATGCCGATAAAATTCAAATTACCGCCGATAAAAACCGGAAAACCGCCGATAAACTTCGAAAAACCGCCGATAAAATCGCAAATAGCGCCGATAAATTGCTTGAACCCTATCCTCAAGCCCCAAACTAATAAAAAGCTGTGCCCAAACTCAGTTTTTGAGCATGGAACACAGCCATATTGACTATTTTTTCACTTTAAGAATCACTTTTCGCACCTTTGTTACTGCATCGCCCGCCAAAATTCCCGTCATGTGCCCGTCTTGAGGGAAACAAATCAACACATCACCCTTGCTCAACGAAACGGCGGACTGCAGCTCGCCATTAAAGAATATCGCATCCTTTTCAGCATCATAAGCTTCTTTCACAGTCAAACGATCAATTTGTTCATAGCCGACTTTCTCCGAACCTACTAAAATATAATGAAAGTCGAGATAGGTTTGATGGCTCTCCCAGAAACATTCGCCAATATCTTTTGTCTCATATTCGGACAAGAAGAAAAACATCTCATCATTCACAATATGCTTTCCAAGCTCATAGCTTGAAAAATCAGTGTCAGCCAAAAATTGCAGAGCTGTTTGAATATTGGCAGGATGATCGGAAGACTCGAGCAAATGGGTCAACTTATCTAGTATCATCTTAATTCCCCGCTATCTATAGAATGCCCCTTTGTTCTACTCATCGGGTGTTGCGCCGCAAAAACGACACGCCACATAGGCGGTCACATATGCGGACCCGACCCAACCAAAAACTATCGTACTAACCAACCGCCATCAACAGCTAGAATGTGACCGTTCATATAGTCAGACGCTTTACTTGATAAGAATACGGCAACACCCATTAAATCAAATGGAGTTCCCCAACGGTCAGCCGGAATTCTTGATTGAATTTCATTGTTGCGGTTTTCGTCGGCACGGATTGGTGCAGTGTTAGCTGTTGCGATATAACCAGGCGCGATCGCGTTGATTTGGATATTGTGGCAAGCTAATTCGTTAGCGAATGCCTTTGTAATACCAGCAACACCATGCTTACTTGCAGTGTAAGAAGGCACGAACTTTCCGCCTTGGAACGCAAGCATAGACGCGATGTTGATGATTTTTCCACTCTTTTGCTCAACCATTACTTTTGCGATTTCTTGGCTTAAGAAGTAAACCGCGTTAAGGTTGATGTCCATAACCGCATTCCAATCCTGCTCAGGGTATTCTAATAATGGAGAACGGCGGATTGTACCAGCGTTATTAATTAAAATATCAATCTTGCCAAATTCTTTTAAGCATTCTTCTTTAACACGGCTGCGATCTTCTTGCTTCGTTAAATCAGCTTGAATAAACACAACTTTACGGCCTTCGTTTTCGATTAATTCTCTTGTTTCATCCCAGTTTGTATCATAAGTAGGGATGAAAAGGTCAGCACCAGCTTTTGCCAACGCAACTGCATAGCCTTGTCCTAAACCAGAGTTCCCTCCAGTAACGATTGCCACCTTACCATCTAAACGAAAGAAATCCATTGAAAAATTTTGTAAGCTCATTATTTTACTCCTCCAGTAGTTAATTTATGTTGTCTTGCTTCTTCAACCTTTTGAACATATTGCTTGGCAAGCTCGGTAATTTTGGCAAAATCATTATTCTTCGCCGGGCTCACCAGATTTCCGCCAATTCCAACGGCAACGCAGCCATTTTTTATCCACTGATCAATGTTGCCTAAATCCACGCCGCCAGTTGGCATAATATTCACTTGTGGCAGCGGTGCTTTAACTGCTTTTATATAATCCGGCCCAAACGCATTACCCGGGAATAATTTCACGACATCAACGCCATGCTCCATCGCTTTCTTCATTTCGGTAATCGTTAGGCAGCCGGGCATAAACGGAATTTGATAAAGATTGCATAACTTAGCGGTGTCTTCGTCAAAGCCAGGGCTGACCACAAACTCAGCTCCGGCCATGATCGCAATTCGTGCTGTCACTGCATCGAGAACCGTCCCGGCACCAATGCACGCCTGATCCCCGTATACCTTCACTAATTCAGAAATAGCGATATCCGCATTTGGCGTCGTAAAGGTAATTTCGATTGACGTGATCCCGCCGCTAATGCATGCGTGCGAAATTTGCACGGCCTCTTCAGCAGAATCGGCACGAATTACTGCCACTACGCCCGTTGCGGCGATTTTTTGCAGAACTTGTATTTTTTTCATAATGCTCCTCTCCAAAAGCAAAACTTCTTTATTTTTATAAAAAGTAAAGCTTGTCCTCGTTCAAACCTGAACTTCGGCTAACTCAACCTAGTCTGCTTTTAGCGTAAATCTTCCATGGCGACGTGGTCCATGTCGGTATACGTGTAGTTCTCTCCAGCCATAGCCCAGATAAATGTATAGTTACTTGTTGCCACACCAGAGTGGATGGACCATGAAGGTGATAGGACTGCCTGCTCGTTCTTCATCACAATATGACGCGTTTCAGTTGGCTCACCCATCATATGGAACAAACGTGCATTTTCATCTAAATCAAAGTACATATAGATCTCAACGCGGCGGTCATGTGTATGAGTTGGCATTGAGTTCCATACACTGCCTGGCTCAAGCAAGGTCATTCCCATAACTAGCTGACAGCTTTGAATTCCGTTTTCGTGAATAATGCGGTGGATCGAGCGCTTGTTGGCACTTTCCTGTGACCCCATTTGATCTCCTGGAATATCAACAAAAGCTGCTTTTTGAACCGGGTATTTCTTATGCGCAGGTGTGGAGATAAGATAGTACTTCGCTGGATTTTCTGCTGTTTCACTTTTGAAGATAAGCTCCTTGCAACCTAATCCGATGTAAAGGGTATCTCTTTTTTCTAATGAATATTCTTCTCCATCCACAAGAACCGTCCCCTTGCCACCAACGTTGATGACACCGAGTTCTCTTCTTTGCAGGAAATAATCGGCTTTAATGACATCGTGTCCTTCTAAATGTAGAGCATCGTTTGTTGGCGTGATTCCTCCAACGACAACGCGATCTTCTAATGAATAATATAGTTTGATTTCTCCTGGAACAAACAACTCTGGAACAAGATATTGATTGCGCAATTGCTCCGTATTTAATGTTTTTGCATGATCTGGATGTGTTGCATAGCGTTTTTCCATTGTAAGCCCTCCAAGATATATTTTATAAAACGGTTTATTAAAAATTGATGCTGTTGACGCTTACACCAATGATTCTATGCTCATTATAGTAGTTCGTCAATCCTTAAATTTTGATTAAAATAATCGGAGTGATTTTATTTGGTTACGTATAAATATTGATATTATAGGGTTTTCCGGCACTTTTCTTTAGCTGTTATTCAAATTAATTTCACATTTGAAAACTAATTTTAAAAATAAAATTGTGAAGCTTGTTGTACAAAACCGGTTTATGTGTTAACTTTTAGTCATCGAAATTGAATCCGCTTTCGGAATCGATTTCAAAACTTTTAAAAGTTATTACAGATCTGTTAATACAACTTAGTATTCCACATAAGGAGGGATTCCGTTCAGATGAAACTCGACACAGTAACATTCGGAGAGCCCATGACGATGTTCTTTGCGAATGAAGTTGGTTCTCTCGATGATGTTGTTACTTTTTCAAAAGCATTAGCGGGAGCCGAAACAAACGTTGCCACTGGATTATCAAGATTAGGTCAAAAGGTGGGTCTCGTCACCAAGCTTGGTGATGATACATTTGGAAGATTTATTACGAATGCCTTAAAGAAAGAGAATATTGATACAAGCAGTATTGTTGTCACAAAAGAATATCCGACGGGGATGCTTGTGAAATCGAAAGTATTAGAAGGAGATCCGGAAGTACAATACTTTAGAAAAAACTCAGCAGCTTCTAAGCTTGGTCAGGAAGATTTTTCTGAACATTACTTTAGAAATGCAGCACATCTTCATGTCACTAGTATTCCTTCAGCTTTATCGAAAGAATGCAATGAATTTACGGTTCGCGCCATGGATTTTATGAGACAAGAGGGGAAAACGATCTCGTTGGATCCGAATCTACGTCCAGGTTTGTGGCCGAATCAAGAAACGATGGTTCAAACGATTAATGAGTTAGCGTTGAAATGCGATTGGTTTTTACCGGGAATAGCAGAAGGGAAAGTGTTAACCGGCTTTGACCAGCCTGAGCAGATTGCTGATTTCTATTTAGAAAAAGGAATCAAGCTTGTTGTGATCAAGCTCGGGGCAGAAGGTGCCTACTATAAAAGCAAACATGAATCAGGTTATGTAAAAGGTTTTGAAGTGAAAGAAGTCGTTGATACGGTTGGAGCCGGTGATGGCTTCGCGGTGGGTATTATCAGCGGATTATTGGAGAAACTTCCTGTAAAAGAAGCTGTGATTCGTGCAAACGCAATCGGTGCATTGGCGGTCATGTCCCCTGGGGATAGTGATGGATTACCTACTAGAGAAGGCTTAACACAATTTATTGAAAAGTCATTAGTAGCTTTAAAATAAACCATCCAATGAAGCGGAGTGAAAAATAATGAAAATTAAAGCTAGCATTGAAAAAATTCCTGGTGGAATGATGATTGTACCATTATTCATCGGAGCACTTTTACACACATTCGCACCAAATACTGCTGAGTTCTTTGGCGGATTCACAGGCGCCATGCTTACTGGAACAGGTACGATTTTAGCGGTATTCTTCTTCTGTATTGGGACAACGATTGATGTACGTTCATCTGGATATATTGCCAAAAAAGGTTTAACGCTATTATCAGGTAAAGTATTATTTGCAGCTTTGATCGGTTATATTGCTTCTTTATTCATCCCTGCCGAAGGAATTCAATCTGGATTCTTTGCCGGAATCTCCGTGCTTGTGTTAATTGCGGCGATGAATGAAACAAATGGCGGCTTGTATTTAGCTGTTATGAACCACTTAGGCAGAAAAGAAGACGCAGCAGGTTTTTGCTTCATCAGTATTGAGTCTGGTCCGTTTATGACAATGGTTACTTTAGGTGTAGCAGGCCTTGGAACATTCCCTTGGCAGGCGATTGTGTCAACATTAATTCCTTTTGCTTTAGGTATTCTACTAGGATCTCTTGATAAAGATATTCGTAAATTCTTTGGTCCGGCTGTTCCGATCTTCATTCCATTCTTTGCTCTTTCGCTTGGATATGCTTTGAACTTAGGAATGCTTGTGAAATCAGGTTTACTAGGAATTTTACTAGGTATTACTGTAGCTGTTGTTTCTGGTGGATTCCTTTATGTGCTTGACCGCTTTGTAACAGGTTCAGATGGTGTCGCTGGGGTAGCGGCAGGTTCAACAGCCGGAGCAGCCGTTGCCGTACCGTTCGCGATTGCTGAAATTGATCCATCTTTCGCAGGTGTAGCAGAATCGGCAACAGCTCTTATCGCAACATGCGTAATTGTAACAGCGGTATTAACTCCACTTTTAACAACTTGGGTTGCTAAAAAATCAAAAGAGAAGGGTATTCCTGAAAAAAAGTTACCCAAACAACCCATCGTAGATGAAATAAAAGCAGAAGCTTCTTAAAAGAAAAAAGAGATCGGCGACTACTTAGGTAGCTGTCGATCTCTTTTTGTTTTGGGTTTTTGGCTTGTTTATAAGCTGGCACGATAGATGGCGGCTACATCTTTAGAGGTTAATTTTTTAAAGTTACCGAAGTCACCTCTAGCCATTGCTTTTTCCGTCATTATTTCAATCGAGTCTTCGCCAATTCCGTAGTCCGCAAGTCGAGACGGAGCTCCGATCGATGTCCAGAAAGCACGCAAGCACTCAATTCCTTCTAAAGCGACTTCCTTTTTACTTTTTCCGGAAGGATCCACTCCGAATACACGGGTTGCCAATTGTGTGAACCGGTCGATTCTTTCGTCGATCACGTATTCCATCCAATGAGGGAAGAGAATCGAGAGACCGCCTCCATGTGGAATATCGTATACTGCCGATACAGCGTGCTCAATATTGTGGGTCGCCCAATCAGGGATGATACCGGTTGAAAGCAATCGGTTTTGTGCAAGTGTCCCGCAATAAAGGATGCTGGCACGATAATCATAGTTGTGTAAATCGTTGAGTAGCTTCGGTGCCGTTTCGATGACTGTTTTTAAAATCGATTCACCGAATCCGTCGATTAATTCTGTCCCTTGTTGATGGTGGAAGTATTGTTCAAATACGTGGGCCATAATATCCACGATTCCATATATGGTTTGGTCTAATGGAACAGTGTAGGTGTATTCGGGATCTAAGATAGAAAATTTAGGATACGTGTATAAGCTCCTAAACGGGTACTTTTCTTTTGTGTCCCAGTTGGTGATTACGGCACCATTATTCATTTCAGAACCAGTTGCCGCAAGGGTGATGATCGCCCCAAAAGGCAAGGTGTCGGTGATTTCAGCTTTATTTGTGATAAGGTCCCAAGCGTTTCCGTCATATTTTGCTGCAGCAACAATTGCTTTCGTACAATCGAGGACGCTGCCACCGCCGACCGCTAGGACAAAATCGATATTGTGTTTCTTGCAAAGTGCGGCTCCAGCTTCTACAGAGGTTAAACGGGGATTTGGTTCAACCCCGGTTAACTCATATATATTAGCCCCGAGTTCGTTTAAAATCGACATGACTCCTTCATATAAGGCGATTTTCTTAATACTCCCGCCGCCGTACACAACAAGAATATTTTTTCCATACTGCTCTAATTCAGATTTCAACAGCTCTAACTGATTTTTGCCAAAAATGATCTTCGTAGGGTTATGAAATGAGAAATTCTCCACTAGTTTTTTCCTCCTTGATGTAATTGAAATCTCCTAATTATACCATTTTGATAAACCGATTTAGTTGTTGGTGTATTACGATTTTTTTACAAAAAAGAGGAAGGTTTTTTGCTAGGGAACTGTTGTGATTTTTTTACATAAAGTCTGTGTTAAAGAAGAATGTTGATTTTCAGCACTCTGTTGATTGGAGCGGAAGGTGCGAGACTCCTGCGGGAGAAGGTGTCACGGGAGACCCCACAGGCGCTTGCGCCGAGGAGGCTCCCGGACTCCCCCGCGGAAAGCGAGCACCTCTCGCTGCAATCAACAGCCAAATTTAACACAGCAAAAAAACCACATTCCTATTAGGATGTGGTTCATATTAGTTAAACCGATTCTCCTTGTTTTAACGTTGGAGGGAATCGGAATGTAATTGGGGTGATCTCCTTTTCCTTTTCGATCGCTTCGAGCAGGATCTTTGCAGCTGTTTTTCCCATTTCATAAGCTGGCTGTGCAACCGTTGTAATGGTTGGGTTGTGAATTCGGGCAAAGGTAACATCATCGATCCCAATCACAGCAATATCCTCTGGAATGGACATTTCGTAGTGCTTTGCAGCAAGAAGGACTTCCTTTAAAACAATATCGTTTGCGGCTAACAGCGCAGTCGGAGGATCGCTTAACGATAACAGCTGTTTGACAGTTGCTTGAATGTCCTCTTTTGGAACGTTATAAATATAGTCTTCTCTAATTTCAATACCATTCCGCTCAAGAGCTTTTTTATATCCGCTCAGGCGTTCAATCCTTGGAGTTATATTCGGAGAGGTAATGGGCATCGTAATGATACTGATTTTTTTATGTCCCTTTTTAATAAACTCCTGGACAGCTAAATTTGCGGCAGCCTCATTATCCAGCAAGACGCTTTGCACCGCTACACCGTCAACAATCCTGTCCAAAAATACAAGTGGATAGTTTTCTTCTATTAATTGATTATAAAGATCGACGTTTTTTCCAGTTGGGAAAACCATTAATCCATCAACCTGACGTGCTTTTAGCATTTCAATATAATTTCTTTCTTTTTCCGAGTTGTCATCACCGTTGCAAATGATCACTTGGATTCCCGATTTCTGAAACTCATCCTCAATCCCGCGGACAATATGATTGGATATATTGTAAATGATATTTGCCACGATAATTCCAACCATGGAAGTTCTCTTTTGCTTTAAGCTTCTGGCAAGATTATTGGGAACGAAGTTTAATTCTTTAATAACTTCCTCGATTTTTAGTTTTGTTTTCTCGCTCATATATTTATAACGTTGATTTAAATATTGAGAAACGGTGCTCTTTGAAACACCGGCTTTTTTGGCGACGTCTTCGATTGTTGGGTTCTTCATATTTTCTCTCCTCAAATCATACATGTTCCTCATCAGGGGGCAAAGCTAAACAAGGTTTATTATTGTAAAATAGCGCCCTATTGAAGGAAACATTACCATTTATTATACAGAACTTGAGGAGAAAAAGTCTATCGTATACAAAAACTTCACAGGTGCCTGAACACGCCTGCACCCCAACACACTAAAGCATTAACACACTGGGGGACAGTCCCCCAGTGCAGTAAAGCGTTACCGCACCGTGGGGCTGTCGCCCGGTGCTCATGGTGCCAGCATGGAAATTGAAACCACAAGAACCGTCCCCTTGCACCTAAAAGGAAACTTCTTCGCCGTAGCCGAGGGTAACGACAGTCGTTTGTTTATAGTCCTTTAACAGCTCTTGTAGCTCCTTGTCCTTGTCAATCATAAATTCAACTACCGGAAAGGCTTGGAGCAATTGTGCCAGCGTCTCAGTTGATAGGGCGGTTTGTTTATTAGGAAATGTATGACTTGGGATTACGTATTTAACATTTAATAAATGTTTAACAGCATAAGCTGCTTCTTTTGGTCCCATCGTAAAATGCCCGGAAGAGGATAAGATGGCAATGTCTGGCTGATAAATGTCCTGGATTAATTTCATATCAGACATAATGGCCGTATCGCCTGAATGATAAACAGTGCTATCATCTACAAAATCGAAAACATAGCCGGCCGCTTCTCCAGCGTATATTGGAGTGCCTTCGGTTTCGTTATAGGAAGAGGTATGACGCGCCTGAACCATAGTCACTTGAACATCTTCAAAGGAAACCGAACCGCCAATATTGATCGGAAGGACATTTTTAATTCCCTGTTGAAGGAGAATCATTGCCAGTTCATATTGTGCCACAATCAGAATCTCTGGTTTATGCTCGATTATTTTCGATAACCCGCTCGTATGGTCGACATGACCATGGGTTAGAAAAACACAATCAATCGATTTGTAAAAATCCACATGATTTAAATGAGCTGGAAAACCTGGATTTAGCTCGAAAAATGGGTCGATCAAGTATTTCTTTTCTGACTTACTTGTTAAAACATACATGGCATGTCCCAGTCGCAAAACCTTCATTAAACACTCCCCCCTTAAATAAAAACTCCATACCATTGTATTTACGGGAGGGGGAAATCATGAATGTTATTAATGGTTTTTTGAAGGTCTTTACCGTGGTCTGTTGACGTGTGCCTTGTGGCTTGGTGGCTCAGGCGGTCCCTTGCGGTCCTTGGCACGAGGATCATAAAATAAAAAAATAAGGCACCATTCTTGTAATAAGAATGGTGCCGTTTTGGGTGAAACTAACCTCGGAGAAAGAGCAGGTCTAAGAGTGGTTTTTTACGTCTGTCAACTACCCTTATCTGTTTGGAATCCAGTTTATCTTGATTATCTTTTATCCAATTTTGTACTTCGCTTTTCGTTTGACAATGGGTAAAGAACGTTTCTCCACCTTTTCCTATTGCATTAATCATAAATCTGCAATTTGTATTTCTCATAATCTCCACCTTAATATATATCATCGGATAAATATTACTAGATGGTTAGCAAAAATTCCACCCTTTTTTTATTCTTTGTCTCAAAGTTTTTTATATGCAAAAATGGCAGCGCTTTAAAGTGACGGGGGACTGTCCCCCACTGCTTTAAAGTGTGAGTAGGTAAGGGATGATTTGTACAAAATAATGACAAAAGTATCGACAAGGTGTTTGGTTGGAGATGTCGAATTTTACTATGTAATAGAAGAAAGAGGTGAAAACATATGTTAGAGCATGAGCAGGATTTTTATCAGAACTTCCGAAAGAAGATGAAATATTGGGAGAAAAATGAAGATGGAAGAGCTAATAAATATGTTGAATTTTTAATGTTTGGACCCGATTTATTCCATTTATTGTGCAAGTTGACTGTTGATGATAATGTTTCGGTCACCGATAAAGCAAAGTTAGGGGCGGCCATCGCCTACTTCATCTCTCCAGTTGATTTCATCCCTGAGGTACTTGTGGGTCCAGTTGGATATATAGATGATATTGCCGTTGCAGCATATGTTTTAAACAGCATGATAAATAAAGCAGATCCGGAAATTGTCAAGAAGCACTGGGCTGGAGAAGGAGACGTCCTTGAAATCATAAAGAAAATCATTGCCACAGCCGATCAGATGGTTGGGTCGGGAATTATGAAGAAGATAAAGGGGAAATTTGGAGCGTAAAGTTCTTATATATTGTGCAGCGTTAAAGTGGCTATGGGGACAGTCCCCTGCTGCTTTAACGCTGTAGCTTAAAAAGTCGCAATGAAATCAAACATCTATTGCTCGAGTTTTTGGGTGGTAGATGTTTTTTAGTTGTACAATTATCATCTGCCCCATGTAAAGGTCTAAAGTCATATGTAATTAAATAGGCCGTTGTAGAATATTGGCAAGGGTAATTTTTATTATTTAAACTTAAAAAGGGAGCTAGAAAAGAAGAGAAAGAATAAAATGTTACAAGATAAAAACAATATTATACAAATAATTATAGTTTTAGTAGAAATTACCTACATTGTAATTTAATATATATTTATGGTTCTTTTAAAATTTAAGGAGGTTTTGGTTTATGAATAATATTTATGCAAAACAAGAATTAACTACCCAGGAACTTCAGATGCTTGCTTCTGAAATGGACAGGAGGAAGAAATCTACAACAACGACATGGTTATTATGGTTTTTCTTTGGCGGAATAGGAGGGCACCGTTATTACCTTGGAAAAATAGGTACTGGAATTGCCATGACCCTTACTTTAGGATGCTTTGGAATATGGTCGATAATTGATTTATTTTTAATCAGTGGAATGATTAACCGTAAAAACACTGAAATTGAAACAGAAATTATTAACGAGCTTAATTTGATGAAAAACGCAAAAAATAATGGTGCAACTGCAGTATAACAATAGCAATTAAATGGAGATTATAATGGAAAATCGTCTTGTTCATGAAAATGAAAAAATTTATTATACTTTGTGTTTAGTAGTTAGTATTTTTACATATATTGGACTAATATTATCAATTATTGGAATAGTGTATATCATAGGCGGTGTATTATTTACATTAGTTTTACATGGTATTTCTATCGGTCATATAAGAAATAATGGTGTAAAGCTTACTGAAAGGCAGTTTCCTGAAATAAATAAAAAGGCAAAGGAAATTGCCCTAAATATGGGAATTCGAGATTTGCCTGATATTTATATTATTCAATCAGAGGGTGTCTTAAATGCCTTTGCCACAAGCTTCTTGGGGAGAAATTTTATAGTTCTTTATTCTGATATAGTCGAAGTAACAAAAGATGGTTATAAGGATGAATTGAATTTTATCATTGCCCATGAACTTGCTCACATTAAAAGGAAACATATTACAAAACAGTTATTAATTCTTCCTGCTTTATGGGTACCTTTTCTAGGTAATGCTTATTCAAGATCTTGTGAATATACCTGTGACAGAATTGCAGCTGCATATATTAATCATTCACAAGCTTCCGTAAATGCTCTTGCCATCTTGGCGGTAGGAAAAAGGCTTTTTGTGGACTTAAATATAGTTGAATATATTCAAACATCTAAAGCTGAATCTGGTTTCTTTATTTGGTTGAGTCAAGTGATTTCTACTCACCCGCCTCTACCAAAACGGATTGCAGGAATTGAATATTTAAATAATGTGTTAGGGACATACAAAATGACTAACATTGGATAACCAATCACAACTATACTTTGTTTTTTTAAGGATTACTAAAAATAAAGAGCGTAAAAAACCCTTGTCTAAATATGTTTAGCAAGGGTTTTTCTTTATAAAGGAATTGATTAGACCGATCCTAAAAGAAATACAAAAAATTTATAATTTTTTCAAAAACACAAATAAAGCCATCTTGATTTCAGAATAGACTGGTGATAATATCAAATTAAGAAAAAATCTAAACGTTTACATTTCAAAAAGGTTTCTAAATATGTAAAAGTAAATGAAATATTTTTTTTAGTTAAATAATGTAAGCGTTTAAATTTTAGGGGTAATAAAATGGATAACAAACCAACAATAGAAGATGTTGCTAAACTCGCCAATGTTTCCATCGCTACCGTATCGAGGGTGATAAACAATCAAGGGGGAGTAAGAAAGGCTACTGAAGAACGTATACTTAACGCAATTAATGAGCTGGGTTATATTCGAAGTGCATTAGCGCGAAGTATGAAGAAAAAGGAAACCAATACGATTGGGATTATTGTTCCCGACATAAAAAACCCATTTTTTCCATTAGTTGTTGCCGGGATAGAGCAGAAGGCAAGAGAAAAGGGGTATTACACAATATTAAGCAGTACGAATGAATCACCAATTGTTGAAGAGGATATTGTTAAAATATTCATTGAGCGTGGTGTTGATGGAGTAATTATAACCACTGCCAATGAAAATGGTGATCATATTAAACTGTTACAGGACCAAGGGATTCCAATTGTAGCAGTTGATAGAGTAATCAAGAAGTTTGATATCGATACAGTATTGGTCGATAATGTTAGCGGTTCTTATCATGCAGTTCAACACTTAATTTTGCAGGGGCATAAGAGGATCGCCATCATTTGTGGTCCACAAAACACAACGCCTGGATATGAAAGACTGTTAGGATATAAAAAGGCTTTAGAAGAGTACAACCTTCCTATTGATGAAACTTTAATTGTCCAAGGTGATTTTATGGAGGGGAGTGGATATAAAGCAACACAAGAATTGTATTCATTAGATAAACGACCTACCGCCATCTTCTCATCGAATAATTTAATGACGATTGGATCTCTCAAGGCGCTGATGGATCTTGAGTGGAAACTTGGGGAGGAGGTATCATTCATCGGGTTTGACGATGTGGATATCGCTACTTTTATAAAACCAAGATTATCTGTTGTTTCTAGACCGATGAATACTCTTGGAGAAATGGCCTTTCAATTACTATACGAGAGAATGAATTTTAAAGAAAACTTGCCAAAAAGGGAGTATTTGCTTTCACCGGTTTTAAAAATCAGAGAGTCTTGCCAACTAAATAATTACTATTTGTAATAAATAACAAATTTGTTTTATATAAAATTGCTATAAAGGAAAACCATTTTTATTTTAAAAAAGTGTTATATCCATAAAGCAATTTTTTATTTTATAAAAATCTAAACGTTTACATTTTCCGATAGGAGGAGTTTTACTATGAAAAAAGGCGGAATTTTAAATCCAAAAATTAATCTATTAATCTCTGAAACTGGCCACACAGATACGATTGTTGTAACAGACGCAGGCCTGCCAATTCCAGAAAATGTTACTCACCGAATTGATTTAGCTTTAAAGGAAGGTATCCCCGGCTTTTTAGAAACACTTGACATTGTTTTAACTGAGCTTCAGGTTGAGAAGGTTATTTTAGCAGAAGAGGTCAAAACGTTTAGTCCGGAGATGAATGATCAAATTGTGAGCAGATTTCCTAATCTCCCTATTGAATACGTACCACATGTTGAATTCAAGCAACAAACTAAGAATGCAAGGGGTCTAATCCGTTCAGGTGAGTTTACACCATATGCAAATGTCATTTTAGTAGCTGGTGTAGTTTACTAATACTTTACCTCATCATAAAGGAGGAGTGGGCAAGTGAGTGCAGCATTACTTGAAATGAAGGGGATTTCTAAGGAATTTCCCGGTGTTAAAGCCCTCGATAATGTATCAATCCAGGTTAACCAGTCTGAGATTCTTGCCTTACTAGGAGAAAATGGTGCAGGGAAATCGACCTTAATGAAAGTGCTCGCTGGTGTTTATCAGCCTAATGGTGGAGAAATATTTATTAACGATGAAAAGGTCATGATTGATGGGCCTAAACACTCACAAAATTTAGGAATAAGCATTATTTATCAGGAATTTAATCTCATTCCTCATATGAGTGTTTCAGAGAATATTTTTATTGGGAGAGAGCCACGAAAAACAAAAGGCGTACTAGATCGTAAACAAATTAAGCAGGAAACTAGAAAATGGCTTGATAAGGTTGGATTAACTCAATTGTCCCCAGATTTTCTAATTGCCGACTTGTCGGTGGCTGAACAACAGTTGGTAGAAATAGCAAAGGCATTGTCCTTTAATTCAAAGATCATTATTATGGATGAGCCCACTGCAGCTTTGAATGATGAAGAAACAAATAAATTGCTTGCGATTATGAAGGAGCTGAAACAACAGGGAATGGGGGTAATTTTTATTACTCACCGCCTTGAAGAAGTCCAAGCAGTAGCTGATACAATCGCAGTTTTACGAGATGGAAAATACATAGGTAGCAGACTGGTTAAGGACGTCACTAAACACGATATGGTCACAATGATGGTTGGGCGGGAATTAACGGATCTATTTCCGGAGAAGGGAAGCCCTTCTGATGAAATGGCATTAGAAGTAAAAAATGTTACGATACCGAACGTTCTACACAATATTGATTTTACAGTAAAGAAGGGTGAAATTGTTGGTGTTGCTGGCTTGATGGGTTCGGGGCGGACAGAACTTTCAAGAGCGTTATTTGGTTTATATAAAAATATGAAAGGATCGGTGAAAGTAGATTCTAAGGTTGTAAACAGTCCAAGATCAGCTATAGATGCTGGAATTGCATTAGTAACGGACGACAGGAAGCAGGAAGGCTTAGTCCTCGGATTATCTGTTTATGAGAATCTACTACTACCAACCTTTAGAAAAATATCGATGTTTGGTATTCTTCAAAAAAGAAAAAAGGATGAGATTGTAAACCGTTGGGTTAGAGAATTAAAAATAAAGGTTCATGATCCTAAAGTGGAAGTCAGAACATTAAGTGGTGGTAATCAGCAAAAAGTAGTTCTTGGAAAGTGGCTTCAAATGAATCCTAAAATTCTTATTTTAAATGAGCCGACAAGAGGTATTGATGTTGGTGCCAAGGCGGAAATTTACCAAATAATGAAAAGGCTTACAAACGAGGGGATATCCATTATCATGATTTCTTCAGAAATGCCAGAATTACTTGGCTTAAGTCATCGGATTTTGGTCATGAATGAAGGGCGAATTGCAGCCGAGCTTCAACAGAATGAAGCTACCCAAGAGAAGATTTTTTATTACGCATCCGGAGGTGGGATGAATGGATAGTACAGCAGTAGTAAATGAGCAGAAGGATCAAAAGAGCCAGAAACAATGGGCGACTTTTATCGAAAGATACCGTGTGCTCCTTATCTTTTTAGTATTATGTGTGATTGCTGGATTTCTCTCAGACGTTTTTTTCACGATGAACAATGTCATGAACGTTCTGCGGCAAGTATCGATTATTGCGATCATTGCCAGTGGAATGACACTCGTCATTCTATTATCCGGAATTGATCTTTCCGTTGGGGCAGTAATGGCTTTTTCCGGAGCGATTTTAGCAGGGGTTTTAACAGCTGGATTCCCGCTTCCAATTGCCTTGTTAGCTGCGATTGGAGTGGGGTTGTTATTTGGTTTATTTAACGGTTTTGTTGTTGCGAGGTTTGGAGTCCCTTCCTTTATTGCAACACTCGCAACGATGGTAATAGCTCGTGGATTTACGCTTGTTTATACGAAGGGTTACCCGCTAGTAGTAAGTAATGAACCTTACCGCTTTATTGGAAGCGGCAGATTTTTAGGTATCCCGATTCCGATTATTATAATGTTTGTGATTTTTGGTTTTATGTATTGGATGTTAAAATACACCAGCTTTGGGCGCTATATTTATGCGATCGGTGGGAATGAAGAAACCGCCATATTGGCCGGTATCAATGTTAAGGCGATAAAAATTGCTGTTTTTGGGATTGCTGGAATGCTATCAGCTTTATCTGCGATTATTTACACCTCAAGATTAATGTCAGCACAACCAACAGCGGGTTCAGGAATCGAATTGGATGCTATTGCGGCCGTTATTATTGGCGGGACTAGTTTAGCAGGGGGAAAAGGTGGAGTTACAGGAACTTTAATCGGTGCATTAATTATGGGTGTTCTCGATAATGTATTGAATTTGATGAATGTTTCTCCTTTTTACCAAAGTATTGCTAAAGGTCTTGTCATTCTAATTGCTGTGTTAGTAGATAGTAAGTTTTCAAAAATAAAAAAATAAGATAATGGGGGTTACAAAATGAAAAAGATTTTTTCGCTGTTAGCATTGCTTACGATGATTATTGGGCTTGTAGGTTGCAGTATGGATGAAGGAACCAGCACAAAAACCGACACGAAAGCTAAAGAAGATGATTCATTAAAAGTTGGTTTATCCATGAATACTTTAAATAATCCTTTCTTTGTGGCAGTTAAGGAAGGGGCAGAAGCACAAGCGAAAGAAGAAAATATTGATCTAGTGGTTACGGATGCACAAAATGATCCTGGTAAGCAATTAGCAGACGTGGAAAATCTATTACAACAAAATATTGATGTCCTCATTATCGACCCAGCTGATAGTGACGCAATTGCTCAAGCTGTAAAAAAAGCTAATGATGCAAAAATTCCTGTATTCACGATTGACCGACAGTCTAATGGCGGAGAAGTCATTACACACATTGGGTTTGATGCACTTAAATCTGGGAATATTGCTGGAAACTTCTTAAAGGATGCTTTAGGCGGTAAAGGGAAAATTGTTGAGATTCAAGGAATTCTTGGTACAAACGTTGGTCAGTTAAGAAGCAAAGGCTTCAATGAGATAATGGAGGCAAATCCTGGTTTTGAGGTTGTTGCAAGACAAGCAGCAAACTTTGACCGTGGTGAAGCAATGAAGGTAATGGAGGATATTCTTCAGGCACAACCTAAAATCGATGGAGTATATGCAGCTAATGATGAAATGGCTCTTGGTGCTTTAGCAGCTATTGAAGCAGCAGGACGTCTTGATGAAATTACATTAATTGGTTGTGATGCTGTTGATCCAGCTTTGGAAGCTATCAGAAGCAAAAAGTTAGAAGCAACGATTGCTGAGCCACCAGTTTTCCTTGGTAAAGAAGCGATCCTTACAGCTGTTAAAATTTCTAAGAAAGAATCTGTTGAGAAAGAAGTTATTCTAGATTCAACACTTGTTACTCCCGAAAATATTGATCAAGTAAAAACTAAGTAAATTTTTATAGATAATGAATTTGTGATCTTCGATTTAAGTTGGTCTGAAAAGAACCTAGATCCAATAAAAAGATAAAGAGAAGTCGGAGGACAACTATGTCAAAAATTGTTGTAGTTGGAAGCTATGTTGTTGATTTAATGAGTAGAGCTCCGCATCTTCCAAAGCCAGGTGAAACCGTCCTTGGGGGGCCATTTAAAATGGGCCCTGGAGGAAAAGGTGGTAATCAAGCAACTGCTGCGGCGCGCTGCGGGTCTGAAGTAACCTTTGTTACAAAATTAGGTGCAGATGTTTTTGGCAGAGAAGCTTTAGATCATTTTAAAAATGAGAATGTAAATTCACAGTACATCAAAGTAGATGCACAAGAATCTACTGGTGCAGCTTTAATAGCAGTGGATGACAATAGTGAAAATAGTATCGTTGTTGCTTTAGGAGCCTGCGGTACGATTACAGAAGCCGATGTAATGGAAGTTGAGGGTAAAATCCAAGAGGCTGATATTGTATTGCTTCAATTGGAGACAAGTATAGAAGCAATTGTTACAACAGTTAAATTAGCTTCGAAACATCAAGTGCCTGTTATATTAAATCCAGCACCATTTCAAGAATTCCCACGTGAAATCTTAAAGGATGTAAGTTATATTACTCCAAATGAGACAGAGGCATTTGAATTAAGCGGAGTCGTTGTTAAGGATGAAGCTTCAGCCCTCATGGCTGCAAAAAAAATCCATGAGATGGGAGTTGATACCGTTATTATTACTTTGGGAAGTAAGGGAGCATTCCTATACAGTGGCGTTGAAAAAGGCAAGTTAGTAGCCGGATTTAAAGTTGATGCTGTTGATACAACCGGTGCTGGAGATGCTTTTAACGGTGGATTTGCCCATGCAATAAGTAAAGGGAATTCTGTGGTCGATGCAATGGTTTATGCCAATAGTGTGGCGGCTCTTTCGGTAACAAAAATTGGTACCGCACCAGCCATGCCATATAAACAAGATGTTGAAAACTTTTTAAAAGAGAAAGGTCTGTTGATTACATGAGCGGGATAAATAGAATTATTGACCATACATTATTAATGGCAACTGCCACTTCGGCTCAAGTAATACAACTTTGTAATGAAGCAAAGGAATACCAATTTGCATCAGTATGTATTCCTCCGAATTATGTGTCACTTGCCAGTAGTCAGCTAGCGGAAAGCGATGTGAAAGTTTGTACAGTCATCGGGTTCCCGCTTGGCTATAACAATACTAGTGTAAAGATTTTTGAAGCGAAAAAGGCCATTGCCGAGGGTGCAGAGGAACTTGACTACGTTTTAAATATCGCTCAATTAAAAAACGGTAACTTTGAGGCGATCGAGGTTGAGATGCAAGAATTCGCTGAATTAAAAAAGGATCATCCAGATTTAATCATTAAAGTTATTCTTGAGACCTGTTATTTAACTAAGGAAGAGATCGTTCAAGTTTGTCGACTGGCTAAACAGGCAGGAATTGACTTTGTAAAAACCTCAACAGGCTTTGGAACAGGTGGGGCAACGATTGAAGATGTACAATTAATGCGCCAAACTGTTGGAACAAAAATTGGTGTAAAAGCCTCTGGTGGAGTTCGGACAATTAAAGACGCTGAGGTGATGATTAAAGCAGGTGCTAACCGGATTGGAACGAGCAATGGGGTTGGAATAGTTAGCGGTAATAGAAGTGTTGAAAGCAATTATTAATATTAATAAGAAGGGAAGTCCTAAAACAGGATTTCCTTTTCTTATGGAAATTCCTTGAGTCGTTATTTTATCAAAGTAATAAATGGATTTAATTCCTCTGGAAACATCAGGTTATTGACATTTTTTACGGCAAACTTTATAGTTATGATGTTCTATTAATATAATATTTTTGCCCTCATCCTAACCGATGAGGTAGAGGTCGCGATTTTGATTAGTAAAGTAACGGAGATATAGAGATATCGATGAACTTACTTGAAAGGGAAAATCGCCGAAGCATTCTTAGAGTCTCTAACAACGAATGCTGGGGCTGTTTCCGAATAGGAACAGAACTGTCACGAATGCCATAACCTTGTGCATTTGTGTTGAGCTATCTTCATGGAAGGTTTGATGCGGTTAAATAGAGACTGCCCGCGAGAATTCGTTGGCTTTTTTTATTGAAATTTTGCGCTCCTTCCTACAAATATGAAAAGGAGTTTTTTTATGAGTCAAGGAAATTCAACAGCACGTGTTTTAGTCAGGCCGGAAACTCCAGCTGAACAACCACAGTTGCAGCGTGGTTTACAAGCTCGTCATTTAACAATGATTTCGATTGGTGGAGCCATCGGAACTGGTTTATTTTTAGCAAGTGGATCTGCCATTCATACAGCGGGGCCAGGAGGCGCATTACTTGCCTATGCCATAATTGGTGTAATGGTATACTTCTTGATGACAAGTCTTGGTGAATTGGCTGCGTACATGCCGGAAGCAGGTTCATTTAGCACGTATGCAACAAGATTTGTTGATCCAGCTTTAGGGTTTGCGCTTGGCTGGAATTATTGGTATAACTGGGCGATTACGGTTGCGGCAGAATTAGTTGCCGGGGCACTTATTGTGAAATTCTGGTTACCGGAAAGCTCTTCACTTTTGTGGAGTGCTGTATTCTTAGCGGTTATGTTCGGTTTGAATTATTTATCAGTTAAAGGCTTTGGTGAGTCTGAATACTGGTTTGCACTTATTAAAGTTGTTACGATTATTCTCTTTTTATCTGTTGGTTTATTAATGATTTTTGGAGTGTTTACTGGTAAGGCGGTAGGGTTTTCAAACTTTACTTTAGGTGACGGTCCATTCCACGGTGGATTTTTCACGATGATTGGTATCTTCATGGTAGCCGGGTTCTCGTTCCAAGGTACTGAGTTGCTTGGGGTTGCAGCAGGGGAAAGTGAAGATCCGGGACGTAATGTTCCACGTGCAGTCAAACAAGTATTTTGGCGAATTCTGTTATTCTATATTTTAGCGATCTTTGTAATTGGGATGTTGATTCCATTTACACTGGAAGACCTTGCAAGCGGCGATGTAACAAAGAGCCCGTTTACGTTAATTTTTGAGCGTGCTGGTTTTGCGTTTGCTGCTTCTGCGATGAATGCTGTTATTTTAACATCTGTTCTTTCAGCGGGTAACTCAGGAATGTACGCATCTACTCGTATGCTTTGGAATTTGGCTAAGGAAGGAAAGGCACCGAAGTTTTTAGCGAAAGTGGATGGACGCGGTGTTCCTGTTAATGCCTTGATTGTCACAGCAGCAGTTGGACTTGTAGCCTTTTTTGGTTCATTACTGGGAGATGGTGCGGTTTATATCTGGTTATTGAACGCATCTGGTATGTCCGGATTTATTGTATGGTTAGGAATTGCGGTCAGCCACTATCGTTTCCGTAAAGCTTTTGCGTTACAAGGACGCAGCTTAAGTGAGCTTCCTTACCGTGCTAAGTGGTTCCCGTTTGGTCCGATTTTTGCCTTCGTATTATGTGCATTTGTAGTCTTAGGTCAAAACTATTCTGCCTTCTTAGGTGACAAAATTGACTGGTACGGAGTAATGGTTTCATATATCGGCTTACCATTGTTTATTGCAGTGTGGTTAGGCTATAAATTTGTGAAGAAAACAAAAGTAATCCCTCTTCATGAGTGCGATTTAACGCCTACGCTAAAAAAATAAGTTATCTATCATTAACAATAAAAGAGTAAACAATAAAAGACATCTAAGAACAGAGCAAAGTCATCTGCTTCTCAGATGTCTTTTTTCTTTACCGCATTAAAGCGGCGGGGGACAGTCCCCCACCTCTTTAATGCGATAAAGGGGAAGGGGTATTTGTAGGCAGTGGATGGGTTTTTTTATATAATAATTGGTAGAGGGGAAAATGACCGAAATGGCCGATCTAATCCGAAGACAATGTTTATGTCTACGTCTTAAGTCCTAGTTGTGATTAAGGTTGCGGTCTATAGGAAATGGACGTCTATTGGTGTATTCTTAAACAAAAGAAGGAATAAGCCTTTCAGGTCCATGCGATTTTTCAATTTGTGATGAAACATTTTCTACACTAATTTCGTATGCATAGAAAGGATTAAAAGTCAGGAGTCGATGGAACAATGAACCTGTTCATTTCATTTCTAATTGGAACGTTTGTGGCATTGCCAATCGCAATAGTCGTATGGCTAATAAGCTTTTTTGCATTTGACCAAACCATGATGCTTTCATCAGCCTATTCATTGGGCGGAGGGCTCAGCATATATTGGCTCCTCTCGATGATGGTGAAAGCCAGCTTTCTTAAGAAAAACCAGCTGACAAGAAAGGAATATCGATATATTAAAAAGAACTTAGATGAAGCGAACCTAAAAATAAAACGCTTGAACAAATCATTATTTCAGATTCGCGAAATCCCATCATTTAAGCAAAGAATTGATATTATCCGGATCACAAGACGCATTTACAATCTAACGAAAAAAGAACCGAAGCGCTTTTACCAGGCTGAAAAGTTTTACTTTTCCCACCTTGATTCGATTGTGGAGTTAACGGAAAAATACGCTCTATTAACATCCCAGCCTAAAAAAACGTTAGAGCTTAACCAAACTTTAAATGAAACACGCTATACATTAAATGATCTTTCAAAGGCGATTGAAAAAGATTTATACGTTATTCTTGCCGATGACATCGACCACCTCAATTACGAAGTCGATGTTGCAAAGTATACGATCAACACCCATAAAGAGCAAAAATATCTTGAAGAAAGCAGGTTGAAAAAATGAGTGAAAAAGACTTAAACTTGAGCGACAAAAACCCAACCTTGTTTAACCAAACGGGCAATGTGCTTGACGATATTTTAGCCAATCCATTTGGTGATGGCTCAAGCCAAGCCGAGACAGCAGCGGATCCATTTTCACCACAACCGCTGCAAGAACAGAAGCCTGTGAAACTCATTGACGTCATTCCTGCTGAAAATAGAGCAAAGGCATACCAGCTCGCTGAGCAAATTGACCCAAGAAACCACCAAGCGATGATTCTTTACGGTTCACAAGCGCAAACCAAGCTATTAACCTTTTCGCACACGATGCTTGAGCATGTTCAGAAAAAAGACATAGGTGAAGTCGGCGATATTATTAACGACTTGATGAAGCGGCTCAACGATATTAACCCGGACGAGCTTAAGTCAGAAAAACCATCCTTGCTGTCCCGAATGTTCGGAAAGCTGTCAGGATCGATTCAAGAGGTGCTGTCCAAGTATCAAAAAACGAGTGCCCAAATTGATCGCATCAGTGTCAAATTGGACCGGAGCAAGAATGTCCTTTTATCCGATATTGGCATGCTTGAAAAACTTTACGAAACGAACAAAGACTATTTCCATGCTTTAAATGTCTACATAGCCGCGGGTGAAATAAAACTGGAAGAGCTTACGGAAAAGACGATTCCAGCGCTGAAAAAGGCGGCGGAAGCGACCCAGGATCAAATGAAATTCCAAGAAGTAAATGACATGATTCAATTTGCAGACCGGCTCGACAAGCGTCTGCACGATTTGAAACTAAGCCGAGAAATTACCATCCAGAGCGCACCGCAAATTCGTCTCATTCAAAATACAAACCAGGCGCTCGTGGAAAAAATTCAATCCTCCATCGTAACGGCGATTCCGTTATGGAAAAATCAAGTGGCGATTGCCTTAACCTTGCTGCGCCAACGCCATG
The DNA here is from genome assembly GCF_051233475.1 of Neobacillus terrisolis. Lineage (NCBI taxonomy): Bacteria > Bacillati > Bacillota > Bacilli > Caryophanales > Bacillaceae > Neobacillus > Neobacillus terrisolis. The sequence goes on along the minus strand of NZ_JBKFGH010000024.1, from coordinate 4,859 downwards.
CTGTTGAAGCGCAAAAACAGGTTTCCAAGACAACAAATGAGCTTTTATTAAAAAATGCCGAAATGCTTAAGTCGAATACGATTGAAACAGCAAAGGAAAATGAGCGGGGCCTTGTCGATATTGAAACATTAAAGAAAACACAGGAAAGCCTCATTTCCACACTTGAAGAAACATTACGCATCCAAGAAGAGGGTAGAACAAAGCGCCGTGCCGCCGAACAAGAACTGGCCACAATGGAAAACGAACTAAAATTAAAACTATTAGAAATCAAAGGAAAATAAACAAGGGGCCTGTCCCTCCACCGCGTTAAAGCGGTGGGGGACAGGCCCCCTTTTCTTTAAAGCGTTAAAGGTGTGGGGGTCTGCCCCCTTTTTGTCGATTTATTGTGTAGGTTTTTGACAAAAAACTATATACAAGCGGTGGCTTTCATATTAATCTTATATTTAGGTTTTTATGAAAATATTGGAAGTGAGGCGGAAGAATGAAAAAAATCATCAAGGTTCTACTAGCGTTAATGTTAATCGCATCATTTTTTCCAAATCTATCATTTGCTGCTCAAGAAGCTAGCTTTGATACTGATTTGGAAGCCTATCTAAAAGAAGTAAGTGAAATTCGTGGTTTTGATGTAACACGAGAGGATATTGAGTTGGTACTTTCTTATTATGAGGATGAAATTGCGAATTTTTCAAGTGTGGACGAACTTTCAGAAGCTCTAGGCGAAGTAATCAAAGCAGATTATAGTAATTTAACTCCAATGTTAGAAGAATATGGTTTAACGATGGATGAACTTATTGCCCTGTTGGACGAGAATGGGGAGTCGCTTGACGACTACGTTTATGTAGCGGATCTTGATTCATCCGTTTATTTCTACTTGAATTTATGGGAAGACGAATTAGGATACATAGATGAAGAATTCATCAATCAGCTCTTAACCATCTTTGAAGAAGAGTTCGGCTTAACGCAACAGGAAGTTCAAAACTTAACCGATCATTTTACCGCTTTGGAGAGTAAATTATCGGCTCCTGAAACGTTAGCACAGATTGAAGCTCTTGGAGAAAGAATGGCAGCATTTGCAGAATTTGAATCGTTAGACGATTTAAGTGCTGACCAAATTAAAGATTTTTTATCTATTTATAATGAGTTTCTTGATATATTGGAGCTAAAGATCGATTTCGCTCTAATCAAAAATAACGAAGAATCTCCAATGAACATTTGGGATGTTATGAATCTTAAAGAGCTGACTAATGCCAAGCTAAAAATTAGCATCTATGATAAAAATGATAAATTTTTGGCGGACCTAATTATTACCGGTGAAATGGTTGATTCAGGCACAGTTGTTGACATTGGTGAGCAAATTGATAAAGCAGCGGAAGAAACAGCTAAGGAAGTAGCAAAAGCTCCACAACCAGAAGTCAAAACAGTAAAGGGCGGTAAGCTCCCTAACACAGCTGGTAACTATGCAACCAACCTTCTTGTTGGTTGCATGATGATTTTACTAGGAGCCTTCGTTTACCGAACAAGCCGTAAGGTATCGTAAAATGAGAAAGAAGAAATTCCTGCTCATTCTAGCTGTTTTGTTGATTGGCGGGGGCCTTGCTTTTTCAACGACAAATGCCTTTAAGCTCATGAAAGGTTATTTTCTATATAAAATAGAAAAACCGGCTCAGGCGGATGTCACCCAAGACAAGAAACCACAAAAGGTTAACAATCAACAAAAACTGCTATATCCGGTTCGCCCAAAAAAGGGAGAAGAAATTGGAAATCTTTTTATTCCTAAATTAAATGAAAGCTTGCCCATTTTTCATGGAACGGATGAGGATGAATTAGAAAAGGGTGTAGGGCATTATGCAAATAGTGTTCTTCCAGGCGAGAAAGATAATTCAGTTTTGTCCGGACACCGTGACACCGTTTTTCGACGGCTAGGGGAAGTGGGTGTCGGAGATTTACTAACCGTTACCACTTCGGCAGGGGAATTTACTTATAAGGTTCATAAAGTAAGAATTGTCGATGCTGACGACCGTACAGTCATCGTACCGAAACCTAGAGCGATTTTAACGGTAAGCACTTGTTACCCGTTCGATTTTATCGGCAATGCCCCACAACGGTACATTCTAGTGGGCCATTTAATTTCAAAGAATATCAAAGAATAACAAGTTAATATGAAGGCTGACAAGGAACAAAACCCTGTCAGCCTTTGTTTTTATAAAAATAAATCTTGTTAAGTCTTTTCAGAAGAGACCCGCTTTGACTTATACTACAGGTTCATCCCCACCGTACCCATCCTGAGTACTAATGACCTCATTATAAAAAATAGCCGTAGATGTGTATAAGTACGGTGTCAGCCACAAAAAGCCAATTCCAAGCGTAAAAATACAGAGAATTCCCCAGCCGATAAAGCTGAGATTCAATAAGAAGTATTTCCACTTGTACCCATTCATCCGTTTTCGGCTCTCGGTAATCGCTTCGAGCACTTTATATTCGGGGTGATCCTTCAAAAGTAAAAAGGTTTGTGAATAAGATAATGCCTTAATAATTCCAGGGATTAACAGTAAAAGAGACCATAGAAATACAAAGATGCCGACCAATAATGCAGCGCCAATTAATTTAAAATACCTATTTGCGTCTTTAAAAATTGTAAATACATCAGAGATTTGCGGGCCTTCATATCTGGCAAGCGCTAAATAAAACCAGAGTACTGCGGTAGATAAAGGGATTAGGGCAATTGAGATAAGCGTGTTGAGGAGATCTACTGCAGTAGGCACATCTTCCGGTTCTCTCCAGTTGGGACCTCCGCCAAAAATACTAGGCACTATTGTATTAATCAGAAAGACGATAAAAGTAAGTAAGACAGCCATTCCCCACTGGCCTTTTAAGGCAACAAGTGCCTTACTCTTGATGTTAGAAATAGAAATACTCATTTTTATTTCCTCCTTTTTCCCCGTTGAACAGGGGAGTAAACCTACCGAAAATGGTTTTGGTTTATAGCTGAATTATACCACTTGCCAGCAAACAAGCAGCTATTATGTTATATTCAATAAAACTTGTCCTCATGTCAGCCAAGTCCAAGTAAATACAAAAATTTAACATTTATGTTTAGTATTTCTTTTATTGGACATACTAAAATGAGCAAGATTCATTTTGAAATTTTGTATATTTATTCATGCTAGGAGGCAACAAAATGGAACGTGGAAAAGTAAAATGGTTTAATTCTGAAAAGGGTTTTGGATTCATTGAGCGCGAAGGTGGAGAGGACGTATTTGTTCACTTTTCAGCTATTCAAAGCGAAGGGTACAAAACGTTAGAAGAGGGCCAGGAAGTAACCTTTGAAGTTGAGCAAGGTCAGCGCGGCCCACAAGCAGCAAACGTTCATAAAGCATAATGAACTAGCGGTGGACCACTACGGCTATCACTGCCAAAACAGACAATAAACAGACTTTTTTTATAAGGTCTGTTTTTTTGTGCATGGTTGTGTTTTTTTAAAACTATAGTAATAGGGCTTTTGGTGACAAATTTTTGGGACACCCAAGCGGATTTTATAACCAATAAGGTCCATTAGTGTCAAATTCCCGGAATTGCAAGCAAATTTTATAACCAATAAGGTCTATTAGTGACAAATTCCCGGAATTGCAAGCAAATTTTATAACCAATAAAGGCTGTTGGTTATAAATTCACAGGACACCCAAGCGAAATTTATAACCAATAAGGTCTATTGGTGACAAATTCTCGGAATTCCAAGCAAATATTATAACCAATAAAGGCTATTGGTTATAAATTCACAGGACTCCTAAACGAGTTTTATAACCAATAAGGTCCAGGTCTATTAAACAATTTTTAGATATCTTAGCGGCTATGCAACCAATAAAGGCAACACGGTTACTGCCACTAATTGTAGGGTCTTGTTAACATCAGAAAATGAGAAACCACTAAAAATCAGTTATAAGGCTAACAGCGCTTGTGGACAAAAAATGCCCCGCTCAAAACCCATCTGAGCGAGGCATTTTACATCAAAACGGTAAAATGGTTGGTTGTTACCATTATTGTTTAATTTTTAAAAATAAATACGTCTTACCGATATAGATTATTCCTTAAATTCCTTCCCAGAATGCTCCTTATACCAAAAACGGAATGACCCGTCACCCAACTCTTTATACTCAATTCCAGAATCCATGAAGGCCTGTTCTAAACTTGCCCGCTCAAACTCTTGCTTCTGCTTCAAGTCATTTAAAGAGGCGTTGAGCTTGTCAAAAAGATTCACCTTCCGAGCTTCGTCTAACTCGACTAACACGACCATTCGCTGGTCTAACAGAGCCAAAACGGATTTTTTATGATTTTCAAAGCCGTTCGGGGCCTTAAGCTTCATGGCTTCATCAATCAATTGCTGAAGTTGGTCCTTTGTTTTCTGGATTTCACTTGAATACTCCTCGGACGATAACCGGAATAATTTCAACTTAACGTTTTTTACAATCGAATCACTATCATCGTTGTAGCGCTCTACTTGATCTAAATAGGTAACCAACTCTTCATGATCATTTACAAAATAATGATTGTATAAGCTAATCAGTCGTTCAGAATTTACGTATATAAGTGCTACTGCCCCAAGAAAAACCAGCACACGGATGATTAAAGACAATCGCTTGCCGAACTTCTTTTCAACTTCGTTTTTACTTTCACTAGAAGTTTCCATCCGATATTCCTCCTTGTTATTTTTAAAAAAAGGCTGTGTTAAAGTTGGCTGTTGATTTCCGCTCCAGGTGCTCGCTTTCCGCGGGGGAGTCCGGGAGCCTCCTGATATGAACGAAACTGTCAAGGCTCCCACTCCAAATTTGTATTGTATTAATTTTGGGCAACTCTAAGTAGAG
>NZ_JBKFGH010000023.1:0-15837 GCF_051233475.1 Neobacillus terrisolis | reverse complement strand
CAATGGAACCTAAAAAAGATGACTCCTGTACAGTACAGGAATCATCTTTTACAGGTAGCCTAGGCCTTTTTTAAAATGTCCTTTACAAAGGGTACACTTTACCTCTCTGCGGTTGTTTTTTTATGCTTGTTTGGGGCGGGGGAGGATGGGAGATGGGGGGTGTCTCATTTAGAGGAATAGATGAGCATATCGGGGAATACGTGGGCATATAATTGAAACTTGTCCGATAAAATTTCGAAGTTGTCCGATATATTTTTAAAGTTGTACCATATATTTTCAAAGTTGTACCATATATTTTTTGAAATAGACCATATCCACATTTAAACGGGCATAACGGCCTTCATGAGAGCAAATATTTTTTGAAAAAAGCGTAAAATCCTTAAAATACGTGAAGTTTTTGAAAAAACAGCTGGTTTTTTCTCTTAAAATGAACATTTTTATAAGAAAACCACTGAGATTATCAAAAAAATCGTATTTTTTTTAAAAAAATCCCATCAAATTTAGAAAAATAGGCTAACTCCAAAGGGATTTGCTTACGACCATTCCAAATCCACACTAAAAAAAGAGGCGCCATTTCGCCCCTTTCTAAAATATCTCATCTAACAATACTTCAGGATCTAAAATCATATCTCCGGCTTCATTCACTTCAATCAAAGCCTCTTTTTTCATTTTTGTCAGTGTGCGGCTGACGGTTTCTCTCGTTGTTCCAATCATGTTCGCTAAATCTTTATTGGTAAAATCAGATTTAAGTAAAACCCTGCCATCCTCGAGCTCAGATCCGTGTTTTTCTGATAATCTGATCAGCAGTTTGATTATTTGCTCATACGTATTATTCAAAATTTGTTCTTCTAGGCGATCCTGTAGATCGATAATTTTTTCCCCAAGCACGTTAAAAACTTTAATGCATAAATGAGGATTGTCGATCAGTACTTTTTCAAATTGATCAATGGGAACAACGACAAGCTTGGCGTTTTCGATGACTTCTGCAAAAGCAGGATACTCACCTTTTCTGAAAAAGCCAACATGTGGAAACATTTCGCCTGCTTTAGCAATCGCCACAATTTGTTCTCTGCCATTTGAATCACTCTTATAAATTTTAACCTTGCCCTCGTTAATAAAGTAAACATTGGTGATGGGATCACCTTGTAAAAAAACATGACTGCTTTTCTTTAGGTCTCGGGCAATAGCGATCTCAACAATTTTACATATCTCTTGATCATCTAAATCGCGAAATAACGAAAATTGGGATAGTACCTTTTTTATCTGTTCTTTTTTCATGATAGCACCTCGGAAATATCGCCTTTACTTCTTTTTATTTTAACAAATAAATACGGTAAGTCACTATTTATCGGCAAAATTCAAACAAAACAATACAGGGGCAAGGAAATATGGATGTTATTGGGAGGGATAAATTTTAACTGTTCTCTTTTTTTGCGAACGTTTATTCGATAAAATAGAAGAATCGAGGTGAGTACGTTGAAAGTGAGAAAAAATTTACAGGATATCCTATCCTTACTTAAAGAAAAAGAAGAAATAAAACAGAGCATTGAATACTGGCACACCATTGAAGCCAAGGAAGCACATACGGTTCCTTTTCCGGCTGACCTTCACGTAAAATTGGCAAAAGCGCTTGAACAACGTGGAGTCAACCAATTATATACCCATCAAGCATCGGCCTATGAAGCAGTAAGCAATGACAACAGTATTGTTGCGGTAACACCAACTGCTTCGGGAAAAACACTTTGTTATAATCTGCCTGTATTACAAACGTTATTGAATCAACCAGGTGCCAGAGCACTTTACATGTTTCCAACGAAAGCCCTTGCGCAGGACCAAAAGAGTGAGTTGAATGAATTAATCCAAGATGGGGAGTTGGATTTGAATTGTTATACTTATGACGGAGATACATCGGCTAATATTAGGCAAAAGGTGCGCCGGGCCGGTCATATCGTCATCACCAATCCCGATATGCTGCATTCTGCCATTCTTCCTCATCATACAAAATGGGTATCGTTATTTGAAAATTTAAAATTTGTAGTTATCGATGAGCTTCATATTTATCGGGGCGTATTTGGCAGTCATGTAGCAAATGTGATCCGCCGTTTGCGAAGAATCTGTCAATATTATGGGAGCGACCCCGTTTTTATTTGTACCTCGGCAACAATTGCGAACCCGCTTGAATTGGCAGAGCGATTGACTGAAAAAGAAATGACCTTAATTGATAATAACGGGGCTCCGAGCGGCCGTAAGCATTTTCTCTTTTACAATCCTCCTGTTATTAATAAGCAGCTCAATATCCGCAGGAGCGCGACGCTGGACGCGAGAAAGCTTGCCGGGGAGCTATTAAAAAATAAAATCCAGACAATTGTCTTTGCTAGGAGCAGGGTAAGAGTTGAAATTCTGCTAACCTATTTAAAGGAATTAGTTAAATATCAGCTCGGACCAAAATCAATTCGCGGATATCGAGGCGGATATTTGCCGACGGAGCGGCGAGAAATTGAAAAAGGACTTCGCTCCGGTGAAATATACGGGGTTGTCAGCACCAATGCCCTTGAGCTAGGCGTTGATATTGGACAACTGCAGGTATGCATAATGACCGGATACCCGGGTTCAATTGCCAGTGCCTGGCAGCAAGCAGGCAGGGCAGGAAGACGTCACGATGAGTCATTGGTTATCCTTGTGGCAAGCTCAAGTCCTCTTGACCAATATGTGATTCAAAACCCGGATTATTTCTTTGAAAAAAGTCCGGAAACAGCGCGAATTAACCCAGATAATTTAATTATTTTAATTGACCACATGAAATGTGCAGCATACGAGCTCCCCTTTAAACAAGGAGAGGCATTTGGCTCGGTTGAGACCGAGGAACTGCTCGAATATTTAACAGAGGAGCGGGTGTTGTTTCAAAACGGTGATAAATGGTATTGGATGAACGATTCTTTTCCCGCACATAACATCAGCTTACGGTCAGCATCACAGGAAAACGTCGTTATCATCGATCAAACCGAATCGGGCAAGACCAAGGTCATTGGAGAAATGGACCGTTTTTCAGCGATGACCCTGCTGCATGAGGAAGCGATTTATCTGCACCAAGGAATTCAATTTCAGGTAGAAATGCTCGATTGGGATGAAAAAAAGGCTTTTGTCCGAGAAGTAGACGTCGATTATTTTACCGATGCCAATTTAGCCGTGTCCTTAAAGGTGTTGGAAGTAGATAAAGAACGTTCTGGTGTAGCTTGGCAATTAGGCTATGGTGATGTGAGCGTTAATGCTATGGCAACCCTTTTTAAAAAAATAAAATTTGAAACTCATGAAAATATCGGCTCAGGCCCTATTCATCTGCCTGAAGAGGAATTGCATACGAGCGCGGCCTGGATCTCGTTACAAAAGGAACTGACTCATTTAAGTGAAGAACGATTAGAGCAGGGACTTATCGGTACAGCACACTCCCTTAAATCGATTGTGCCGCTATTTGTCATGTGTGATCCACAGGATATTCATGTAGTCCCGCAAGTGAAGGCGGCCCATAATGAAAAACCAACGATCTTTTTCTATGATCGTTATCCGGGTGGAATTGGTTTAAGTGAAAAAGTTTTTTCTGGAATCGAGTTTGTACTAACGGAAACGAAAAAGATGGTCGAGCGTTGCCAATGTGAGCATGGTTGTCCATCTTGTGTTGGAACGGATACACAGAGCAACTCAGCTAAGGAGGACGTTCTGAAGATTCTCCAATTATTTTTGCCTGAGGGACGATAGGGGTGGGGAAGATGTCGCTTAAGAATAAATTAAATCGCTTAAAGCCTCATTTAAAAAGTACGGAAAAAGAAAAACCGAGTGCAGCCCCAACTCCGGCATCCACTGCTATACCCTATCTTGAAGAATGGAGCAACTCTCATGTTACGCCGTACTTTTTTGACAATGACTACTGTTTAGTACGGGAGGTAACCTATCCGTTAACTTTTCAACATGGGAAGTATTCCTTTCAACAATTATTTACGGCTGTACAATTATGGAATGAAATGAAAGTCAATCATCCATTATCCGCAGTGGGTCATACACCGGAGGAATTGTTTTTCTTTGATACCGAGACAACAGGGTTAGGAGGAGGAGCGGGAAATACGATTTTCTTACTCGGACATGCCCGGGTTACAAACGACCATGTTACGGTAAAACAGCATATCCTGCCTCATCCTGGAGCGGAGATTCCTTTATACCAAAGCTTTTTAGAAAGTGTCGATTACAAAACCCTCGTAACCTACAATGGGCGTGCCTTTGATTGGCCCCAAGTTAAAACCAGACACACTTTGATTAGGGAGCATGTGCCTAAGCTTCCGGATTTCGGCCATTTTGATTTATTTCATGCAGCGAGAAGAATGTGGAAGCACAAGCTAGAAAAATTAAAGCTGTCGATTGTCGAGAAAGAAGTTCTTGGGGTGACTAGAGAGGACGATATTCCCGGTTTTTTAGCTCCAATGATCTATTTTGATTTTCTCGAAACGAAAAATCCGCACGGCCTCCTTGGGGTGATTAAGCATAATGAAGTGGATATTTTATCGCTCATCACACTGTATATCCATCTTTCTTTTCAGCTTTTACGGCTTGATCAACAGCAAACTTCCACCGAAACATTTGAGGTAGGGAAGTGGTTTGCTGCTCTGGGACATTCCTCTCAGGCGAAGGAGGCATTTACTGATTTGCTAACAGAAGACAATGAGGATGCGTTGAAAGCGATGCATGCCTTAGCCTTTGAGTATAAAAGAAGTAAGGAATGGGAGCAGGCAGTTCAGCTATGGGAAAAGGTTGCAGAAGGCGGAATACCACTTTTACAAATTGAAGCATGCGTGGAGTTGGCAAAAATCTTTGAGCATCGGCTTAAAAGTATAGATAAAGCAATATACTACACAGAAAAAGCTAAACAGGCAAAAAAAAGCGGTGGAAACCAATCAGAGGACCCGTTTTTTCTTGAAATAGAAAAACGGCTATTACGATTAATGAAAAAGCAAAAGGCAAAAATCAGCTAACTTTAGTAGGAATTTTGGACTGATGTACTGTAACAAAATATTCACATTTTTTCGGCAAAAAACGAGTATTTTCTTATTGTATCAATAGGGGTATCGAGGTAAAATGTTAACTTGTATGGATTATTCCATTGAAATTTTAGCTGGAGAGGGTACCGTGTATAAAGCAATTTTAGTCTTATTTTTTGCCGTTGTCTGTTTAACTGCGATTTTGTTCACTGGATTAAAAGATAGTTTTTACAGCATGCTGTAATTTTAAAAAAATAGAAAAAATAGGCGGAAGTATTCGCTTTTCTAACCTTTTAACCATAAGGGATTTCCGCCTATTTAATGTTTTCTTAAAATAAATAGGTATTTTCATTAGTACAAGATACCTTTCTTCGACATAGGCTAGTAATGTAAAGATAGTCTAAAGAGAAGGGAGAATCTTGTATGTATCCTATGCATCCTATGCACTGTAAATGCCCAACATGTATGTTGCCTCCAATTGTTCATCCGACAAAATGCTGTGTGAACCACACTTGTCAGAACTATATCGTTCCACATATTCATCCGTCTCATACCACTAATGTAAACCATGAATTTTATCAACATCAGCATTATTATCCACATACTCAATCCTTTACGAATGAAGTAACTCACCAACATTTCAATGCAGGACCTGGGCCGGTTCCTCGACCTTTCCCAGGGGTTAGACCACCTTGGCGATAATATCGATTTTTTAAAACAAGGGCTTTTTAAGTCCTTGTTTTGTTTCATTATGTGTCCTAAAATGAAATAAATGGGAAAGTAGCTGAATAAATATTACATAGGTTTTGTAATAAGAAAAGTAAAGGAGTTATCTAGTTGGTAAAGGTAGTTGCGGTTTCAGGTTATAAACCCTTTGAGTTAGGCCTATTCCAGCATAATCACCCGGCGGTTGGTTTTATTAAGCTGGCCATTCGGAAGGAATTAGAAGCGCTGTTAGATAATGGTCTAGAGTGGGTAATTATTAGTGGACAACTTGGAACAGAGCTTTGGGCAGCTGAGGTTGTATTTGATTTACAAACAGAATTTCCCTCCCTTCAGTTAGGGGTCATTACTCCATTTTTGGACCAAGAAGAAAGTTGGAATGAACAAAATAAAGAATTATATGAATCGGTAATTGTCCAGGCAGACTATGTTGATAGTATTACTAAAAAAAAGTATGAAGGCCCGTGGCAATTCCGATTAAAAAATCAATTTTTTGTGGAAAAAAGTGATGGGCTCATTCTTTTTTATGATCAAGAAAAAGAAGGCGGTCCAAAATACTTATATGAAACAGCCCAAAAATACAAAGAGAAGCATTCGTATGATCTGCGCTTAATAGGATTTTATGATATGCAAATCTTGGTAGAGGATTTACAACAGGATCAGTATTAATTTACAAAGAAAAATTGACAAAAGCTTATATTTTTGAAAAAATATAATTTGATGATTGGGGATACTTGAGGTGAATGCAATGCTGACAGATAAATTAAAGTTAACAGCCAAGGATATCTTGGAAAAAGAGTTTAAATCGTCTATGCGTGGTTATAAGCAAGAAGATGTAGACAAATTCTTAGATTTAATCATAAAGGATTATGAAGCATTTCATCAGGAAATTGATGAATTACAGCAAGAAATCGTGCGTCTCAAAAAACAACTTGAGGATACTTCCCGTCGTCAAAATCCTCAAGCGGCAGTTGGAACAACTAATTTTGATATTTTAAAGCGCCTCTCAAATTTAGAGAAGCACGTATTCGGAAGTAAGCTTTACGAATAATGAAAAAGTATATCTACCAGATTTTCATGTAAATACCATTGCGAAGATAAGTATTATTACATATAATAAGCAATGTAATCTTTAATAGCGTTCGGGTAATCGCTGCAAAGAGCGTAAGCAATTTGTAGAGGAAAGTCCATGCTCGCACGAGCTGAGATGCTCGTAGTGTTCGTGCCTAGCCAATAAATAAGCTAGGGCAGTCGAGTTCACCTCGGCTGACGGCCGGAAAAATGCCTAAGTCCTTCAAGGATATGGCATGAGTACCTATAAAAGTGCCACAGTGACGTAGCCTCTTCAGAAATGGAGAGGGTGGAACGGGTAAACCCCACGAGCGAGAAACCCAAATAATGGTAGGGGCACTTTCTCTGAGGAATTCAACGAGGAGAAGGACAGATTGTTCTCAATCTGTAGATAGATGATTACCACCGGAGTACGAGACGTTGGTCGCTTGCAGTACAATGGAACAGAACATGGCTTACAGAACGTTATTAAAGGCTTGTATGAGTGTATATGGAAACGTAAGCTCTCCTTGATGGAGAGCTTTTCTTGTTTTTAATTAGAAAATAGATAATAATGATTATGGACAAAACTCAGTAAGGGTGAAAAAATGAAAACATTTGATTTGATTGCCACTTCTGCAATGGGCTTAGAAGCATTAGTAGCGAAAGAAGTTCGTGATTTAGGTTATGAATGTACAGTTGAAAATGGAAGAATCTCCTATAAAGGGGATGGTCTTGCAATTGCCAGAAGTAATCTTTGGCTTAGAACGGCGGACCGAATTAAGATAAAAGTGGGCGAATTCCGTGCCACCAGTTTTGATGAACTTTTTGAGAAAACAAAGGCTCTTGACTGGGAGCAATATTTACCGGAGGACGCCGAATTTCCGGTTACAGGGAAATCAGTTAAATCAAAATTATTTAGTGTTTCGGATTGCCAGGCGATTGTGAAAAAAGCAATCGTGGATCGATTGAAAAGGCACTATAAGCGAACTACATGGTTTGAAGAAAATGGACCGAAATTTAAAATTGAAGTAGCACTTCTAAAGGATATTGCCACAATAACCATTGATGCAAGCGGTGTGGGTTTACATAAGCGTGGATATCGAGCAGATCAAGGAGAGGCTCCGTTAAAAGAAACTCTTGCGGCAGCGCTTGTCATGCTGACCAATTGGACTCCAGATAAGCCCCTTATCGATCCGTTCTGTGGCTCAGGAACTATCCCAATTGAAGCGGCGTTGATTGGGCAAAATATTGCACCTGGTTTCAACCGGGAATTTGTATCAGAAACTTGGCCGCTTATTTCGGGAGAGCTATGGGATCAAGCAAGGAATGAAGCTGAGGATTTAGCTAAATACGATCAGCCGTTAGATATAACGGGTTCAGATATAGACCACCGCATGGTCAAAATGGCTGAGGAAAATGCTTTTGAAGCAGGGCTAGGGGATCTTGTTTCCTTTAAACAAATGAGGGTACAGGATTTGACTGTAAAGCAGGATTATGGTGTGATTATCGGTAATCCTCCGTATGGAGAACGTCTCGGCGAGAAACAAGCAGTAGAGAAAATGTATCGAGAAATGGGCCAAGTCTTTGCTGGATTGGATACATGGTCGATTTACATTTTAACAAGTCATCCCGAATTTGAAAGCTTATTTGGAAAACCAGCTACTAAGAAGCGGAAGCTGTTTAATGGCTTCATCAGAACTGATTTTTATCAGTATTGGGGAAAAAGACCACCGCGCCAAAATTAAGCATAATCATCCCTGAAACGGAATAAAATACAATTATATTGTTTTTTTTGTTGAGGGGGTATGATCATGGATCCGATCCAAATTGATTTTATTAAAATTTCGCGGGCACTGGCTCTATCTTTAGAAACGATGAAACAGTCGGAGAAGGTTCCTCACTTCGCCTTACTCCAACTAGAATCGGCTCAGAAACAGTTGCAAGAGGCATTATACTATAATATGTCACGAGCAATTGGATAGGGTAATTCTCAGTTCGATACTCATAGGTGATAGCTATTACGGAACCACTGCTTCGTATATTCTTGTTAATATGAATTGTACCTGAGGGACTGTTTCCGAAAGGAGCAGCCCCCTATTTGCTTTTTTGGAGGAATTTTATGCAAAGTCGCTTACCGTTTACACTTTCGAAAACAGAATCCTTTTACGACCAATTAAATGACTGGATTGGGGATGTTTTTTACGATTTCCTCCCTGAAGCTGGTTTTGAATTAAGAGACGAACAAATATATATGGCTTTTCAACTTGAAAAAGCGTTTAAAGAAAAAAAAGTGATGTTTGCAGAAGCAGGGGTAGGTACCGGGAAAACGATTGTTTATCTTTTATATGCCTTATGCTATGCAAGATATACAAATAGACCTGCCATAATTGCTTGTGCGGATGAAACATTAATTGAGCAGTTGGTAAAAAAAGAAGGAGATATTGCTAAACTTGAGCAAGCTCTAGGGTTGACAGTTGACGTACGCTTAGCAAAATCTCGTGACCAATATTTATGTTTAAATAAGCTTGAAGCATCCAAGTATTATGATGAAACGGGGACATTTGACAGCATTTATGAAGATCTCCCAACATTCGTTCACAGTGGGGGCTCGATGAAGTCCTTTAGTCCTTATGGAGACAGGAAAAATTACTCCAATTTAACGGATGAGCAGTGGAATTTAATTTCTTGGGATACTCTTCAGGATTGTTTCTCCTGTGACAAACGGCATCGCTGTGGACAAACCTTACACCGTGAATATTATCGAAGCGGTGGTGATTTGATTATCTGTTCCCAAGATTTTTACATGGAACACGTGTGGACAAAGGAGTCCAGAAAACGGGAAGGGCAACTGCCGCTTCTACCAGAAAGCTGCTGTGTTGTGTTTGATGAAGGCCATCTCCTCGAGTATGCCTGCCAAAAGGCATTAACCTATAAATTAACTGATAAAACACTTGCTACACTTCTTGAAAAAATCGCCGGTAATGATATCCGCGAGAAAACCTTATACATAATTGAGGAAGCCATTATGTTAAGCCAGGATTTCTTTAGTTGTTTAACAAACTCCTCAAAGGATACGATTGGGTCGGAAAAGAAGACAATTATAAAATCTAATGAGGTACTAATGACCGGCAATAAGCTTCTGAAAACATTGCAATCATTAGAAGAGGAGCTTGTTTTTGAAAGTGAGTTATTTGTAATTAATGATTATGATTTGAAAATTGTTGAAGAATATTTAGATCAAATGACGTATTCATTATCCTTATTTTTAGGGAAAACAAATGGAATTACTTGGTTTGAAGAAAATCAAGAGGAACGTACACTTGTGATTATGCCGCGTTTGGTCAAAGATATTATGAAAGAGGAAGTGTTTTCGCAATCGAAGCCGTATATCTTTTCGTCGGCTACTCTATCGGAAAATGGTTCATTTGAGTATATTGCGAATAGCCTCGGTATTGATCAATATTTATCGTTTACGGTAAATTCTCCATTTGACTATGAAGAAAAAATGGCCATCTTTATTCCGGAATTTAACCGGTACAATCTTGAGGAAAAATCGGCTTATGCATTGACGAAGCTCTCTAATGCTTCTGGAGGAACCCTCGTCTTATTTTCCAACCAGGCAGAGCTCTATTTCTTTAAGGAATATATAAAAGGAAAATTAGCTTGTCCTGTCTATTTTGAGGGCGACGCTGAAATAAGTACGCTTGTTTCCAAATTCCAAAATGAACAGAATTCCGTTTTGTGTGCTGTTCACTTATGGGAAGGTCTTGATATTCCAGGGAAATCACTGGCTAATGTCATCCTCTTTTCCCTTCCTTTTCCGCCACTTGATCCTGTTTTTGCTGCTAAACGGGAGGAGGCAGAAGATCCATTTTTAGAAGTGGATCTCCCTTACATGTTGCTGAGACTCCGTCAGGGCGTTGGAAGATTAATTAGGACAAGCACTGATGAAGGAAATGTTCATATTTTAATCGAGAACGACCTTGATCAAAGCATCATTTTCAAAATTAAAGGGGTATTACCCGTTTAATAAAACAGCTGTGTTAAAGAACAATGTTTTTGAGCAATCTGTTGATTGGAGCGGAAGGTGTGAGACTCCTGCGGGAGAAGGTGTCAAGGGAGACCCCACAGGCGCTAAGGCGCCGAGGAGGCTCCCGGACTCCCCCGCGGAAAGCGAGCACCTGGAGCGGAAATCAACAGCCCAATTTAACAGAGCCAATAAAAAAGCACAGCGAGCCGCTGTGCTTTTTTTATGCTTAATTCTTAAGAAATGTTATTTGCCAATGCTTTTCGCCGAGCTCTTCTGCATTGTATTCAAAGCCCTTTGCTTTCATGACTGCATATAAAGGAACTGGTTCAAATGGAGCGTGAAGGATAAAGGTATCATTCTGCCCTAAACCTGTAATGGCCTCCATAATCTTTTGGAATGGCTCCTGCTTATTTTGAATATCCTCACGAACGTCCATTTCTACTAATTTTCTTTCCATACAATTCACTCCTCAAATGTTCATTTGATATTAGTATCGTAATCAATTTACATGGGAAAATGAGTGACCAATATCACGGATGGTCTATAAATTTAGAGAGTAAGGTGCTGAATTCACTTCCACTATACGTTTTTTCAGCCTTTATTCAAGTGTGTGAAATATCACACCTGAATGATGAGGCAACTCACAAAGTTGTTACAGCTATGTGTCTAAAATAAAAGACGTAGACAAACAGAAAGGAAGTGTTTGGAATGGCAACCAAAAACGCAAATAAGGCTAGGCCCAAAAATGCACTTTTAAAATCCATTCTTATTACAACATGTATACTTAGTTTCACCGTTTTATTAGTAGGGGGATTCTGGATTTTTAAAGATATGGCTCCCCGTCCATTAGAGGTGACGGATTCAACCGGAGAGGTTATCTTCACAAAAGAATCCATCATGGGCGGACAGGCAGTCTTCCAAAAGTATGGGCTTATGGATTATGGGACGGTATTAGGACATGGATCTTACATGGGACCGGACTATACTGCAGAAGCTTTAGAAGTATATACAAAAGGAATGCAGGATTATCAAGCAAATGACCAATACGGAAAAGATTATCAAGATTTAGATAAAGATGAAAAAGCAATCATTCGTGAAAATGTTATTGAGGAAATGCGTGAAAACCGTTATGACAAGAGCAAGGATTCTCTAGTAATAACAGATGCTCAAGTTTACGGGGTAGAAAAAGTAAGAGAGTATTATCATGAAGTTTTTACAAAAGGGGACGGCTGGGGACTAAAGCCTAACCTAATCCAAGAGAAGCATATGCCGGAAGGTGAACGTTCATGGGTATCGAAGGGTGACCAAATTGAACAAATTTCAGATTTCTTCTTTTGGACAGCTTGGCTATCAAGTACTGAACGGGTCGGAGATGACATTACGTATACAAACAACTGGCCTTACTATGAAGATGCCGGAAACGAAATGTCGTTCTCTGCTATATGGTGGAGCGGAGTCAGTGTAACCGTCTTGATTTTATTTGTTGGTATTATCTTGTTTGTATTCTATCGTTATCACCTTGGGATGCAAGAAGCTTATACGCCAGGAAATTTCCCGCAAATTGACTTGCGAAAGCTTCCTGTTACAAAATCACAATTAAAGTCTGGTAAATATTTTGTCATCGTATCGGTTTTATTCTTTATTCAAGCAATGTTTGGTGCGCTTTTAGCCCACTACTACATTGAACCTGATAGCTTTTTCGGAATGAAATGGGTTTATGATATTTTACCGTTTAATATCGCTAAAGGTTACCACCTTCAGTTAGCCATCTTCTGGATTGCAACTGCTTGGCTCGGAATGGGAATTTTTATTGCCCCTCTTGTTGGCGGGCATGAGCCAAAACGCCAAGGCCTGCTTGTCGATATTTTATTCTGGGCATTAGTTGTATTAGTTAGCGGAAGTATGATTGGACAATGGCTCGGAGCAAACGGTTATTTAGGAAACAACTGGTTCTTATTGGGCCATCAAGGCTGGGAATATTTAGAGCTTGGCCGAATTTGGCAAGTAATCCTCGCAGCAGGGATGATCATCTGGTTGTTCATCGTATACAGAGGGATTAAGAGCGGTTTAAAACGTGAATCTGACAAGGGCGGTTTAATTCATCTATTATTCTATTCAGCTATTGCCGTACCATTCTTCTACCTATTTGCTTTCTTAATTAATCCAGGAACCCATTTCACTTTTGCGGATTACTGGCGCTGGTGGATCATTCACCTTTGGGTAGAGGGAATCTTTGAAGTATTTGCGGTTGTTGTAATTGGATTCCTAATGGTTCAAATGAACCTTGTGACTAAGAGTTCTACCGTTAAAGCATTGTATTTCCAACTAATCTTACTATTAGGCAGTGGTGTAATCGGAATCGGGCACCATTACTATTACAACGGATCGTCAGAAGCTTGGATTGCAATGGGAGCGGTCTTCTCTGCATTAGAAGTTATCCCGTTAACACTATTGATTTTAGAAGCTTATGAGCAATATAAGATGATGCGCGACGGTGGAGTAGATTTCCCGTATAAAGGTACCTTCTGGTTCTTGATTTCTGTTGCGGTTTGGAATCTTGTCGGTGCAGGTGTTCTTGGGTTCTTAATCAATTTACCTGCAGTCAGCTACTTGGAGCATGGACAATTCTTAACTCCTACACATGGACACGGTGCAATGATGGGGGTTTACGGAATGTTTGCTTGTGCGGTCCTTGTCTTCTCGTTAAGAAATATTGTAAAACCTGAAAAATGGCAGGATAAATGGGTTAAACTATCTTGCATTCTATTAAATGTTGGACTTGCAGGGATGATTATCATTTCATTGCTTCCTGTCGGCTTTATGCAGCTTAAAGCGGCATTTGTGAATGGCTACGCTTCATCGCGTGCTGCGTCATTCTTGCAGCAAGAAACAGTTGAAACCTTATTAACAATACGTGCCATTCCAGATACAGTATTCTTAATTGGTGTTGCCATTCTCGTAGTATTTTGCATTAAAGCATTATTTAATCTTCGAAAAGTAACTCACCAAGAAAACGAACCGCTTCCAGTAAAGGATTTGGCGCTTGAAGAAGAGTAAATCCACATGGTCATAGGTTGTTTATTGGTATAGAAAAAGATAGCAATATATTACAGCGAATAGTAGAAAATCCACTTTCTGGTTTGGAAGGTGGATTTTTCTATTGGGTATCTTGTGCGACTTTTGTCACACACAAACCGATAGAAAAACACTATAATTAACATGAAGATGTGACAAATGAAAGGAGTGAGACTTTTTATAAGTCCGCACCCTTATGTTGTTTAGTTATTTTCTCTTCTTTTACTCCATTGACCAAGGATTACCTTGTTTAATGGATGTTTTTAACCTCTCTAATTTTTTGACAACAGTTTTGGCTGTTGTCTTTTTTTGTTCCTTTAATGGGACTTCCTTGTGAATCATTCTTTTAAAGACTGTGATAAAATGGAAGAAATGATTTTAAAAGGAGGAAAGGTGATGACCATATCAGCAGATTTGATTCAAAAAGAATTCCTCGACTATGTTAAAAAAATGAGTGCATTTAACGAGGCATTGGCTTTAATTTTTTGGGATTTGCGAACGGGGGCGCCAAAGCAAGGAGTTGAACAGCGTTCGGAAGTGATTGGCATGCTATCATCGGAAGTATTTCGAATGTCTACATCACCTGAAATGGCAGCCTATATTTTTGAATTATCCAAACAAGATTTGCCGATCGTAACGAAAAAAATATTAGAAGAATGCAAGAAGGAATATGATCGTAATAAAAAAATACCAGCTGAAGAATATAAAGAATACGTTATTTTGCAATCTAAAGCCGAGAGCATCTGGGAATCCGCGAAAGCTAATGCTGACTTCGCAAAATTCCAGCCTTATCTAGAAAAATTGGTTGAAATGACAAAACGATTTATCGGCTATTGGGGATATGAAGGAAATAAGTATAATACGTTATTAGATCTTTATGAACCGGGAATGACGGTTGAAGTTTTGGACCGAGTCTTTGGGGATTTACGAAGAGAAATTATTCCACTGGTAAAATCAATCTCAAATTCCCAGCAGCAGCCTGAAACCAAGTTTTTATTTCATAATTTCCCTAAGGAGCAACAGCGGGAATTTAGCTTAGCAATTTTAAAACAGATGGGGTACAACTTTAATGCAGGCCGTTTGGACGAAACGGTTCATCCGTTTGCTACTGGTTTAAATCCAGGTGACGTCCGTGTCACTACAAAATATGATGAACATGATTTTAGAACGGCGGTTTTTGGCACCATTCATGAAGGGGGGCATGCCCTTTATGAGCAAAACATTTCGCAAGAGCTGATTGGAACTCCATTATGTACCGGAACTTCAATGGGTATTCATGAATCTCAATCGCTTTTTTATGAAAACTTTGTTGGCCGGCATCCATCTTTTTGGGAAAAGAATTATTCATTATTAAAGAACTATTCCTCCGGCCAATTCGAGGATATAAGCCTTGTTGATTTTTATCGTGCGATTAATGAGTCAAAGCCTTCACTCATTAGAATCGAGGCTGATGAACTAACTTATCCACTACATATTATGATTCGGTATGAGATTGAAAAAGGATTGTTTAATGATGAAATACAAGTTAAGGATTTGCCACAGGTTTGGAACAAAAAATATCAAGAGTATTTAGGGGTAGTTCCAAAGCATGATGGAGAGGGAGTTCTTCAGGATGTTCATTGGGCGGGAGGAAGCTTTGGTTATTTCCCTTCCTATGCGTTAGGCTATATGTATGCAGCCCAATTTAAGCACTCGCTACTTAAGGATATTCCCCATTTCGATGAATTATTGGCAACGGGAGAGCTGTTACCTATAAAAAAGTGGTTTACGACGAACGTCCACCGCTTTGGTAAAATGAAAAAGCCGCTGGAAATTATTCACGATGTCACCGGCGAAAGCTTAAATGCCGAATACCTAGTAAAATATTTAAAAGAAAAATACAGCAGTATTTATCAGCTTTAAGATTAATTTTTAAACAAAAGGCTCTGTTCT
>NZ_JBKFGH010000022.1:0-175726 GCF_051233475.1 Neobacillus terrisolis | reverse complement strand
TCACCGGCGAAAGCTTAAATGCCGAATACCTAGTAAAATATTTAAAAGAAAAATACAGCAGTATTTATCAGCTTTAAGATTAATTTTTAAACAAAAGGCTCTGTTCTATTTGGCTGTTGATTTCCGCTCCAGGTGCTCCCTTTCCGCGGGGGAGTCCGGGAGCCTCCTCGGCGCCATAGCGCCTGTGGGGTCTCCCGTGACACCTTCTCCCGCAGGAGTCTCGCACCTTCCGCTCCAATCAACAGAGTGCTCAAAATCAACATTGCGCTTTAACACAGCCAAATAAAAAAACCGCTTTGGATTTCCAAAGCGGTTTTCCTTTTTGAAGCCTTTATTTTACCAAGGTTTATATCCTGGTGATCCGACAGGTGAGTTCTGAATGATATCTGTAAGTGGAACAGTATAAGCAAACACGATTAGTAATGCTGCTAATCCAAGCCAAATTTTCCAATTCTCAAATACGGCTGGAGTTGGCTCAGCATTTTCATCCACTTCACCCATAGGAAACTCTTGAACACCTTTAGGCGCAAAGAAAGCAAGTCTGATAAAAATGTAAACCATTAATATTACTGAAATAAATAGGATACTACCGCCAACCGCTTGAGCAATTTGATATGGAATCCATTCAGCTGCTTGGGCTGAACCTGCATAGTCAGAAAATGCTGAGCGGCGAGGAGCACCAAGTAAACCTGCGGCGTGCATTCCTCCAGACATGAAGGTCATGCCGATTGCCCAAAGAACACCTTGTAGAATACATAATTTATTCATAGCCTTTGTAAGGACTCTACCAGTTAAATGCGGAACTAACCAATAAGAAACACCAAAGAAAGTAATCACAACAGCTGTTGCAACAGTTAAATGGAAGTGACCAGTAACCCAAACAGTATTGTGGACAACTTGGTTCATTTGGTGAGAAGCGTTAACCATACCACCTGCACCGGCAGGAATGAAAGCAAGCATTCCGATGAACGGTACAACAAAACGAGCGTCTCCCCAAGGAAGCTTTTTCACCCATCCAAACAAACCTTTTGAGCCTTTTGAACGACCATAGGTTTCAAATGTGGCAAATAACGAGAATGCTGTCATTAAAGACGGAATAACAACTAAGAATGTTAGAACAACCTGTAAGAATTTCCAGGCTGGATCAATACCAGGCTCAGTTAATTGGTGGTGGAACCCTACTGGGAATGAGAATAAGATAAAGAGCAAAAACGATAGTCGTGCCAGTGAGTCAGAGAATATCTTTGCACCAATTACTTTTGGAATGACGGTATACCATGCCATATAAGCCGGTAATAACCAGAAATAAACAAGTGGGTGACCGAAATACCAGAATAAAGTACGGCTGACTAATACGTTAACAGTTGGAACTAATTCTAATGACCAAGGTAATAATTGAATAAGAACAGTTGCGGCTACGCCAAGTGTTGCGATATACCATAACATCGTATTTACAAGCGACATATAGGTCATTAATGGGCTTGTTTTACCTGGATTAGCTTTACGCCATTTCACATATGTAGCACAGATCGCAGCACCATCGATCCAACTTCCTACAACAACAAGCGTTAATCCAACATAATAAAGTGGATGTGCTTGTAAAGGTGCATAAAAAGTATATAGGACTGTTGCCTGATTTAAGAGAATCATTACAGCGGCTAATACTGTTCCTGCTGTCATAACCCAAAAACCAATCCAACCGGTTCTGCGGGCACCGTCTGAATAAGCACCTGACGATGCGCTTGTAGCAGAATGCTGGAAGCCCATAATAAAGAACGTTGTTAATACTAGACCTAATAAAACACCATGAACAGTTAATATTTGATAGTACCCAATACCTGCAGGCAATGTAAATTCACCAGAACGGACCCAAGTTTGTAAAAGTCCTGCAAGTCCCCCGATTGCCAATGCAGTAAAGGCTACATAAAAATGAGCCATAGCCAATTTACCATCACGACGGTCAACTTTGATCACTGATGGATTATTCATTATTCAACCACCTCGATTTTCGACGTCATCATGTGATGACCCATACCACAATATTCATTACACACAATAGTGAATTCTCCTGTTTTATTAAATGAAGCAACATATTCACTTATAAAACCAGGTTCTACCATCATATTTACGTTAGTCCCTGCGATTTCAAATCCATGGATAACATCCTTTGTAGTGACCATAACTTTAACTTTTGAACCTTTAGGAATCTCTACAGCTCCAGGATTGTAATTAAACATGGACGCAACAATAACTAACTCGTAGTCCCACTCTTTTCCTTCTACTTTTTTAAGGCCTGGCTTATCAAATGGTGCTGTTGTATCAACTTTTGCTGGATCAATGGTATTTAAGCAGCTTGGTGGTTGATTTCCTAAATAAAAAGCACTTACCCCTAATACCGATAAGAATACGATTAACATCGCTATCCCGAAAATTAGCCAAACCTTTTCAAACTTATGGATATGCATGGCTTTTTTTCCCCTCTCCCTCTTCTACAAACGATCTGCGTACATAAAATAAACTCCTGCCCAAGTACCTATAAGGACTAATGCGACTAAGAAAACGGAAACCAATGTTCCTTTTAAATATTGTTCTTCTTCATGTTTAATCGGTGCATTGGTTTTATTTCCAAGCTCCGTTTTAGCCATAGCCTTACACCCCCTCATTACATTTTGGAAATATTTGATGATTACACTTTCATCATACCGAACAATAGAGAATATTCCATATTGTTTGAATAAGTTCACAAAATGTTCAATTAATGAATTACCATTATGGGTATAGTGTAAACCTGAAACTTCGGTGATTTATGTCACATTTAATTGTGAGAAAATGTGAATAAAATGTGAACTCAAAAGTAATTGTGAATAAGTAGAAAAGGTTTCCATTGGCTTGCCAAAGCGTTTTTGGTTGATGGGTGTAGGGTGGGTAAACTCGGAATAAGGGAATAATTTAATATATTTAAGGTTTACGAGAATAAACTATATTGATATAATAACTTTAAATTTCATACGGTAACTAACTCATATAATCGCGGGAATATGGCCCGCAAGTTTCTACCGGATTTCCGTAAAAAATCCGACTATGAGTGAGCAATATGAACAAGGACGATCATTGATGTTCGTTCTTTTCATTTCCTTTCCTTTTATTTATTAGCCTAAAGGTATTGTCTCACTCATTATTTGAGTGCAGATGCCTTTAGGCTTTTTTGTTTTTTTAAAAGAACAATGTTGATTTTGAGCACGTTGTTGATTGGAGCGGAAGGTGCGAGACTCCTGCGGGAGAAGGTGTCACTGGAGACCCCACAGGCGCAATCGCGCCGAGGAGGCTCCAGGACTCCCCCGCTGGGTCGCTGAGCACCTGGAGCGCAAATCAACAGCCAAAATTAACAGCCTATTTTTTAAAAATAACATTTACGAATAGGGAGGGGATCACATAGTGGAAGCATTGCAACGAAAAATCGTAAATGAAGGAATCATATTATCAGATACTGTTTTAAAGGTAGATTCATTTTTAAACCATCAAATTGACCCTTTATTAATGATGGAAATTGGCAAGGAATTTGCAGAACGTTTTAAAAACGAGGCAGTCACAAAAGTATTAACGATTGAATCTTCGGGTATTGCACCGGGTGTGATGGCAGCGATGATGCTTCATGTACCACTTGTTTTTGCCAGAAAAAGAATCTCATTAACGATGTCAGAGGACTTACTTACCAGTCAAGTCTACTCATTTACAAAGCAGGAGACGAATGCCATAGCGGTGGCTAATAAGTTTTTAGCAGCCAATGACCGTGTGCTCATCATTGATGATTTCTTAGCGAATGGGCAGGCAGCCCTTGGTTTGGCTGATATCGTAAAGCAAGCAAATGCAGAAGTAGTTGGTTTTGGAATTGTGATAGAGAAATCGTTCCAAAACGGAGGCATGCTGCTTCGGGAAAAAGGGTATCGAGTGGAATCATTAGCTGAAATTGAATCTTTGCAAAATGGGCAAGTGCAATTTTTAAACAGACAGGTGGAGGAGTTATTATAATGAAACAACAACCATTAAAAATTACCTCATTAGCGATTCAGCACGTATTAGCGATGTATGCGGGCGCGGTAATCGTTCCATTAATTGTGGGCGGGGCTTTAGGGCTCTCCGGCGAGCAATTAACCTACTTAGTTTCAATCGACATTTTAATGTGTGGAATCGCAACAATCCTCCAAGTTTGGCGCAACCGTTTCTTTGGAATTGGCCTTCCGGTAATGTTGGGATGTACGTTTACTGCAGTCGGGCCGATGATCGCAATTGGGGCTCAATATGGTGTTTCGGCTATTTACGGTTCAATTATCATTTCTGGACTAATTGTTGTCGTGATTGGCAAGTTTTTTGGTAAGCTTGTCCGGTTTTTCCCGCCGGTTGTTACGGGATCGGTCGTAACAATTATTGGAATCACCCTTATCCCTGTTGCAATGAATAATATGGCTGGTGGACAAGGCAGCGCCGATTTTGGATCGTTATCTAATCTATCATTAGCATTTGGAACACTTGCATTCATTTTATTACTATATAAATTTGCAAAAGGCTTTATCCGATCTATTTCTATATTATTAGGTCTTGTCGCAGGGACAGTCATTGCATCTTTAATGGGCAAGGTAAATTTATCAGCAGTTGGAGACGCTTCGTGGGCTCATCTTCCGAAAATGTTTTATTTTGGTACACCAACATTTGAAATTACTCCAATCCTAACGATGACGCTTGTTGCATTGGTTAGTTTAGTTGAATCAACAGGTGTCTACTTTGCTTTATCTGATATTTGCAAGAAAAAGCTGTCAGATGAGGATCTAGCGAACGGATACCGTGCAGAAGGATTAGCGATTATTCTTGGCGGGTTATTCAATGCCTTTCCGTACACTACCTATTCTCAAAACGTAGGCTTAGTACAACTATCTGGGGTAAAAAGCAAATCGGTCATTTACGCAGCAGGCGCATTTTTAGTTGTATTAGGACTCGTTCCGAAAATCGGTGCATTAACAACTGTTATTCCAACTCCAGTCCTTGGCGGAGCCATGGTTGCCATGTTTGGTATGGTCATCGCATATGGGATTAAAATGTTAAGCAAAGTCGAGTTCGCTTCTCAAGAAAACCTGTTAATTATTGCTTGTTCAGTCGGTATGGGCTTAGGAGTAACCGCAGTACCTGATTTATTTGCAAAGATTCCTGAAAACATCCAAATCTTAACAGACAATGGCATTGTAGCCGGTAGCTTAACAGCGATTCTTTTAAATATTGTCTTTAACGTTTTTCCTGCAAATAAAACAGCCAAGCTAAATAACTTAGCAGAGCAAGAAGTTTTATAGGTTTTTATTATCCTAAAAATCAGTCACGTTTCTGTTTTTAATGAATATGTTAAAACAAACTGTTCATTTGACAGGAAGTGACTGATACGTAATGGAAAAATATTATTGTGAACGTTGCAGACTTTTATATGACGATATAAAAAAATGTGATGTTTGTGGAGAATTAGCCGAAAAGAAGATCTTCATTGAAGTTCAAAATCAGGGGAATAAAAAGAAATAATCAAATTGGGAGTCATACAGGAAAAATTTTCATCGTGACCAAACTAGGGGCTTAGGATTATAATAAAAGAGCACAACAACTTCTTCAAAACGTTCATGCTTCCTTCAATCGAGGGAAGCTTTTTTTTGTTTTAGGCTGTGTTAAACTTGACTGTTGATTTCCACTCCAGGCGCTTGCTTTCCGCGGGGCGGGCGGTGAGCCTGTCTAGCTGCAGCGGCTAGGGGCTCGGGGTCATAAGCCAAGCCGTCAAGAAGGTCAAAGAACGACCTTCTTGACGGCTCGTCTTATGCCTGTCGCCCCTGGGCAAGCCGCTTCCGCTTTTCCTTCTCCTCGGAGCTAAAGCTCCTGTGGGGTCTCACCTGTCCCGCTGCTCCCGCAGGAGTCAAGCGCCTTCCGCTCCATTAACACTGAGCTTTAACACAGCCTTGTTTTTAATCCTCGCGGTTTCTTCTTTTCTTTTACATAACCCCCTATATTTCTGGAGAAAATAATCAAACTGATTTGGTAAGGAGAGGGTTCAATGCCATTTATTTTGTCAATTGGCGATGCTGTTCCGCAATCAGTGATTGAGCAGCAGCATGCTATGGAGTTTGCTGCAGAATTATTTTCTGAATCGTTTAAGGATATTGAACGTTTGCTGACAGCTTTTCAAAATGGCCAAATTGAGAAACGTCATTTGGTCAAACCACTCGAATGGTACAAGCAAGATCATTCCTTGGCAGAAAAGAATAATGCCTATATCGATGCCGCGATCATGTTAGGAATAGAAGCAATTGACAATTGTTTAACAAATGAGGATTTCCTTACCGAAACATTCGCTTACGAAGAGATTGAAGCCATTTTTACTGTATCTACCACAGGTTTAGCAACACCAAGTATTGAAGCGAGAATCATGAATCAATTGTCCTTTACACCACATACGAAAAGAATTCCGCTTTGGGGATTGGGCTGCGCCGGTGGAGCGTCCGGTTTATCCAGAGCATACGAATATTGTCTGGCCTATCCAAAGGCAAAGGTTCTCGTATTATCAATCGAATTGTGCAGTTTAACGTTTCAAAGAAACGATCGTTCAAAAAGCAATTTAATCGGGACATCCTTGTTTGCAGATGGTGCCGCTTGTGCATTAGTCTGCGGAGACCAATCAAATGCCAGAACGTATCAAAAAAGGAAAGCATCCCCTCAAATTCTCTCAACCCAATCTACCCTTATGCGACAATCACTTGATGTTATGGGCTGGGATGTTAGAAATGAAGGCTTATATGTAGTCTTCTCAAAGGACATACCAACCATTGTAGAAAAATGGTTAGAGCCAAATGTTTGTGAGTTTTTAACCAAAACCGGAGTGGAATGGAACAGTATTAACCATTTTATCGCCCATCCAGGAGGTAAGAAGGTATTAGAAGCGTACATAGAAGCACTTAACCTTCCTGCTTCGATGATTGACATACCTCTTGAAATTTTAAAGAACTTTGGAAATATGTCCTCAGTAACCATTCTGTTTGTTTTGAAGAAGATTATGAAAAAAGCTATCCAAGGTGATGTTGGACTGGCGACAGCTTTAGGACCAGGATTCAGCTCAGAACTGCTGTTATTAAGGTGGGAATAATGATGAATTTATTTTACGGATTTATTTCTATTATCGCCATTCAACGCTTGCTGGAGGTTGGACTGGCAAAGAATAATGAAAAATGGATGAAGGCTCAAGGTGCAGTTGAATTTGGTCAAGACCATTATCGATTGATTGTATCGATGCATGTGTTATTTTTTGTTGGATTGTTCGTTGAGGTAACCCTTTTGAATAAGTCCCTGTCTAAGCTGTGGCCGTTTTTAGTAATGTTTTTCTTAGCCGCACAAGCGGGAAGAATTTGGACGTTAACGACACTGGGAAGGTTTTGGAATACGAAAATAATCGTTCTCCCGGATGCCAATCCAATCCAACAAGGTCCTTATCGGTTTATTAAACATCCAAACTATTGTATTGTCTGCACAGAGCTCTTCGTAATTCCGTTGATGTTTAATGCATATTTTACAGCGGTTATTTTTTCCCTTTTAAATCTTGGAATGATGTCGATAAGAATCCCGATCGAAGAACGGGCGCTTGCTCAGCTAACAAACTATAAGCCTTCTTTTTGGGGACGAACCGAGTAATACTAAAATAAATTATTAAGTGTGATAAAGTTCATTGAAAATGTTTATCACTCGTGCTAATATAATAAATGAAAATCATTATCATTCACATTCACCTAAGGTGGTGTTACATATGCTATCAGTAATTATCTTATCAACTATAGTTGGCTATTCATTCATGATTAAATATGTATTAAATCATGTTGCCAAACCATCACAAATAAAATAATTTTCTTTATCTTTCGCCTAGGTCAAAAGCCTGGGTTTTTATTTTTTCAATGAAAATGCATTTATATAGGAAATGTTAGAAAAGTCTGATAAAATAATGTGATAAAGAAAATTAGGGGGCAAGGGGTATAAGTATGGTACAAATTGTCAAACAAAAAGAGCAAACTTTACTTGGAAAGGTTGCTGCTTTATACGATCTTTTTAAACAAAACGATGATGAACAAACAGCTTCAAGAGCAGAGCAGTTAGCAAAGAAATTAAAACAAAGTGAATTTTCGATTGCATTTTGTGGTCATTTTTCGGCTGGGAAATCGACGATGATTAACAGGTTAATAGGGGATAACCTGCTTCCATCAAGTCCGATTCCAACGAGTGCGAATCTTGTCAAGGTGAAAACCGGAGAAGAATATGCAAAGGTAATTTTCAAAAAAGGGAAGCCGAGAGTTTACTTAGCTCCTTATGATTATGAAAAAGTAAAAACATATTGTAAAGATGGCGACGAAATCGAAGCCGTTGAAATTAGCCATAAAAATGCAAGTCTGCCGAACAACGTTATGATCATGGATACACCGGGGATTGATTCCACTGATGATGCGCACCGGATTGCAACCGAGTCAGCACTTCATTTAGCAGATCTTATTTTTTACGTGATGGACTATAATCATGTCCAATCCGAAGTCAATTTCCTTTTTACAAAGGAATTAACCCAGGCAGGGAAACAATTATGTTTAGTCATTAATCAAATCGATAAACACCGAGATGAAGAATTAAGCTTTGCTGATTTTAAGGAAAGTGTATCGCAATCATTTGCTTCTTGGGGAGTAAGACCTGAGCAAATTTTCTACACTACTTTAAAAGACCCGGATCATCCAGAAAACCAATTTGCTGATTTACAAGGGCAGCTCCATGCAAAAATTGCGGCTCGTGAGGAAAGTCTTCCGAACACAATCTATCAGTCGCTCGTTAAATTAACAGCTGACCACTTAAAAATGATCAAAGAACGTGATGAAGAAAAAATCAGCACACTTGAAGAACAGCTTTCTGCGATGAGCGAGGAAGAACGCGACAATTTACAGAATCGGATTGCTCAAGTTGAAAATGCACTTCAAGACATGGCGAAGGCTGTTGAAGAGGCGGGCCAAGCCTTTAATGAGGAAATTGACAGCATCTTAGATAATGCTTACATTATGCCTTTTCAAACAAGGGAGTTGGCACAATCCTATATAGAAGCGAATCAGTCTGATTTCAAAGTCGGTCTCTTTTTTGCCAAAAATAAAACCGAACAAGAAAGACAACAAAGACGTGAACGTTTATTTCAAGATTTATCCGAAAGAGTGAAGTCGCAAATCGAGTGGCATTTGCGGGAATTTGCGCTTAAAACATTAAAGGAAAGCGGTACTGAACAGCCTGAATTAATTGAAGCCGCCCAATCAGTTAAAGTTAACTTAGACGATGAACTTCTTGAAAAGAATTTAAAGCCAGGGGCGAGACTTTCTGGTGAATATGTTCTTAATTATACGAATGATGTAGCGAATTCAATTAAAAGGCTTTCGAGAAATAGCATGGCCGAAATGAAGGCGCTTTACCTTCAGGAATTAACTAAGAAAAATTCTATTGCAGTGAGCAAGTTAAAGGCGGAGCTTGCCGAATTAAGTGAATTTCAAGCTGCTCTCATTCAATTAGACTCCTTTTTCTCGCATCATGAACAGATCGCTAAGACAATTGAACGAGCATTAAATGAACAAATGGATTTAACAGTATTCTCACAATTAGCCGAAGCGATTTCAAACGATTCAGAAGAGGAAGTAGAAGTGGTTCGTAATTCATTGGAAGATGCTGAAGCAAAGGAACAAAAAACAGATTCTTCTATATTAATTGAGCTACCACAATCAGACTCAACAACTGTCATTTCTAAACAGCAAGTGGAGAAAATCGTTTCACACCTGCGGTTTTCAGGACAAAGTATTCATTCCATTCCCGGATTGGATAAGATTTCAGCTGAATTAAAGGTAAGAGCGGAACGTCTGGAAAGTCAACAATTTACGGTTGCCTTGTTCGGAGCCTTCAGTGCAGGAAAGTCTTCGTTCGCTAACGCTTTGATTGGCGAAAAAATCTTGCCTGTTTCACCAAACCCTACAACAGCAGCCATTAATAGAATAAAGCCAGTCGATGAGAGTCACCCGCATGGAACGGTGTTAGTTAAACTAAAAAATCCAGAAGTGCTCCTCGATGATGTAAGACGATCATTGGAAGTTTTTGATTTTGATGCGGCCCATTTTGCAGCAGCTTTATCTGCGATTGAAAAAGTATTAGGGACAGAGGAACATTTAGATGCCTATAGCAAGGTCCATTATGCCTTTTTAAGAGCATTCTATAATGGCTACAGCAACTATGAATCTCGTCTTGGTCAAATAATAGAAACAGATTTAGCAGCATTTCGTGATTTTGTGGCTTTGGAAGAAAAGTCATGTTTAGTAGAATGGATTGATGTTTACTTTGATTGTCCGTTAACAAGAGAAGGAATCACTTTGGTAGATACTCCAGGGGCTGATTCAATCAATGCCCGCCATACCAATGTTGCTTTTGAATACATTAAAAGTTCAGATGCCATTCTCTTTGTAACGTATTACAATCATGCCTTTTCAAAGGCTGACCGTGAATTCTTAATTCAATTAGGCCGGGTAAAGGATACCTTTGAGCTCGATAAAATGTTCTTTATTATTAATGCGATTGATTTGGCCAATAGTGAGGAAGAAATGTCAACCGTTATTGAATATGTTAAAGATCAATTGGTTGGTTATGGAATAAGAAAGCCAAACATGTTTGCGATTTCGAGTTTACTGGCGATTCAGGAAAAACTAGGGCAGCTAAGCTCTAATGCTTCACGGATTGAACAGTTCGAAAATGCCTTCTACCATTTTATTTCCGGAGATTTGAAGGAAATGGTAGTCGATGCAGCTAAGGCAGAACATGCCCGTGCTGTTCAAATTTTAAACCAAATGATTTCATCTGCTCAGGAAGATAAATCAGTAAAAGAGGCAAAACGTTTAGCGGCGATTAGCGAGCATGAAGAAATGCACAAATTCATTGGCGAACAATCGGATGCCTTCTTGAAGAAGCGGTTAACCCAAGAAGCAGATGAACTTCTCTACTATATTAAGCAAAGAGTCTTTTTCCGCTTTGGTGACTTTTTTAAAGAATCGTTCAGTCCGGCCGTGTTGAAGGAAGACGGTCGCAATATGAAAAAAGCGCTGCAAATGGCATTGCAGGAATTAATCGAATCCATTGGGTTTGACTTTTCCCAAGAGATAAGAGCCACTACGTTAAGATTAGAGGCCTTCATCGGAAAAATATTAAAGGATCGCTATCAGCACCTTACTGAGGAACTACGGGAAAAGAATGAGGGTCTATCTTTTTCTCCGTTTGAGTCACAAAAAATGGACGGTCTGAAGGTTGAAACTGCCTTCCAATCTTTAGATATGAAGATGTTCCAAAAGGCACTTTCTTTCTTTAAAAATGCAAAATCCTTCTTCGAAAAGAATGAGAAAAAATTGATGCAAGAAGAGCTTGAAACGGTGCTCGGAACCCCTGCAGACGATTACTTGCAATTTGAAGGGGAGCAAGTAAAGGCTTTTTATATTAGTGCCCTTGAACAGGAAACGGCTAAAATGATTACCCATATTTCTGAGCAAATTGATGAATATTATGAAGGTGTGATTGCCTCTCTTAGCGATGAGTTTCCAATTGAAACATTATTGGAAGTGGATAAGCAAATCAGGCATTTTAACTAATCTTTGTTACTAGAATACTCTCGTGTTTTCAATTAGGGGGAGCCATGAACAATCGTTTTCATGCTTGTGCAACATGTGTTCATTTTAAAATGGAAAAAAAGCAAATAGGGATGAAGTACTTCTGCGGCAGGCTGGGCTATAGTACCCAGCCCAACTATCAATTCCAATGCTGGACACCGAAGGAACATGTTCAGAGGTTAATGGAAAAAGGGGCCAAAGATCAAGGAGGGCAAGTATCGTGAGAGCAATAGTCGATAACGAGTGGTTGAAGCAACATTTATCCGATCCTAAAGTTAGGGTTGTAGATTGCCGGTTTTATCTCGGCAAACCGGATGAAGGAAAGAAGGAATACTTAGCTGATCACATATCCGGGGCGGTTTACTTGCACCTCGAACATGATCTATCTGCTCCTGTAACAGACCATGGCGGAAGGCATCCATTGCCAGATATTAACGAGCTCAAGGGCAAACTTGAACAGGCTGGGATTGATTCAGATACGACAGTCATTGCTTATGATCAAGGAGACGGAGCCTTTGCGGCAAGGTTATACTGGCTGTTAAACTATCTTGGTCACGGGAAAGTGGCCGTATTAAATGGAGGCTATGCGGCATGGAAAGAAGCAGGATACCCAGTTGATAATGAAATACCGTCTTACCCAGCCGCTTCCTTTGACGTTCAAATTAATCAAGATATTATCGCATCCTTTCAAGATGTCAAACAAGTGGTTTCAGACAACAATGGTGAGATTGTGTTGATCGATTCACGCGATCCAAAAAGATTTCAAGGCATTGAAGAACCAATCGATAAGAAAGCAGGGCACATTCCTGGTGCGGTTAATAAGAATTGGGTCGAGGGCTTGGAAAAAGGATTTTACAAAACTGCTTCAGAACAGGAAAAGCGGTTTGAGGAATATTCCAAACAGCAGCCTTTAATCGTTTATTGCGGCTCAGGTGTAACAGCGACCCCCAATTTTATTGCGCTTAAAGAAGCCGGTTATGAAAATGTAAGGCTGTATGTCGGCAGCTTTAGTGATTGGATTTCCTATGATGAAAATGAGGTTCATACCGGAAAATAATCATGTGAATTAGAGAAAATGACGTATGTTTTTGGCATACGTCATTTTTTTACCTTGGAGTGCAGGTAAAGTGGTTTCTTTATATGAGCGGACATATAATCTGTTATTTTGATAAAAAATGTGCTTTTAGAGAGGTTAGCGGACACCAGATTCTTTATTTGTGAATAAATGCTGATTATTCACTTGTTTAGTCATAAATAAGAAACTCTGTGTCCTTTAATTGCAATAAAAAGCAGGAATGTATCAAAATAAGGTCCTCTGTGTCCGCCCGATCATCTAACTTTCTTACGGCTACCGAAGCAAAAATGATATTAATGTGGAAAATAAGATTGTGAAGAAATGCTATTAAAGTGGTTAGTACAATAAACGGTCCAAAGCATATAATTAACGATGTACATATATTAAAAAATTGTCTGAAAAAGGAAGCTTATCATGCCGATTAATTCTTTCGAAAACTATCCGATGAGCTGGAGGCCATTGATTGATAAAACTCAAAAGCCTATTTATCAAGCACTCGCACGGCAATTGGAACAGGATATCTTAAACGGAGTTCTATTACCTGGAACAAAACTTCCTCCTCAGCGAGAATTGGCCGACTATTTGGATTTAAATTTAAGTACCATATCAAAGGCTTTTAAAGTTTGTGAGTTAAAGGGCTTGCTAAGTGCAGCTGTCGGCAGTGGCACATTTGTATCGTATGATGCGTTATCGAATGTGTATTTACTTCAGGATACAAAATCGAAGCATTTAATTGAAATGGGAGCTACACTACCAGATAATGCTTCTTACGAGCCACTGCTACTCCAATTAAAAAGTATGCTTCAAGACACGGATTATCAAAAATGGTTTGGTTATGGTCGGTCTGGCGAAAACCTTTGGCAAAAGGATGCTGCAATAAAGCTAATCCGAAGAGGTAGGTTTGAAACAACCGCTGATCACATTTTATTTGCAAATGGGGGGCAAAATGCGATTGCTGCTACATTGGCAAGTCTTTGTCAGCCTGGAGACCGCATTGGTGTTGACCAGCATACGTACCCTGGCTTAAAAACGGTTGCCGCAATGCTTAGTGTGCAAATCGTACCAATAAAAGCAGAGAACGATGAAATGAGTCCAACATCCTTTGAATATGCGTGTAAAAATGAAAATATTAAAGGCATTTACTTGATCCCAGATTATCATAATCCGACAGCTTCCTTTATGTCTGTTAAGAATCGAAAAATGATTGCAGCCATTGCCAAAAAGTATAATCAGTTCATTATTGAAGATGCATCGTATCATCTTCTAAACAAACAACCACTTCCGGCAGTCGCATCATTTGCCCCGGAACAGGTCATCTATATTGCAAGTTTATCGAAAGTCTTAGCACCAGGGTTACGACTAGCCTATATAGCCGTGCCGAGTCAATTCAAGGAGAAGATTTCAAAGGCACTTTATAACTTAAATATAACAGTGTCCCCGCTATTAGCAGAACTGGCAGCACGAACGATTGTATCAAATCAACTTGAAGTCTTAATTGAGGGTCATCGGCAGCAAACCATTCTCAGAAACCAACTCGTAAATCAATATTTGGCAGACTATACGTGCCAGGGTGATGAGACAGGCATCTTTCGTTGGCTGCTATTACCAGGCAAGATTACAGGTGCTGAATTTGAAACGTTAGCTGCACAACAGGGGGTACAAGTGTATGCGGCTGAACGTTTTGTAGTTGGAAATAGTTGTCCAGAGCGTGCTGTAAGGGTTTCTGTCTGTGCACCAAAAACGATCAAAGAGCTTGAGCAAGGATTGATGATTCTTAAACGTTTGCTAAACGACCTTACCTAATATTGTTCGCCATACAATTATAATATTGTATGGCTTTTTTGTGCGTGTTATGATGATTCAAACTATTTGGGCAGGTAGCGATCAGAGTAAGGAAAATGGTAAAAAATAAAAAAGGGGTAGTTTTAAATGAAAAATAAATATGCTGAGAGAGCTCGTTTAGTAAAACCTTCTGAGACACGTGAAATATTAAAAGTAACAGAAAGACCAGAAGTTATTTCTTTTGCGGGAGGTCTGCCAGCACCAGAGTTGTTTCCAGTAGACGCTCTTAAGATTGCATGCAACGCTGTATTGAATAAAGAAGGTGCGGCTTCTCTTCAATATAGTACAACGGAAGGATATATTCCTTTAAGGGAAGCTATTAGTCAAAGAATGAAATCCATTGGGATCAACACGACTGTTGAAAATATTCTTATCACATCAGGATCCCAGCAAGCAATCGACCTCACCGGAAGATTATTTATCAATGAGGGAGATATTATTATTTGTGAAAGCCCAACCTATCTTGCAGCAATAAATGCATTCAAGTCATATAATGCCAAATTTGTTGAAGTAGCGATGGATGATGATGGAATGGTTATGGAAGAGCTGGAGAAAAAGTTGCAAGAATATCCTAACACAAAATTTATCTATACGATTCCAGATTTCCAAAACCCTACAGGTCGCACATTAAAACTCGAAAGACGAAAAAGAATGATTGAGCTTGCTAATCAATATGATGTACTGATTATAGAGGATAATCCCTATGGGGCTGTAAGATTTGCTGGAGACGCACTCCCACCTGTAAAACATTTCGACACAGAGGGTAGAGTAATTTATATGAGTACGTTCTCAAAGATTTTTACTCCTGGCCTTCGACTTGGATGGATATGTGCAGACGATTCTTTCATTGATAAGTACGTTGCTTTTAAGCAAATAGCTGACTTGCACACTGATAGCTTTGCTCAAAGAATTACAGCAAAGTATATGGAACTTTACGATATCGAAGAGCACATTAATAAAATCAAAGCTGTCTATAAAGAAAGATGTACGGTTATGTTATCTTGTATTGAAGAATTTTTTCCAAAGCATTTGTCTTACA
This sequence comes from Neobacillus terrisolis, assembly GCF_051233475.1. Taxonomy (NCBI): domain Bacteria; kingdom Bacillati; phylum Bacillota; class Bacilli; order Caryophanales; family Bacillaceae; genus Neobacillus; species Neobacillus terrisolis. The sequence goes on along the minus strand of NZ_JBKFGH010000022.1, from coordinate 160,047 downwards.
GTAAGCCGGAAGGTGGATTATTTATTTGGATTGAGCTTCCTGATTCTGTAGATTCGGGGCAATTATTCGCTGAATGTTTGGAAAATAATGTTGCGTTTGTTCCTGGTGCCCCATTTTTTCCGAATGGAACAAAGAAAAATGCTTTACGTTTAAATTATTCGAATATGCCTAAAGACAAAATCATTGAGGGCATGAAGCGTATCGGAGAGGTATTACATCGTAAATTAGAAAAAGAAAGGAAATTTCCAGTCTAATGATTATAGCAAACATGATATAATAAACTTTGCTATTCATTAATTGGAGGTACATCCATGCAAAACAATAAACCTAATTTAATGCTTGTCGACGGTATGGCATTATTATTTCGAGCATACTTTGCAACAGCCGTTACAGGACAATTTATGATTAATTCAAAAGGTATTCCTACAAATGGTGTTAATGGGTTTGTAAAACACTTTTTAACAGCCGTTTCGAAGTTTAAGCCATCACATGTAGCGGTTTGTTGGGACATGGGCAGTAAAACCTTTCGTACCGAAATGTTTCCCGAATATAAGGCGAATCGTTCTGATGCGCCAGTGGAATTGATTCCACAATTTGACTTGGTTAAGGAAGTCGTTTCTTCATTTGATATACCGAATATTGGAATCAGTGGGTTTGAGGCAGATGATTGTATTGGCACGATTGCTCGTAGTGTAAGTGAACAAACAAACGTCCACATTTTAACAGGTGACCAGGATATCCTGCAGCTTCTAGATAACAATATTTTTGTTATTTTAATGAAAAAAGGATTCGGAAACTATTTAGTCCATTCCAAAGACACGTTTTTTGAGGAAAAAGGCATTACCCCTAAGCAAATGATTGATTTAAAGGCGCTAATGGGCGACCCAAGTGATAATTATCCAGGTGTTAAAGGAATCGGTGAGAAAACCGCGTTAAAGCTGCTTACTCAGTTTGAGGATGTCGAGGGGATTGTTGCAAATCTCCACCAAATCTCAAAATCGCAAAAAACGAAAATTGAGCAAGATCTTGACATGCTGTACTTAAGCAGACAGCTTGCCGAAATCAAATGTGATGTTCCGGTTAGCTATAATATGGAGGATGCACTGTTTAAAATAGACCAAGACAAAGTTATTTCGAAATTTGAAGAGGTCGAAATGCGGGGACTGCATCGTTTGCTCGACTTTGACCAACAATTTGCCGGATAAAAGAAATTAAACTGCCGAGGCTTTCGGCAGTTTTTTCTTTATTTTTTGTTAGTCTTCTTTGCGGCATTTTCCAACTTGCTCTTTGGCTCTTCAGAAAACTCAGCATCCTGACCATAGCCCTGCGGGTTAACACCAGGTGCTTTTGTACCACGGTTTTTATGGCGACTCAACCGTTCCACCTCCTTCGTAATACCAAATCATTGGCAATAATCCACTTCACATTTATCGTTCCCTTTCGGAATAATTCAACTCATATTTCTTCACAATATGAAAGAGGTGAGTAGAAATGAATAAAGGTGTATCGATCGCCCTAACGAGCATCACTCTAGCTCAAGCTTTAAAAATTCCAATCCATTTCATGAAGACAGGCCAATGGAACCCAAAAGTATTCTTTCAAACTGGCGGCATGCCAAGTTCACATTCTGCGGGTGTAACTTCATTAACGACCTATATAGCCTTAAAAAGAGGATTTCCTACCGTTGATTTTGCTTTGTCACTTGTATATGGATTAATCGTAATGTACGACGCCCAGGGGGTCCGCAAGCAAGCTGGCGAACTGACTTTAAGAGTAAACGATCTTGATGAATTAGTTGAAAAAATAAAAAAAGATGAAAGTGTTCAGTTCGAGGAAAAGCCACCAAAAAAATTAAAAGAAATGCTTGGCCATGAGCCGGAGGAAGTAATTGGTGGAGCTTTATTTGGGGTAGCAACCGGAACAATTGGATACTTGCTTGAAAAAAATCGTAGAAAAACGTCGAAATTTAAGATAAAATTATAAAGATGTTAGTTGTTAGGAGAGGAAGGATAAAGTCAGTGCAGACAGTAGATGAATACATAAGCTTCTTGCTGGGGAAGGGCTTTCAATTTCAAGAAGATGCAGTAGGCTTTATATATTTTGGTAAACATTATACCAATGCTTCAGATGAACTGGTCATTGCCGCAATTGAACTTACGTTAAAAGCGCAAAGACAGTTTGAGGGAAGCTTTTATATTTCTTTATTAGAAACATTAATGAAAAACGAAGTCAAGTCACGTAAAGATGCGATTAATTTTGTTAAAAAAAATGAACTGATTTCCATATAAAAGCGGCTGACCCAATTTAATTGGGTCAGCCGTTTATTATTTTTAAGAAATATTTTTAGCTGCCTGATTATCTTTACTGATGGAAAATAATTTTTTAATTGGCAACTCTGATAAAATCATTCCGGCAAAAATAAGCGCACACCCTATAATGGCACTTCCTGATAGTCGTTCACCACCCCAAAAATAAGCAGTTAACGCTGCAAACACAGGTTCAAGGGCGAAAATGAGCGCGACCCTTGTCGCTGTAGTATATTTTTGAAAGGTAGTCTGGGCGAAAAAGGCTAAAGCAGTCGCAAAAATGGAAGTTACTAACAGAGCGGCAATCACGTTAGGATTGAATAAGATCTCCGCTTGAAATGCTCTCTGCCAATCTTCAAAAAGAAACGCAGAAATGCTAGACAACACCGCAACCGTTGAAATTTGCACCACCGTTAATAATAAAGATGGGTGGGAACTGCTATACTTTCCAGTGACAATGATTTGCAAAGCAAAGCTAATCGCACACAATAGGACGAGGAAATCCCCGATGTTTAAGGCCATTGAATTGGTCATCGTTAACAAATACAGTCCCCAAGTCGCAAGGACAACGCCGCCAATCGCATTTACTCCAGGCCGCTGCTTTAACAAAAATAATGAAAACAACGGAACTAAAACAACCGATAAGCCCGTAATAAAACCCGCATTTGAGGAGGTTGTATACAATAAGCCCATGGTTTGAGTAGCATAGCCAAGAAACAGCCAAAAACCCATTAAAAAACCAGAAAACAGTAATCTTTTGTTCCAATATTTTAATTGATCCTTTTTAAAAAGGAAAAGCCAGCTGCCAAGCAATATAGCAGCAAATAGAAAACGAACCCCATTAAAGGATAAAGGGGGAAGGAGTGAGATGGCATTTTGGACTAAAACAAATGTAGCTCCCCACACAAGAGCAACGAGCATTAAACAAAAATCCGCATATAATGATTTTTTCAAATTTCGCACCTCTCGTCTTAGGCCTAATTGTTTTTTCTGATAGCTTCCCTTGCCAGTTCATCCGCTTGACGGTTTTCCCGGGAAGGAATCCATTTCATAAAAAACAACTGAAAATGCTTCGATAATGTTAGTGCTTTTTCAAGTAAAGGAGCATAATGCTTATTTTTTACATATTCCTTTTCAACTGCACGGTTCACCAACTCGGAATCTGTTCGAAAAGAAACAATCTCATAGCCGTTTTTTATACAAATTTCTAACGCTTTGATAAAAGCATGGTATTCTGCTTCATGATTGCTCATATTCCCAAGCGGAATTGAATATTTTTCAACAACGCCATTTCCTTTTATAAAGATTCCCGCGCCGCTAGGACCAGGATTACCGGCACTCGCCCCATCAATATAAACCTCAATCAATGTAATATTCCTCCAGAAAAGAGTAAACTAAAGGTAGTGTATCATAAAACGGTCCGATACAAGAAGAGGAATGATTATTTTAAAATAAAGAGGTTGATGACTAATGAAATATAAAATTGAATGGAAATATAAAGGGAAAGGGCTTGACCCCGTACAATTTGATTCGGGACTGGTAAGCGGGGAAGTAGCTTTACAAATAGGTGAAGAGCTCGAAAAGACGGGGAAAGCCTTGGAACTTACTTTTTATGATGAATTGGGGACGGACTGGAATCTTAAACAACTTCGCAAATTATTGGCAGAAACAGAGGAAGAAGCATTTGATATTGTTGTTTACTTTGACGGTGGGTTTCAAAAAGAAACGAATAAAGCAGGATTAGGCGTCGTAATCTATTATCACCAAGGTAAAAAGAAATACAGGGTTCGAGTGAATGAACTATTCGAAGAAATGGAAACCAATAATGAGGCTGAATATGCTGCGTTTTTCTTTGCTTTAAATATCCTTGAAGAATTAGGAGTCCATCATATGCCATGTGAATTTAAAGGGGATTCACAGGTTGTCCTGAAGCAGCTTGAAGGGGAGTGGCCTTGCTATGAGGAACAGCTTAATCGCTGGCTTGATCGGATTGAACAAAGATTAGAAAAACTTGCGATTAAACCGAAATATACTCCAATACCAAGAAATGAAAATAAGGAAGCGGATAAATTGGCCACCCAGGCAATAGCGGGGAAAATGGTCCAAAGTAAAATGCAAATTCTTTAAACAGCTATAAAGGGTGTGAACGGTTTTTGACAAGAAAGCAATTATTTTCAGAAGTTGAACAGCTGATGAATCGTTATTGTTCCGGCTGTTTTCTGTATGAGCATCTTAAAAATGAAAAAGGAAGAAGAGGGGCTCATCGGTTTTGTATCTCACAATGTACGGTTGGTGAAAAAATAAAAAGCTATGGAAAAAAGTTATCATAACCATTCTTCATGTGTTGTTATTTTGGTGAACCTTTTTATCAACAAAAAAGGCTGGCATTTTCGCCAGCCTGTCACCATCTATTTGATCGTGCCAAAAATTATAGTTTTACCACATTTGCTGCTTGTGGCCCACGGTTTCCTTCAACAATTTCAAATGAAACTTCTTGGCCTTCTTCTAAAGATTTATAGCCTTCAGTTTGGATTGCGGAAAAGTGAACGAATACATCTTCTCCACCTTCAACTTCGATGAACCCAAAGCCTTTTTCGTTATTAAACCATTTTACTTTACCATTTTGCATGTGCGATTTCCTCCTAAGCCTTTCAAGACACCCTAGTGTGAAAGATAAGTATTCTCATTGAACAGACATATCTTCGGCTCATTTTAACAAAACCAGAAATATATTCTGCTAAATGATGATTTTAATATACATGAACAAATGGCTTCAGTCAATGGATGTAAACGCTTTTATGAGTTCGTGAGAATAGAAGTTTGTAAGAAATATCATCTAAAAAATAGAATAATTATATTTACTTATTTAAAGTTAATTTAATGTTTATCGGAAACTGGTTTTTTCATAAATATAAGTTTGCCTCATATGTTTATATAAATAGAAATAAATACAGGAATTGCTATTGGAACAGCGGACTTTTTAGTGGAGAAAAACATATGAGGTGAGATTATGTACCGCATTTCGATTGAAGAGGAAAAATGGATCATTCGCTTTTCGCCACATCTTTCCATTGAAAAGGATGAAAGGGATGCGATTGTTGCGCCCTTGCTACAAATTGGCTGTGAACTTGATAAATTTAGCCACGGAGATTCGTTTGTGATTATCAATGAAAATATCGGTATGATTGTTTGTAGAGTGGAGAAAATCCCTTCGCTTATCTTAATAATTTCTGCCGTTGTCTCAAAGGAAAACTGGTTTGTTCAAAAGAATGATCAAATAAATAAATTCCCACCTCGAAAATTTCTATAGCTCGTCCACACACAAAACCGGCATCGCCGGTTTTTTTATTTTTGCTTTGTTAAAGAAAAAATTGATTATAACCTACTGTTGATTGGAGCGGAAGGTGCGAGACTCCTGCGGGAGAAGGTGTCACGGGAGACCCCACAGGCGCTTGCGCCGAGGAGGCTCTCGGACTCCCCCGCTGGGTCGCTGAGCACCTGGAGCGGAAATCAACAGCCTAATTTTACATAAACATTTTTATAAAAAAATAGATAATTATTGACGAAATGAGAATATAAATCATAATATAAATAAAAAGTTGCTCTAGGTAAAAATTATAGACCGGAGGAAATAGTTGTGGACAAAGTGAAAAAAATTAATTTATTCGATGGCCAAAAAGGTGATTTGATTAAAATTGAACATATGTCAATCCAAGGTGTTATGAGGAGAAGATTATTAGACCTGGGGTTTGTACCGGGAGCGATCGTGGAGGTTGGCCGGAAAAGTCCGCTTGGGGATCCTACCGCATTTCGAGTAAGTAATACAACGATTGCATTAAGGATGGAAGAAAGCCAAAAAATTTTCGGGGAGCTGATAGAAGATGCAGAATGAATACCGAATTGCTCTTGCAGGGAATCCGAATACAGGGAAAAGCACATTGTTTAATCTATTGACTGGATTAAAGCAGCATACTGGAAATTGGGCCGGGAAAACAGTCGATATGAAGGTGGGGAACTTTTCTCATAAAAATATCCAGTATAGTCTCATTGATTTGCCAGGAACGTATTCATTGTTTTCGAACTCCGTCGATGAGGAGGTTGCTCGGAATTTTATCATATTTGAAAAGCCGGAAATTACTCTTGTTGTCGTAGATGCAACCTCGATTGAACGAAATTTAAATCTTGTTTTACAAGTGTTAGAGATAACCGACAAGGTCATTGTTTGTATGAATCTCATTGATGAAGCAGAAAAACGCGGTATTACCATTAATGAACATTTACTAATGAATAAATTAGGAGTTCCTGTAATAAAAATGTCAGCCCGAAATCGGGTAGGAATTGCTCAACTTCTTGATACCATTGATCGGCTTATCTCAGGTGACATTTCCTGCAGTCCTGCGGTACTAACCTATGATGAAGAGACTGAGATTAAGATAAGCCAATTAGAAAAAGAAATTAAAGCGGTTTTTGCGGAAACTTTTCCAGCAAGGTGGCTTGCACTAAGGTTATTAGACGGAGATATGAGGTTAATTGATGAGGTAAAAAAACGAAGTGCAGTACCTATAGGAGGTAATGGTGATGAGCTATCAGAATACTGATCTACTAAATGACAGACTTTCTAGACTCTTGCAACAGGCTAATGACCTATCCTCCACCGATATGCGCGATAAAATGGTTGAGCAAATTTATCAAAAGAGCAAACAAATTACGGCTGACATTGTAACGTACAAAGGCAACAAAGTGGACCGTCACTCTGAAAAGCTTGATGCGATTTTTACATCAAAAATATGGGGCTTTCCGATCATGTTAACGATGCTATCGATCTTATTCTATTTAACGATTGCCGGGGCAAACATCCCCTCTTCATTATTAGCGCAGTTTTTCGGCTGGGTTGAGGGGTATTTAACTCAATTCTTTACAGTGTTGGGGACTCCTGATTGGGTTCATGGACTTCTTATATTAGGACTTTACCGAGGTACGACTTGGGTTATTAGTGTAATGCTCCCACCAATGGCGATATTTTTTCCCGCCTTTGCCTTGCTGGAGAATTACGGATATCTCCCGCGAGTAGCTTTTAATATGGATCGCTTGTTCAAACGCGTTGGGGCTCATGGTAAACAATCCTTGACGATGGCGATGGGATTCGGCTGTAATGCAGCCGCAGTTATGTCTACGCGAATTATTGAATCACCAAGAGAAAGAATGTTAGCCATTTTAACGAATAACTTTGTACCATGTAATGGTCGTTGGGGGACATTAATTGTATTGTCTTCGCTATTTATGGCAGCTGGTTTTTCGGGAGGAATGAAGTCGCTGGTTTCGACGGGAGTTATCGTGGGAATCGTCATGTTTGGGATTATCGTTACCTTTGCCGTTTCTTGGCTTTTATCGAAAACGGCATTAAAGGGGGTTCCTACCCATTACACGCTTGAGCTCCCTCCGTATCGAAAACCTAAATTTTTTGATACGGTTATCCGAGCTTCGTTAAATCGGTCATTGTCCGTGTTAATTCGCGCAGTAAAAGTAGCTGCTCCGGCAGGAATTTTAACATGGGTTTTAGCCAATATTGATGTAGGAAACCAAAGCCTGCTTTTATATATTGTTAACTTCTTAGATCCTTTTGGGCAGTCGCTCGGATTAGATGGCTATATTTTAATGGCGTTTATTATTGGTTTGCCTGCCAATGAAATTGTTCTTCCCATCCTCCTGATGGGGTATTTATCGACAGGAGCTTTAATTGAAGTAGATGAAATAAAAGATTTGAAACAAATCTTTATTGAGCATGGCTGGACATGGCTGACTGCTTTAAATATGATGTTGTTTTCACTATTGCACTTTCCGTGTGGGACGACATTAGTGAATGTGTACAAAGAAACGAAAAATAAAAAATGGACGTTCCTTGCTTTTCTAATTCCTACGTCGATCGCAATCCTTGTCACCTTTGTTATTGCACAAACAGCAAGATTGTTGGGATGGGTCTAAACGGAATTAAAACTATTCCCCCGATTATACCTGTCAATGGTAAATTGGGGGATTTTTTTGAACCTTTTGGAAACTCCGCCCTGTTCAAATTTGTTTTGCTTCGTTTGGAAATTATCCTTACAATGAAAGTATGAATCTAGAAGTTGAGGAGTAAAACGGGAATGAAACTCATAATTGCAGAAAAGCCTGATCAAGGATCGACGCTGGCTTCCGTTTTTAAAATGAAAAAGCAGCAAGGGTTTATCGAAATACTGCCAAATGAAATTTTTCCAAATGGCGCTTTTGTTACTTGGGCAGTGGGGCATGTATGCCAGCTCATTGCACCGGAACAATATAATCCAGTATGGAAAAAATGGGCACTAGATACGCTGCCAATCATTCCAACTCAGTTCCAATACGAAGTGACAAAGGATAAGCTAAAACAATTTTCGATTATCAAGAAACTATTAAATGACCCAAGAATTACGGGAATTATTCACGCGGGAGATGCAGGGCGCGAGGGTGAATTAATCATCCGTAATATTCTTCGGCTGACAAAATGCACTAAACCTATGCAACGGTTATGGATCTCTTCGCTGACACCTAAAGCGATTAAGGAAGGCTTTCAATCGCTCCTTTCTGAGTCTGATACTCGTAATCTGTTTTTTGAAGCTTATACAAGAGCCTGCGCTGACTGGGTAGTAGGAATGAATGCTTCTCGCTTGTATAGTTTGCTTTTACAAAAAAGAGGATTTTCTGATGTGTTTTCGGTAGGCAGGGTTCAAACTCCGACCCTGGCTTTGATTGTAAAACGGGAGCATGAAATTGAAAACTTCGTCTCTGAACCTTTTTGGGAGGTACTTGGACATTTTCAGGTTGCCGACAAAAAATATACTGGGAAATGGGAAAAGGATGGAGAATCTCGAATAAAGTCAAAAGAAATGGCTGAGAAAATCGCTGCTTTTTGCACAAAAAAACCAACAGAAATTGCTGACGTAAAGGCTGAGAAAAAAGAATATTTACCCCCGCTTTTATACAATCTTTCTGCCCTTCAAGCTGATGCAAATCGAAAGTTTAAATTCCCTCCAAAAAAGACTTTAGACGTATTACAAAAGCTGTATCAAAAAGGGATTGTTTCTTATCCCCGTTCAGATTCAAGACATGTAACGAAAGGTGAAGCGGAAACGTTTCCGGAGACCTTGAAAAAAATTTCAGCCATTCCTGAGTATGGAGCGCTATTTCCACTCCCTTTTCAATCAATCCTCGAAAATAAGCGCTATGTAAATGATAAAAAGGTAACCGATCACTATGCGATTATTCCGACAGAACAAGTACCTAATCTCGGGAAACTGTCGCCTGATGAGAAACAATTATACGACATGATTGTTAGAAGTTTGATTGCAGCACATTATGGGAAGTCTGTCAGTGAATACACAACTGTAACAACTTTAGTAGATGGTCGTGCCGAATTTGTTTCAAAAGGGAAGGTGGAGCTTGAAGAAGGCTGGCGTAAGGTATTACCACCACAAAAGGAAAAGGATGGCGAACCTGAGCTGCCTCGTTTGGAGCAAGGTGAACAAGGAACAGTTAAAAAAGTGAATGTTAAGGAAAGTGCAACTCAACCGCCAAAGCGTTATACGGAAGGACAGTTAATTACGCTGATGAAAACGGCAGGGAAGCACATAGACGATAAAGAGTTAGAAAAGGTTTTGATGAAAACCGAGGGGTTAGGTACAGAAGCAACCCGTGCTGGAATTATTACGATGTTAAAAGACCGTAAATATATTGAAGTTAAGAAGAATCTTGTCTATGCAACAGCAAAGGCAAAGATCCTTGTTGCCGCGGTCGGAGATCAAATATTGGCCTCTCCGGAAATGACGGCAAAATGGGAGCAGCGTCTGAAAGAAATTTCTGAAGGATCAGCCTCACCGAAGCAATTTATGGAGCAAACGAATAAAATGGTTGCTCATTTAATAAATACCACATCAAGTGAAGCTTCTCAGTGGCATTTTAAAGATGCCGACCAGGAGGGATTTGTTCCGCGTCAATCGAAGTCGAAAAGAGCAACAAAGCTTGGACCTTGCAAAAAATGCGATGGAGATATTGTGGATAAAGGTTCGTTTTATGGCTGCTCTAATTACAACAAAACAAAATGTAATTTTACCATTTCAAAAATGGTTCTTGGAAAAGCAATCATCCAGCAACAAATTAAAAAGCTTTTAAAAGACGGGATTACAGATGTGATTGAAGGATTTAATGGGAAAGAAAAGACATTTAATGCGAAAATTACTTTCGACGGAAACGATCATCGCTTAAAATTTATCTTTGATGACGCTAAAGAAAGTGAAGCAGATAAAACCCCCGTAAAGGGACAGTAAAAAGTTAAATAAGTTAAGTTGACTTGGATGTGACCAAATTGCCTTGTCAGTCTTTTACACTTATAGTAAACTTTTCAATGATTAGTGATTTTGGGAGGGTATCGGATGCCGACACCAAGTATGGAAGACTATATTGAACAAATTTATAAACTAATTGAAGAGAAAGGCTACGCTCGTGTTTCTGATATTGCGGAAGCGCTTTCTGTCCATCCCTCTTCCGTTACAAAAATGGTACAGAAACTTGATAAAGATGAATATCTCGTCTATGAAAAATACAGAGGTTTAGTCCTAACAAAAAAAGGGAAAAAGACCGGGAAACGCCTTTTATATCGCCATGAATTGCTGGAGCAGTTTTTAAGAATTATTGGCGTTAAAGAAGAAAACATTTATCATGATGTCGAAGGGATTGAACATCATTTAAGCTGGGATGCCATTGATCGGATCGGTGACTTAGTCCAATTTTTCGAAGATGATGATCAAAGGAGCAAGGCATTAGAATTAGTCCAAAAACATAATGATACCGAACATTAGAAAGGAGGCGACTCGAATGAGTCCCCTCCTTTTTTACGGGTTCGGTTACCTATGGAAAAAAATGCAACCAAATGATTTGGTTTTGGTGTTGCGGTTTAGGTTGCTGTTGGGTTTAGGTTGCAGTTGCGGACATCAGATCCGTTATTTTCACAAAAAGTGTTGTTTTGGCAGGCTAAGCGGACATCAGTTCCGTTATTTGATAAAAAACGGGCAATATTCAGTGGTTTTTATATAAATAGCGGATCCTGTGTCCGCTTATGCTCATAAAAAGGGTGATTTCATCAAAATAAGGTCCTCCATGTCCGCTTAAAGATCTGGCATTGAAAATAAGGTCCTCCATGTCCGCTTAATTATTGAGCATTGAAAATAAGGTCCTCCATGTCCGCACAATAACCTGGCTTATAAATATTTCTTTAATAAATAATGGGATATTGCTCAAAAGGAACATCGTCAATAGGGGTTAATTGGCCTAAACCTTGCGGGACTTCAACGACGTTAACACCATGAATTTTTCCTTCCTCGACCTCGAAGACCGCTTTGCGATAAGAAATAATTCTTCCCGTTGATGTTTGGAAACTCAATATTTCTCCGATATGATTGCGATGAACGGCAATTAGTGTTTCTTCTGACATTTCTCTCTCCTCCTTTTTTTTCTAGTGTTTCACGTTCTTAAATGTTATAAACCAAACAGGAAAAAAATTGGTTTTGGCGAATTATTTATAGAATAATCAAAATATTTCAATTTCTTAAGCGAGGGATAAAATGAGTAAGTTTTTTTGGGTTGAGGAAGCAGAAAGGCAATGGAATATTCGCGCAAACAACTGGCATTCAAAAAGCCGTGAAATGTGGGAGACAGGAAGCAGGAAAGATATCGTCTCATTTTTTCAGCAATATGTCCCAAAAGGTGCACTTGTTTGCGACCTTGGCTGTGGGGATGGCTACGGCTCGTATAAACTGGCTAGCTCTGGTTATAGTGTTACAGGTATTGATGTTTCAGAGGAGATGGTCGAAAAGGCGAGAGCCTTGGAGCACTCACCGTCCTTGCAATTTGTGAAAGGAGATATTGCCCAGCTCAAAGTTCCGGACCACCATTTTGATTCTTTTATAGCCATAAATTCGCTGGAGTGGACAGAAAGTCCGCTTACTGTCTTGCAACAAATAAAACAGAAGGTTAAAAAAGGCGGTTTTGCTTGTGTAGGAATACTTGGCCCAACAGCAAAACCAAGGGAATCAAGTTTCCGTAGATTATATGATGAACAGGTAATTTGTAATACGATGATGCCATGGGAGTTTGACAATCTTGCAAAAGAAAATGGGTTCCTTAAAATGGCGGAATTTGGAGTCTACAAACGGGAAGCGGAACAATTATCACTTGATTTGTTATCGCCCGATCTTAAGCAAGCATTATCCTTCTTGTGGGTGTTTATGTTTAAAATTGAAAATGGATGAACAAAAATAAGAGGCTAACCATTTGGTAGCCTCTTAAACTATTAATCCCACAAATATGGGGTTTCTTGATAAACGTAATAATTTAACCAGTTCGAGAAAAATAAATGTGCGTGAGAGCGCCATAAATTGGCCGGTTGATTTTCTGGATTGTCTCCTGGAAAATAATTTTCAGGGACATGAATGTCTAAGCCTTTGTTTATGTCACGGTTATACTCTTCAGCAAGAGTATCCGCATCATATTCTAAATGGCCTGTGACCATAATTTGTTTGCCATCAACGGATGAAATGATGAATGCACCAGCTTCGTCAGACATTGATAATAGCTTAAGCTGCTTACATTCCTTGATTGCTTCCGCAGAAACATCAGTATAGCGGGAATGTGGGGCAAGAAACACATCATCAAACCCTCGCAATAGTTTTTCATTTTTGTCATATATTCTGTGGGAGAATAACCCATAACATTTCCTAGGCAATTCAAATTTTCCGATTCCATAATGGTAAAACAGTGCTGCTTGTGCTGCCCAACAAATATGAAGGGTCGAAGTTACATTGGTTTTTGTCCATTCCATGATTTCGGAAAGTTCTTCCCAATAATTAACCTCTTCAAACGAATACAGTTCAACAGGTGCCCCGGTTATAATCATCCCATCATATTTACGGTTCCGGATCTCGGAAAAGGTTGTATAAAACTGATCCAAGTGGTATTTACTCGTATTCTTAGATTCATGGGTAGCCGTTTTTAAAAACGTAACATTCACTTGTAAAGAGGTGTTACCGAGCAAACGAAGCAGCTGTGCTTCTGTGCGTTCTTTCTCGGGCATTAAATTTAAAATTAATATATTGAGTGGGCGAATATCCTGGTGTTTAGCCCGTTCATCATCCATAACAAAAATATTTTCAGATTCGAGAATTTCTCTCGCAGGTAGGAGTTTAGGTATTTTTATTGGCAAGTCATCATCCCCTAGTTCGAATTTTCAATTATTTCTATTATATAGACATTACTAATCAATTTTCAATCTTTTCCTATTAAAAGTGAACCTTATATAAATTTTCAATTAGAAACCCAAAATTAATGGTAAAATAAAATAGCAATTTAACATGATAACTCCATGGGGGAATTGAAAAATGACATTACAAATAAGACAAAAATCAGATATTGAAATTGCCCAGCAGTCAAAAATGAAACCAATTGTTGAAATTGCGAAGAACATTGGGCTCACCGAAGATGACCTCGAACTGTTCGGTAAATATAAAGCAAAGCTTTCCAACGAGGCATTGGCAAAATTACATACGAAAAAAAGTGGGAAAATCATTTTAGTTACATCGATTAATCCAACTCCAGCCGGTGAAGGAAAATCCACTGTAACAGTTGGACTTGGCGATGCCCTTCATGCATTAGGGAAAAAAGTGGTTATTGCGATGCGCGAGCCATCATTAGGTCCGACGATGGGGATTAAAGGCGGAGCCACCGGTGGAGGATATGCTCAAGTTCTTCCAATGGAGGATATTAATCTTCATTTTACAGGAGATATTCATGCGATTACAACGGCCAATAATGCCCTTGCAGCACTAATTGATAACCATCTCCAGCAAGGCAATGAATTAAGAATTGATCAACGCAGAATTGTCTGGAAACGAGCTTTAGATTTAAATGATCGTGCGCTAAGGAAGGTTGTTATTGGGCTCGGTGGACCAGCACAGGGGGTCCCGCGTGAGGATGGTTTCGATATTACTGTTGCTTCGGAAATCATGGCTGTTCTTTGTTTATCAACAGATATTGAGGATTTAAAGAGACGTCTTTCAAATATGGTTATTGCTTATAATTACGACCAACAACCAGTGACAGTAGGAGAGCTCGGGGTCGAGGGAGTATTAGCTTTATTATTAAAAGATGCTATTAAACCTAATTTAGTTCAAACGATTGAACACACTCCTGCATTTATTCATGGCGGTCCATTTGCCAATATTGCTCATGGCTGCAATAGTATCATCGCGACAACAGCAGCCGCTAAATTGGCGGATTACGTTGTCACCGAAGCTGGGTTTGGTGCTGATCTTGGCGCAGAGAAATTTTTACATATTAAATCAAGAAGCGCTGGTTTTGAACCTGAGGCTGTCGTAATCGTAGCGACGATCCGTGCTTTAAAAATGCATGGCGGGATGAAAAAATCAGAACTCCATCTCGAGGATATTCAAGCATTAACGAGAGGACTAGCTAATTTAAAAAAGCATGTTGAAACGATTCAGAGCTTCGGATTACCGTTTGTCGTGGCGATTAACCGGTTTGTCAGTGATAGTGAAGCTGAAATTGAAGAATTACTGGCTTATTGTGGGCAGCATAACTTCCCGGTGGCCTTAACAGAAGTTTGGGAAAAAGGTGGCAGTGGCGGCGTAGAACTAGCGAACACACTGCTAGAGGTTTTAGATAAAGAAGAATCACGATTCCGGCCTTTATATCTTTTATCCGATCCAATCGACGTTAAAATTCGAACAATTGTTCAAAAGGTGTACGGTGGTGCGGATGTTGAGTTTTCCGCAAAGGCACAAAAGCAAATTCAGGAATTTACAGCGCGCGGCTGGGGAAATATACCGATTTGTATGGCGAAAACCCAGTACTCACTGTCGGATAATCCTGGAAAATTAGGGAGGCCTTCAGATTTTGTTGTCCATGTTCGTGAGCTAAAGCCGTCAATAGGTGCTGGTTTTATTGTCGCGTTAACAGGTGATGTTATGACGATGCCAGGTTTGCCTAAACAACCTGCCGCATTAAATATGGATGTAGATCAAAACGGGAATGCAATCGGATTGTTTTAATAAATAGTGGGAGGAATTTGGTAATGTTTGATCCAACTGCTTTCGAAAATCTTAAAGTGGTGATCGAAGGGGCTGTCTATGATAAAGATTTATCAGGCGAGATTCTTGTTATCGACCGAAACGATACCATAAACTTAGCAAAGCTTGAGCGAAAGTTCGATATATCATTTGTCGACCGTAATAATAGAGGTAAGAAAATTACTGCTATCTGGGTTCTTGAAGCTGGACTTGAAAACCTTGCCGCTGAACTCCTCCCAGCGGCACTATCAGAAAAACGTGCGGGCTGTCATGTTACAGTAAAATTTGTTTGTGGACATCCTAATGAAATATCGTATTTTAAAAATATCGAAAGTGTCTTATATAGTATTTGGGGTGTTGGTCGAACCATTGAACAATGCGTCCACGCGAATCCATTAAGTAAACAAAGTGATATAAAGAATGAAATTACGATTAAGTTTAATCGCTTAATTTATGAAAGTCATATGGAGGATTTGACTGAAATGGTCGATTTCATGATAACCTCCATTAAGGAATTAAATAAAATCTTTCAGTAATGGATCAGTGCTGACCATTAAGCTCGGAAATATTCAAAAGTTTAGTGTGCTCTTTAAAGGGCACTTTTTTTTATCGTTCATGGTAAAATAGATTTCGGAATAACAATTGGAGGTATGAATGAAAAACGAAATTATTAACAAAACGGAGCTGTTTGTAAAAAAAGTGCTTGGACAAGATTCAACTGGACATGATTGGTACCATGTTGACCGTGTTCGTAAAAATGCTTTACATATAGCGGACTATGAAAAAGCAGGAGATCGTTTTGTAATAGAAATGGCCGCATTGCTTCATGATGTTCCGGATGAGAAATTGAATGAAAGTGAAGAAGTGGGTTTTAACAAACTGTATCATTTTCTTGACCAGCTTCCTTTGAATCAACAGGAAAAAGATCAGATCATCAATATTATTTCCACTATTTCCTATAAAGGTGGACAAACAACAGAGTTATCTTCACTTGAGGCAAAAATTGTTCAAGATGCGGATCGATTGGACGCAATCGGCGCAATAGGAATTGCCCGTACATTTGCCTACGGGGGGAAAAAGGGCCAACCTTTATATGATCCAGCTTTACAGGTCAGATCCACTATGACCCTCGAAGAATACCGGAACGGTAAGTCTTCATCTATTCACCATTTTTATGAAAAATTACTAAAATTAAAAGATAAATTAAATACAGAATCAGCCAAACAAATGGCAGAAAAACGCCATCAGACGATGGAACACTATTTAGAACTATTTTTTAGCGAATGGAATGGTCAACAATGAAAATGATTTCAATTGAAAATGTAACGAAAACGTACGGGGATAAACAGCTGTTCACTGACCTTTCTTTCACAATCACCGAAAAAGAACGGGTTGGTTTAATCGGCGTAAACGGAACCGGAAAATCATCCTTATTAAAAATTGTTGCAGGAATTGATTTACCTGATACAGGGGATTTGGTAAAGGCAAAAGATTATCGAATCTCCTATTTATCACAACAGCCAGAGTTTACGGGAGAGCTAACGGTGTTAGAGCAGGTGTTTGAGGGAGATGCTCAAGTCCTTAAGCTGTTGCGCGAGTATGAGCAGGCCTTGCTTGACCTAAATGAAAATCCGGAAAGTTCGGCCATTCAACAGCGGCTGTTTGATTTTCAAAAACGAATGGATGCAGAAAATGCATGGGATGCCAGTGCAAATGCAAAATCGATTTTAACTAAGCTGGGTATAGATGATTTTCAAAAGAAAATCGGAGAATTGTCGGGTGGACAAAAGAAACGAGTAGCGCTGGCTCAAGTATTAATCCAGGCTCCAGACCTGCTGATTTTGGATGAACCAACCAACCATCTTGACTATGAGTCTGTCAAATGGCTTGAGGACTATTTAAGCCGCTACCAAGGGGCCCTTTTGCTGGTAACTCATGACCGTTATTTTCTCGATCGAGTCACCAACCGCATTTTTGAATTAGATAAAGGATCTCTTTATAGTTATAAAGGAAACTATGCTGCATTTCTGGAAGCTAAAGCAGTCCGCGAAGAAAATGAAGCAGCCACTTTAGAAAAACAAAGAAACCTGTACCGTCGTGAACTGGAATGGATCAGACGGGGGGCAAAGGCGAGAAGTACGAAGCAAAAAGCGCGGATACAACGCTTTGATAAGCTGGATGAACAGCTCTCGGCTGTTAAAGGCGCTGAAAAACTCGATATTTCTTTAAATGGCAGCCGGCTCGGTAAGCAGGTGTTTGAATTAACATCTGCATCAAAGCAATACAGCAGTCTTACAATCTTGAAGGATTTCGATTGGTTAATTAAGCCTGGCGATCGCATTGGGATTATTGGCCGAAACGGAACCGGTAAATCAACCGTGTTAAATATTTTGGCAGGCAAAATCCCGCTAGACTCGGGCGAAATGATTGTCGGACAAACGGTAAAACTTGCCTATTATACCCAAGAGAATGAAGATATGGACGAAAATATGCGGATGATCGAATACGTGAAAGAAACGGCTGAAATCATCCAGACGTCAGATGGCAAGACTATTTCCGCTGCTCAAATGCTGGAACGATTTTTATTCCCGCTAAATACACATGGTACTCCGATCAGAAAACTATCTGGCGGAGAAAAGCGCCGTCTGTATTTGTTAAAGCTATTATTAACTGCACCAAACGTGCTTTTGCTCGATGAGCCGACAAATGACTTAGATACCCAAACTTTAACCGTTTTAGAGGACTATCTTGAAGATTTTCCTGGTGTCGTCATTACGGTTTCCCATGATCGTTATTTCTTAGACAAGGTTGCTGACCAACTTTTAGTTTTAAAAGGAGCCGGCGAGATCGAAACTTATCTTGGCGCTTACACTGAATACTTAGAAAAGGAATCAGCGAAGCTGCCGGAAAAAACCGCGCCTACTATAGAGAAACAACCCCAAGTTGAAAAGCAAAAAAAGAAAAAGATGACCTATATGGAAAAAAAAGAGTGGGCAGAAATTGATGCGAATGTGGCGAAAGTAGAAGCCCGCTTAGAGGAAATAGCTGAGGAAATCGGAAAAACCGGAAGCGACTTTGAAAAGGCTCAGCGCCTAATGGAAGAAGAAACGAGTTTAAATGAGGAATTAGAGAGATTAATTGAGCGCTGGAGCTACTTATCAGAACTGGCTGAAAACGAGTAGTTTTCCAATGGGAAGATTGATTCAATAAAGATTGTAGGGTCCGGGCTATACCGGGCTCTTTTTTTGTTAAACCTTTATCAAGCTTTCAAAAATGAAATCACCTGTACTGCTATGGTAGAATAAGATTAATTATCACTACGATGATAGTGTGAAAGGTGAAAGAAAATGAAAATAAAAGCGATCGAACCAACGCCAAGTCCAAATACGATGAAAATTATTTTGGACGAAGAGCTGCCAATGGGGAAAAGCAATAATTATAAACAAGAAACAAGCCAAGATGCTCCACCGATTATCAAAACAATCCTAAATATAAACGGCATTAAAGGTGTCTACCATGTCGCCGACTTCCTTGCGGTCGAAAGAAATGCGAAATTTGACTGGAAGGAAATTTTGCCACAGGTTCGCAAAGCTTTTGGTGAAAGTGCCGAACTAAGTGGAACGAACGGCCCTGCTCATAACGATCACTTCGGAGAAATCAATGTGCAGATTCAAATATTCAAAGGGATCCCGATGCAAATTAAGCTTAATGACGGTACTGAGGAAAAGCGCTTTGGGTTACCTGATTGGTTTACCGAAGCAATAGCAAAAGTGCAAAAGCCGGATGATAATATTGTTATGATGCGAAGGTGGAAGGAATTCGGAGTCCGCTACGGCGATATCGCTCAGGTTGGTCATGAAGTTCTTGAAGAACTCCTCGCTGCATATCCACAAGACAGGCTCAACGCATTAGTAGAAAGTGAAAACAACGCAGCCCAAAATTCTGCTGGTCCTAATCAATTTCATCAACTGAAGCGAACGAAAGTTTCTCTGAAGGACCTTGATGATCCGGATTGGCGAAACCGCTACCGCCGATTAGAGCAAATGGAAGACCCGGATCTTAGTCATCTCCCGCTCTTGGAAAAAGCATTAGCCGATGAAAAACCATCGATTCGCAGACTTGCAACCGTATATTTGGGAATGGTTAAGGATGTAAGGGTGTTGCCTTTATTATATCGGGCTTTACGAGATAAAACGGTTACCGTAAGAAGAACGGCTGGAGACTGTCTGTCCGACTTAGGTTTTGCTGAAGCCACCGAAGAAATGATGAAGGCATTAAAAGATGAAAGTAAGCTCGTCCGGTGGCGGGCGGCCATGTTTCTTTATGAAGTAGGCGATGAACGGGCACTTCCAGCCTTAAAACAGGCAGAAAATGACCCTGAATTTGAAGTGAGCCTCCAGATTAAGATGGCAATCGAACGAATTGAGGGAGGAACTGAAGCGCAAGGCTCAGTGTGGAAACAAATGACCGAAGCAAGAAACAAAGACGTGGAATAAATCGTAGCTATCGATACGATGGTTATCAACCTATTTAATAAACTTTACATGCTCATAACGTTGTTTGTATTAAATATAATATGATAAACTGCAATAGACTATAATGGAAACATTGCTGTAGGAGAAAGGGGAATTTATATGTCAATGGCTTATGAAGAATACATGAAACAAATGCTTAAACCAATGCGAGAGGAACTGGTTCGTGCCGGTTTTAAAGAATTGTTAACGGAAGAGGACGTTGAACAATTTATCGATAATGTTGAAGGTACTACATTAGTGGTCGTTAATTCTGTATGCGGTTGTGCTGCTGGTCTAGCTCGTCCTGCCGTGACTCAAGCGATCATGCAATCTGAAAAGAAACCAGACCACTTAGTGACTGTGTTTGCCGGACAAGAAAAAGAAGCAACGGCTAAAATGCGCGAGTACTTTACAGGCTATGAACCTTCTTCACCATCGATGGCTCTATTAAAAGGGAAGGAAGTCGTTCACTTTATTCCTCGCCACGAAATAGAAGGACATTCAATGGAAGCAATTATGGAAAACCTGCTTGCTGCTTTTGAACAGAATTGCTAAAGAATGTAACGAAAAGGATGCCCGCAGCATCCTTTTTTTCTTAGTTTAAGAATCACTAGAAACCCGAAACCCGATAAAATATGTTGAAAATTCTATACAGTCATTCATTCAGAAATAAGGTAAAATAAATCAAAAATCCAGGTGAAAACATGTTTATTACAACTGCAGGCAGAACAAACGAAGCAATGATCGAGAAAGCAAAAGAAATCGCCGATGAACTTAAGCTGACTTATTTTCCAAGAAAGAAGCAATCGGTTAAAGCTCTCCAAGAGGCGATTCAAGATGATTGCCTTGTCGTTGGGAAAAATCGACTTGAGCTCTATCCTATTGGGGAGGAAGAACCATTTTTCTTTCATCCAAATTCGGCCATGTTTAGAATTAAGCGTTTGCTTAAGGGGGACCGTGATCCTTTCCTTGAAGCTACGAGACTTGAAGCAGGAATGTCATTTTTGGACAGCACGCTTGGTCTTGCTGCCGATAGTATCGTTGCCAGCTTTGCTGTAGGTGAAGCGGGAAAGGTTATTGGAACAGAAGCGAATCCGTTCTTATCTTATATGGTTCAAGAAGGCTTGCAAAAATGGGATTCCGGATTAACGAAAATGAATGAGGCGATGAACCAAATTCATGTCTACCACACCAACTGTTATGATTTTTTAACAGCACAAAAAGATAGTAGCATTGATTGTGTGTATTTTGATCCGATGTTTGAGGAACCTGTCATCGAATCGGATGGAATAAAAGCCTTGAGCCGTTTTGCCCTCCATGATGATTTAAACAAACAGATCATTGAGGAAGCCTTACGGGTGGCAAAGTTTAGAATTGTTCTTAAGGATCATTTTAGAAGTGAGCGTTTTGAAAAATACGGATTTCATGTGATTCGAAGAAAAACCGCTAAATTCCATTTTGGAATAATTGAAAAATTATGAACCACAATTCCTTTTTCTTTATCTTTTATAGGAGTATAATATATCGTATTAAGCAAGTGTAATAGACTATTGGAGGAACCGAAATGAAGTTTAATGCCGCAGCACGAATGGATGCATTTTCACAAAGTGTTTTTGCTGAGTTAACTCAATTAAAGAAGGGAAAGCTTTCCAAAGGTGAGCGTGTCATCGATTTAAGCATTGGCAGTCCAGATCTTCCGCCGCCTGATTTTGTTCGACAAAAGCTTACCGATTCAATAGATCAAGAGGATGCATTTGCCTACTCATTGACGGGGACTTCTTCATTTAATGAGGCCGTGGCGGACTATTATAATAGAAGCTTTTCCGTAGCGGTTAATCCAGACCAGGAAGTGTTACTCCTAATGGGCTCACAGGATGGGCTTGTTCATCTACCACTGGTTTTATGTAACCCGGGGGACTACATACTTGTACCAGATCCAGGATACCCGGCCTATATAACCAGTGCAATGATGGCGGGGGCTAATTTATATCCAATGCCTCTATTAGCAGAGAATAACTTTCTGCCTAATTTGGCTGACATCCCAGCTGAAATCATTGCGAAAGCAAAATTGATGATCTTAAATTTTCCGGGAAATCCTGTTCCGGCTTTGGCAACCCCAAGTTTTTTTGAACAGGTGGTGGCATTTGCCAAAAAGAACGGGATAGTTGTTCTCCATGATTTTGCCTATTCAGAGCTTTATTTTGAAGAAAAGCCAATTAGCTTTTTGTCTATCAGCGGGGCTCGAGAAGTTGGGATTGAAATGAATTCCCTTTCGAAAAGCTTTAGCATGGCAGGGTGTAGAGTAGCCTATGCAGCTGGTAATGCTGAAATATTAAAATTACTGGGGCAGTTAAAATCAAATCTTGATTATGGAGTGTTTTTACCAGTGCAAGCAGCAGCAGCACAAGCACTCACCGATGCTTCAAATTACTTAGAAAATAATAGATTAATATATAAACGCCGTAGAGATTTATTGGTAAATGGTTTAAAGGAGCTCGGTTGGGAAATCGATAGCCCGCCGGCATCGATGTTTATCTGGGCGAAAATTCCCGAAGGATACTCCTCGACTGAATTTACCTTGCAATTAATTGAAAAAGCAAATGTGGTCGTTACTCCAGGTAACGCATTTGGGCAATATGGTGAAGGATATGTACGGATTGCTCTTGTTCAGCCTGAGGAGCAAATTATGCTAGCTTTAGATCAAATCAAACAGAGTGGAATTCTTAATTCACTAGAATAGTAAGGAGTTATTCTTCCATGCCAAAATGGCTTAAAAAATCCTTAGTTGTTATGATTTCCGTTTTATCGTTTGGGCTTATTTCTCCCCCGCAAACGCTGTTAATTGATAAAATCTCAAGTGATAAAACATTAGAACGAGAAACATTTGATCGTGAAATATTTGAAACAGCAGTTGTAGAACCGACGCTAACTGAACAGCTTAAAGAGGATTCGAGCGACGAGTTTGAAAAGGATCAGCCGTCAAATGTACATGGGATGGTTCAATCATTGATGAAGGGTGCCGAAGAACAATCCTTCATGAAATTTGGACAAAAAATCACTCCGAAAATTGAAACCGAGTTTCGAGGGATGATTTTGCCAAATATTGAGAAGGCCATTGCCAATGTTGCAGAGCAATATCCTGACGAGGCTTTAATTCATTTAGCTATAACTGAGGTTCCTGGTAAAGGAAGGTCAGAGAAAATTTTTAATATAATGGACCAGACAACAGGAACGGATGTGATTCGTTTCCATGTTCGATTGGATCATCCGCCGCAGCAGGGACATTGGTTTAATTTTCACTATCATACTTATCATGATCAATTTCAAGCTCATCATGATTTAGGATCCATTTATTGGGCCAAGAATACCCCGCCTAAATGGATGAGTTAACGTTGAAATGTAGTAAATGCTGAATTACACAATATATATGGTAATACGAGAATAAAAAGGGGTATTAGCTAAAGAAGACTCGGCCTTGCCGGGTTTTTCTATAGCTATTTTTTGAAACACTAGGGGGATATGTAAAAATGTTTCAAGGCTTTATAGAAACTTACGCTCAGTTCTTTGATTTAGAAATGTGGGTTCAAGTTTTAACAGATCCTGTTAGCTGGGGGTTAGTGGGGACGCTCGTTATTTTAGAGGGGCTCCTTTCTGCAGATAACGCCCTAGTTCTAGCAGTAATGGTAAAGCACTTGCCGGAAAATAAAAGAAAGAAAGCATTATTTTATGGGTTATTGGGTGCTTACACCTTCCGGTTTATTGCGATTGGAATTGGTTTGTTTTTAATCAAGCTTTGGTGGGTGAAAGTTCTCGGGGCAGGATATTTGTCATGGTTATCCATTAAATATTTTCTCGATCGAAAAAAGGAAGTTCAAGTTGAAGAAGAGCCAGAGGGATTAAATCAGAATGGGATTTTGTTTAGAATCTTTGGGACTTTTTGGGGTACCGTTATTTCTGTCGAATTAATGGATGTAGCTTTTTCGGTCGACAGCGTCTTGGCAGCGTTCGGAATCAGCCAAGAAGTATGGGTTTTGTTAATGGGAGGAATCATCGGGATCCTCATGATGAGGGGAGTTGCCGGTGTTTTCCTTAAGCTTATTGACCGTGTTCCGGAGCTTGAGGCAACAGCTTATATCCTGATTTTTATCATTGCAGCCAAAATGTTTGTCGGTGTATTCGGTATTCATATCGATCACATTTATTTCTTTATCGTATTGCTGATTACGTTTGGAACAACATTCGTCGTTCATTTTATGAAAAAAAAGAAGGAAAGCAGTCAACAGTAAGCTCATGTTAACCTGATTTTCCCTTACACCATTTTCTTATTAAAAGGCTGTGTTAAAGCTCAGTGTTGATTTTTTACACAATGTTGATTGGAGCGGAAGGCGCTTGACTCCTGCGGGAGCAGCGGGACAGTTGAGACCCCACAGGAGCTTTAGCTCCGAGGAGGCTCAACGCCCGCCCCGCGGAAAGCAAGCGCCTGAAGCGGAAATCAACAGTCACGTTTAACACAGCCTATTAAAAAGAATAAACCAACGTGAAAAATATACGAAGCAATAAAAAATAAAATCGAAAACCCAATCGTTTTTAGCATGGGTAAAAGAAGTATTGTTAAAAGTAAAGAAATAACCAATATATCAAGTAAAACAAATAGCTTAGAACTCATCACATCTTGTACCGCTTCAAGCTCCTTCGTTAAGTGTTGGGGATTGGCTCGATTGAATAAAAGTCTCATTTTTTCACCTTCTAACAACTTGTATTCAAATATATGCAATTTCGTTTAAGAAGGTGAGGGCATAGCTGATAAAGTTATTTGCACATAAAATAAATGCTCGCAAAAACGCTGGTTAATGTTAACCAGCGTTTTTGCGCAGCCTGAATATTAATAAAAAACCAAATGGGACGGGCATTTACAATCAGAAGCCCCGAATCCTTTAATTGGAAAGGTTCCCCGTTTGCTTTTCCTTAAATTCTCAGCAAGACTGCACTCTCCGTACGTATCCTCGTATGTTATAATTTTAGTAATCTCACAATGTGCTCTGAGATAATCAATATGCCATCTGTTTACTTTCTCGGGTTTTTTATGCCTGTTTAATCTAGACAGAATGGCTCTTTTTGCGCTTCCTATATAAATATAATTCCCTTTTTGAAATTGAAAGGTTCCTAGTTTTCCAATTTCGATAACCCGATCCTCTTCAAGTCGAAGCTCGATCGCATATAAAGTATGCTTTTCATTTATTTTTTCTATCATTTAACATCCTCACATTCACTTTGAAAGGAGAAGGCTATGCGCAAATTAATGTTATTCATCATGATCATTTTCTTCTCCCTGCCATTGTTTGGTAATACACAAGCTGACGTAGACGGGATTGCTTTGAACGAATTCACTGAGCCATCTAGCTTAGCTCAGTCCCTTAAACTCCAATCCGAACTCCAGCTGGGGCAAATAGTTTATTTGCCTGAAGACACATTCGATCAACAAGAGGCGGCTGCGATTATTTCCCGTTTAGACATGCT
Organism: Neobacillus terrisolis; assembly: GCF_051233475.1. Taxonomy (NCBI): domain Bacteria; kingdom Bacillati; phylum Bacillota; class Bacilli; order Caryophanales; family Bacillaceae; genus Neobacillus; species Neobacillus terrisolis. The sequence continues at coordinate 134,559 of NZ_JBKFGH010000022.1, read as the reverse complement.
GCCTCCTTCTATATTAGCAAAAATTAATGAAGAACGGATACAGGTAAAGCTGTTTGAGGGGAAATTAACCGATAATCCAACCGCCCAACATCTAAAGGGGGTTATCCCAAGAGGATACACAAGCAATAAAACATGGGATGACGTTCCTGGAATAGGTGGCTCCAAAACAGTACTCGTCAAAATTGGGGCGAGTGCGAAAGGAAATGGCCATGGTTCTGTTAATTTGGAACTTCACGAATTGGCCCATTCAGTCGATCGGTACGTTTACGATGAAATTCGCTCAACTCCGGAATTTCAGGAGATATGGGAGCAAGAAAGAAATGAATTATTTCCGGGACAATCTTACTTTATTAACTATCCTGAAGAATATTTTGCAGAGACATTTGCGATGTATTTTCTTGGCGGAGAAACAAAGGAATTGCTAAAAAACAAAGCCCCGAAAACTTTCTCTTTTTTTAGTTCGTTAGATTAGTTAGAATAAGATAATATATATTACTAATTTCAAACTACGATTGGTCAGAGAAGGTGTGTTTTTGATGGAACAATATTTACAGCTATGTACGGAAATTTTAAATAACGGTGTTAAAAAAGAAGACCGAACCGGTACTGGAACGATTAGTATATTTGGTCATCAAATGAGATTTGACCTGCAAAAGGGCTTTCCGCTTTTAACAACAAAAAAGCTGCACTTGAAATCAATTGTTCATGAGCTAATTTGGTTTTTAAACGGGGACACGAACGTTAAGTATTTGCAGGATAACGGGGTAAGAATTTGGAACGAGTGGGCTGACGAAAATGGTGAATTAGGCCCGGTTTACGGTCATCAATGGCGTTCTTGGACAGGAGCAGATGGAACAACCATTGACCAAATTAGTGAGTTAATTACTCAGTTGAAAAATAACCCAGACTCAAGAAGATTGATTGTAAACGCATGGAATGTAGCGGAAGTCTCTAAAATGGCTTTGCCGCCATGTCATTGCATGTTCCAGTTCTATGTTGCCGACGGAAAACTTTCCTGTCAGCTTTATCAACGTTCTGCAGACGTGTTCCTCGGCGTGCCGTTTAATATTGCATCCTATGCGCTGCTCACGCTCATGGTCGCTCAAGTTTGTGATTTAGAACCGGGCGAATTTATCCATACATTTGGCGACGCCCATATTTATTTAAATCACCTTGAACAGGTTGAACTTCAATTATCAAGAGAGCGGCGTGCTCTACCGACAATGAAGCTCAATCCTGAGGTAAAGGACATTTTCAGCTTTAAGTTTGAAGATTTCACTCTAGAAGGGTATGACCCTCATCCGCACATTAAGGGGGCTGTCAGCGTATGATTTCGTTGATTTGGGCTATGGATGAAAATCGGGTCATCGGTCAAAATAATCAACTGCCTTGGCATCTGCCGGGAGACCTGAAATTTTTTAAACAGACCACGATGGGAAAGCCGATTGCCATGGGGCGTAAAACCTTTGATTCGATCGGAAGGCTTTTACCTGGAAGAGAGAATATTATCATCACGAGAAATCTTGACTATTCTTATCAAGGTTGTACCGTGCTTCATTCTGTCCAAGAGCTGACTCAATACGCAAAACAACTTGATCAAGAAGTATTTATTATTGGTGGGGCCGAAATTTTCAAACAGTCTTTGCCATTTGCTGACCGCCTTTATATTACTAAGATTTATCATTCATTTGAGGGCGACACCTATTTTCCTGAAATCAATTTGGACGAGTGGACGATGGAGTTTAGAGAACCTGGTGTAAAAGACGAAAAAAACCCATATGATTATGAATTTTTCATTTACAGTCGAAAGTAAAGTGGAAAAAACTCAAGCAGTTGCTTGGGTTTTTTGTTTTGCGGGGGAATTTGTTCGGTAACAAGTGAAGGGATTGGAAAAAATTGGTCAATAATACTGTCCTATTGGCCAAACCGTGGGAAAGAAACCAAAAAATTGGCCAATAGAACGGTCCTATGGGCCAAAAACCGGGGGAGAAACTAAAAAAGTGGCCAATAGAACGGTTCTATGGGCCAAACCGAGGGGAAGAAACCGAAAAAGTGGCCAATAGAACGCTCCTATGAGCCAAAACCTGGGGGAGAAACCAAAAAATTGGCCAATAGAACGGTCCTATGAGCCAAAACCCGAGAGAGAAACTAAAAAATTGGCCAATAGAACGGTCCTATGAGCCAAAACCTGGGGGAGAAACCAAAAAATTGGCCAATAGAACGGTCCTATGGGCCAAAACCCGGGGGAGAAACCAAAAAATTGGCCAATAGAACGGTCCTATGGGCCAAAAACTGGGGGAGAAACCAAAAAAGTGGCCAATAGAACGGTCCTATGGGACAAAACGTAGTGAAGAACCTGTAAAAATGTCCAATAGAAAGTTCCTAAGGGACAAAACGCAGTGAAGAACCTGTAAAAATGTCCAATAGAGCGTTCCTAAGGGACAAAACCCAGTGAAGAATCCGAAAAAATGTCCAATAGAGCGGTTCTAAGGGACAAAACGCAGTGAAGAAAATAGAAGGTCCTATGAGCCAAAACGCAGTGAAGAAACCAAAAAAATGTCCAATAGAACGGTCCAATAGACCAACACCCAAAGAATCACATGAATACAATACGATAGTAATACCATCTATCATTAATATCCCGAAATTTAACGTTTTCAAAAAACTTTCCCAGTTTTATTATCGGTAAATCTATAGATTGATTTATAATGAAGGATGCAGATTGAGGAGGTTGGGTTGGTTATGTTGAGGTTAATTGCGTTTTTTAGTTATTTTGTTGGGTTCTTGATATGCAGTATTCCAACTTTATTAAAAATGAAGAAGTTAGATCCGGCTTTAACCATTGCCGAGAGGGATGCGATTATTCACACCATTCCGCAAAAATGGTCACAAACGATTATGAAAATTACCGGTTCCAAAGTGTTCATAGAAGGACAGGAAAACATTCCGGAAGGCCCTGTTGTGATCGTCTGTAATCATGAAGGGGATTTCGATATTCCGCTCTTATTAGCTTTTGTAAATAAACCATTTGGCTTTATTTCAAAAATTGAAGTAAGCAAGGTTCCTATTCTGTCCTCATGGATGAAAGTCATGAATTGTGTGTTTTTAGACCGGTCCGATCGGAGACAAGCGATTAAAACAATTAAAGAGGCCTCTCAATTAGTGAAGGAGGGACATTCCATTGTCCTATTTCCGGAGGGAACAAGAAGTAAAGGCGGTGCAGTAGGCGAATTTAAATCGGGTGGTTTTCGGATTGCTGCCGATGCTCAAGTACCTATTGTTCCAATTGCGATAAACGGAACAGCCGATGTTTTTGAAAAAAATAATCGCTTAATCCGTCCGGCTAAAATCACATTAAAAATCGGTCGTCCGATTGTTTCGCATCTAGATTCCAATCATTCGGTAAAGGAAGTCGCTGAAGAAACGAGACAAATCATCTTAACCCATTTGTCAGACCAAACGATTGCTTCGTAAAAAAACAATCGAAAAGCCTCCATAAATAATGGAGGCTTTTCGGTTAATGTTGGATGTAAGTGCTTACAAATAAAGGGAGCAGGAAGGCATAAATTTCATCCAAACAGCGTTGAATTGGATTCGTATGTTTCAAGAATATTCATCATTCCATTGAATTCACGGCTATCACAGAACTCTTCCTCTCGAAAGTTCGTTTTAACCCATTCAATCAGCTCCCTCGGGCTATTAAACACCTCACCACTCGTATCACTCTTTCTAATCATAAATCTACCATTGTCTTCATCTAACGTAATCTCAACAGGTAAGGCTCCGTCAAGGCTGCATAATGAAAATTCCAATATTTTTTCACCCCAATTCAGTTGTTATTTAGTATATGTAGCTATCCTTCTTTTTTATCCAACATTTCTAGCTGAAAAAAACTTGCAAATTTAAAATTTTTAAAAAATAGCATTGAAAACAAAATCCAAAGTGGTATAATTTACGAATATTAATAATGGTAAAAGGAAGAAGGGTAAGATATGGAACAAAAGGTGATTAAGAAAAAATGGGTGCAAGTAGAAGACATTCTAATTGCAAACCAACAGCTTAAGGATATCGTTGCCCATACTCCATTACAAAAAAATGAACGTTTATCCGAAAAATATAATTGTAATGTTTATTTAAAGCGAGAAGATCTTCAGCATGTTCGCTCTTTCAAATTAAGAGGCGCGTTCTATATGATGAAAACCTTAACTGAAGAGGAACTAGCGAACGGTGTAGTATGTGCAAGTGCGGGTAATCATGCGCAAGGTGTCGCATATGCCTGCCGACAATTAGGCGTGCTCGGGAAGATTTTTATGCCAACTACAACACCACGACAAAAAATCAGCCAAGTCGAAATGTTTGGCCGAGAATTTGTGGAAATTATTTTAGTAGGAGACACTTTTGATGATTCCTATAATGAAGCGTGGGCATGTGCTCAACGGGAAAATCGTCAATTTGTTCATCCTTTCGATGATGAAAGAGTCATTTCTGGCCAAGGTACAGTAGCTGTAGAAATTTTACATGATTGTGAAGACCCGATTGACTTTATGTTCGCCAGCATCGGCGGTGGTGGTTTGATGGCTGGGTTAAGTACTTACACAAAAAGTATTTCTCCAAACACAAAAATGATCGGGGTTGAGCCGGAAGGTGCGGCTTCAATGAAATATTCCTTTTCAAAAAATCAGGTCACTGCGCTTGATGAAATTGACAAATTTGTTGATGGAGCAGCTGTAAAATGCGTTGGGGAAAAAACATTCGAGATTTGCCAAAGCCTTGTTGATGATATTATTCCCGTTCCAGAGGGAAAGGTTTGTACGACCATTCTTGAATTATATAATGAGCATGCCATTGTTGCGGAGCCTGCAGGAGCAATGCCAATTGCTGCCTTAGATTTGTACCGCGAAGAAATTAAAGGGAAAACAGTCGTATGTGTGGTAAGCGGAGGCAATAACGATTTTGATCGGATGCAGGAAATCAAAGAACGCTCTTTATTATATGAAGGATTGTTACATTATTTTATTGTCAATTTCCCACAACGTGCCGGTGCGCTAAGAGAATTTCTTGATGAAGTATTAGGCCCTACTGACGATATTACCCGCTTTGAATTTACTAAGAAAAATAATAAAGAAAATGGTCCTGCTTTAGTAGGGATTGAATTAAAATATCCATATGATTATGATGCGTTAATTTCTCGAATGAAAAAGAAAGGCTTTCCATACACTGAAATCAATAAAAACGTTAATTTATTCCATCTTCTTGTTTAGTCTTTTTTTAAAACTTTTTTTGTTAACAATATAAATGTAAAATATCACACATATATAATTTTCACGATTGTATTTGAACATATTGTGACAAATTAATGTCTTTTAATACAAAACACTGTTTAAATACTATAATCATGGTAGCATTATATTAAGTCAATTGATAAGGGGATGTACTCATGCTTTCAAATATTGGTGTTCCTGGTCTTATCTTGATCCTTGTATTAGCATTAATTATTTTTGGACCTAAAAAATTACCAGAAATCGGGCGTGCTTTCGGTCAAACGCTTCGTGAATTTAAGAAATCCACTCGTGAACTAACTAGCGACGTGATGGAAGAATTTGAAGAAGATAAGAAAAATGCCACAAAATAAGGTGTAAGATTTATCTTACACCCTTTTTTATCCAAAAATTTTTACATCGTCTAGATTTAATTGTCAGGGGTTTAATTATGGAAGATAAAGAATTAAATATAATAGACCATTTAGATGAATTGCGAAAAAGATTAATCATAACGGTTGTTTCATTTCTCACATTTTTTATCGTTGGATTTATTTATGTTGAAGAAATATATAATTGGTTGGTTCGTGATTTAGCTGTTAAGCTAATTGTACTTGGTCCAAGTGATATCATTTGGGTTTATTTTATGTTAGCAACTGTCATTGCCATTGCGGCTACGATTCCCATCTTTGCGCTGCAATTATGGTTGTTCGTAAAACCGGCTCTTAAACCGTTTGAACTGAAAATTTCCTTATCGTATATTCCTGCTCTGTTCATCTTATTTGTTGTAGGGATAAGTTTTGGATACTTTGTTATTTTTCCAATGGTGATGAAATTTTTAGTGAACTTAGGCGGAGATATGTTTGTAACCAATTTCACTGCCGAAAAATATTTCCGATTCGTGCTAAATATGACCCTTCCTTTTGGGGTGCTTTTTGAACTACCTGTTGTCGTTATGTTTTTAACGTCACTCGGGATCATCAATCCTTTTGTACTGCAAAAACTAAGAAAATATGCGTATTTTATTCTCATTATCATTGCTGTTACGATTACTCCACCAGATTTTATGTCAGATTTTCTTGTGACACTACCTTTATTACTTTTATATGAAATCAGCATCAATCTATCCAAGGTTGTTTATAAGAGAAAACTGAAACGAGAAAAAGAGTGGGAAGAGAATTACGAAGAGGAAACAGGGGATAAAAATTCTTCTGAAATAATATAATAAAAAAACAAACAAGCTGTCGGAGAAATCCGGCAGCTTGTTTGTTTTTTTCGATGACCCGATAAATAAAAAATATAATAGTTAGAATCGAGTGATAAATGTAATTGATTCTGATTATTCAATAAAAATACTGTGCGTATGTGGTTAAGGACAATCTGTGTCAATTGTGAAAACTTTGGGACTTTTTAATATTTTATATGCTATATTTACGCTGAAATCATTATTATTCAAGCATATTAAGGGAGGGAAGTAGATGATGAAAAAGAAAACGATTTATGAATCAGCTTTAGAACATGGCTTTTCAAGACGTGATTTCTTAAAAATGTGCACTGCTTTATCAGCAGCAATGGGTTTAGATTTTGCTCAGTCTGATACAGTAGTAAAAGCTATGGAAATAAAGACACGTGTCCCTGTTATTTGGCTGCAATTTCAAGATTGCACCGGTTGTTCAGAATCATTTATCAGAAGTACCCATCCAAAGACCGAAAGCGTTTTACTTGAATTGATTTCCCTAGAATATTCAGAAGTTTTATCAGCAGCAGCGGGACATCAAGTAGATGCGGCCATGGAACAAGTGTTAAAGGATTACGATGGCCAATATATACTTGCTGTAGAAGGCAGTATACCAGATGATGACGCATACTTAACTGTTGCAGGACACTCTGCAAAGGAAACATTCCAGAAGGTTGCAAAGGGTGCACTTGCCATCATATCTTACGGTAGCTGTGCATCTTGGGGCGGGATTGCCGCTGCAAAACCGAACCCTACTGGCGCGAAGCCGGTCACAGATTTTGTAAATGGGAAGCCGGTCATGTTAGTTCCAGGCTGTCCTCCAATTGCGGAGGTCATGACAGGGGTTATTGCCCACTATATTACGTTTGGCGCTCTTCCGGAATTAGACCATTTAGGTCGTCCAAAGGCGTTTTACCGTCACCGAATTCATGATAAATGTAACCGCAGAGCTTATTTCGATGCGGGTCTTTTTGTGGAGTCGTTTGATGATGAAGGGGCTAAACAAGGCTATTGTTTATATAAAGTAGGTTGTAAAGGTCCAACTACATATAATTCATGCGCGGAAATGCGCTGGAATGGAGGCGTCAGTTATCCAATTCAATCCGGAAACCCATGTATAGGTTGTTCCGAAGATGGATTCTGGGATAACGGCCCACTATTTGTTCGCCGAGCAAAAATACCAGGAACACAAACCACGATTAACCCTGATCAGGTTGGCGCAGCAGCAGTAGGATTGACAGCTGCAGGAGTTGCTGTTCATGCAGGACTCACTGTAATGAAGAAGAAACATGATGAAAAACGGGGGGAAGATGAATGAGCGAGCGATTAGTCGTAGATCCAATAACTAGAATAGAAGGACATCTGCGAATTGAAGCAGATATAGATGATGCAGGTGTAATCAAAAATGCCTATAGTTCAGGAACGGCTGTCCGTGGATTAGAGTTAATCGTTCGCGATCGCGATCCACGGGATGTTTGGGCATATATCCAGCGTATTTGTGGAGTATGTACAACCGTTCATGCGTTAGCTTCCATTCGTTCTGTCGAGGATGCTTTAAAAATAAACATCCCTCGAAATGCTCATTTAATTCGTGACATTATGAATGAGGCCTTGTTTTTACACGACCATATTGTTCATTTTTACCATCTGCATGCACTGGACTGGGTCGATGTAGTAAGTGCCTTAAGCGCAGATCCGAACCAAACTTCAACCATCGCCCAATCGATTTCGAGTTGGCCGAAGTCTTCACCTGGTTATTTTAAAGATGTACAAAACAAGGTGAAGAAAATTGTTGAAAGTGGCCAGCTTGGTATTTTTGCAAATGGATATTGGGGCCATCCAGCATACAAGCTTCCTCCGGAAGTGAATTTATTAGCGGTAGCTCATTATCTGGAAGCTCTGGACTGGCAAAAAGAGATCGTTCAAATCCATACCATTTTCGGCGGTAAAAACCCGCATCCACATTATGTGGTAGGGGGAATGGCTACACCGCTGGATATTAATAGCGATAATGGAATTCATGCCGAGCGTTTAATGCGAGTTTCGCAATTAATCAATCAAGCTAGAGAATTTGTTAACCAAGTTTATATTCCAGACCTGCTTGCAATTGGTTCGTTCTATAAAGATTGGACACATGGCGGCGGCTTAAATAACTATTTGTGTTACGGTGATTTCTCAACCGGAAGCATTAATGATCCGAAGCTTTATCGTATGCCGCGCGGCGTAATCCTGAACGGAAACCTTAATGAAGTGTTAGATGTTGATTTAACCGATCCAGATCATGTTCAGGAATTCATTGATCATTCTTGGTATACGTACGACGGAAAAGGTACTGGAGCTGGTAAACATCCTTGGGATGGAGAAACCACGTTAAAATACACTGGTCCAAAAGCGCCATTTAAACAATTAAATACAGATGAAAAGTACAGCTGGTTAAAGGCTCCTCGTTGGAAAGGACATGCGATGGAAACTGGACCGCTTGCTCGGTTAATGGTAGGATATGCATCCGGCAAGGAGGATGTGGTTAATATCGTTGACAGCACGCTAAACAAGCTTGGTCTGCCAATGAGTGCTCTTCAATCTGCCTTAGGACGGACAGTTGCTCGTGGATTAGAATCCGTTTTAATTGCTGATTGGATGAGAAACGATATGGATGAATTGTTGAAAAATATAAAAAATGGAAATCAAGTCACATTTGACCGCACAAAATGGGATCCTGAAACATGGCCGAAAAATGCAAAAGGTGTTGGCTGGATGGAAGCTCCACGCGGCGGACTTGGTCATTGGATTGAAATTGAAGACGGCAAAACAAAAAATTACCAAGCTGTTGTTCCAACAACATGGAATGCGTCACCTAAGGACAACGATGGTAAAATCGGTGCTTATGAAGCAGCTCTTAAAGATACACCTTTATTAGACAAAGAAAAGCCACTCGAAATTTTGCGGATCGTTCATTCATTTGACCCTTGCCTTGCTTGTGCCGTTCATTTAATCGATTTGGAAAATAAAGAAACAACTGAAATTCGAATCGGATAGGAGGAGTGCGAAATGCCAACGCCAAAGATTTTGCACCGGAAAAAGGATTCGATACCGCTTGCACCAGGCGAAAACAGCGAAACCAGTTTTAGACGTCACCGTCCTCCAATTATTAAGCCAATTGGCAAGGATGTCGTGAAAGTCTATGTATGGGAGTTACCGGTACGGATTTGGCACTGGGTAAATGCAATTGCCATTCTGGTGTTAATGGTTACGGGAATTTACATTGGAAAACCTTTCTCAGGCGCTACTATTCCAGAGGAAGCCTATTATTCTAATTTCATGGGCTGGATGCGATATGTTCATTTCTTCGCAGCCTTTGTTTTTACGGCTAACTCGATTTATCGATTTTATTGGATATTCGCAGGGAATAAGTATTCATCTCAGAACATTTTTCGACTTATCTACTGGAAAGAAATGTTTGAGACTGTCAAGTTCTATCTGTTTATGAAGCATAAAAAGCCTCATTATGTTGGTCATAATCCTTTAGCAATTATGAGTTATATTGTGTTTATTGGGATTGGCTCAATTGCGATTATTATGACAGGTTTTTATTTATATTTTGAACCACAGCCGGGATCTATTTTTGCTACGATGTTTGCTTGGGTTCCATATTTGTTCGGTGGGGACAGCTATACGATTCGATCTTGGCATCATTTAGTTGCTTGGGCATTTATGGTATTTACTGTTATCCACGTTTACTTAGCATGGCGTGATGACTACTTAGAAAGAAACGGAACTTTATCATCCATTGGTACAGGCTATAAAGTGGAGCCAAAAAAGGCGGTCGGGATAAAAGATGCAGAATAACACCAAAGAAAATAAGATAACGATTTTAGGGATTGGTAACTCAATCTTCACTGATGAAGGTGTCGGTATTCATATTTTACCTTTGCTTGAGGAAAGGTTTGCGGGCGATCCTGAAATTGAAATTATCGAAGGGTCGACCGATGGGATGAAGCTTCTAGGTCCTGTTGAAGATACCGATCACTTAATTGTTATCGATGCGATCAATGCTGGTAAGCCTGGTGGGACGATTATTTCGTTGATAGGAAATGAAATCCCAGCTTATTTTGGCATTAAAATGTCGATTCATCAATTAGGTTTTCAGGAAGTTCTCTTTGCTGCGAAATTACGAGAAAAATATCCAAAAAACATTGCTATGTTAGGGATGCAGCCCTCCAGTTTGGAACTGGGCGTCCAACTAACGGAAGTGAATCAAGCAATGTTACCTGATTTAGCTGAGGCTGTTGTACGTCAGGTTCAGCTTTGGAGACAAGCATCGTGAAAAGAGAGGATTTCTTTAAAGAAATGAAAAAGGGATTTTTTAACACGTTAAAATCGGTCTATGAGCCCTTTATTGAAGAGGATTTAGAGAAGCTGGAAAAAACGACGGACCGGATATTAGGCGTGAATTGGTCTTTTGTATGCAGCGAATATTATCAATTCAATAACATAAACCAGTTTTATATCAGTGGGAGTCCGATCTTAATCACTAAAGAAGAGGGGAACGTGAAGGCTTTTAGTGGAATATGTCCTTCATGTTCCAATCTTCTTCACTTATCAGTCCTATACTCAACTTGTAAATGTTTGAATTGCGGGAATGATTACAATTTTCAAAATAAAATTGGGGATTTAACTCTAGTAGAAATGCCGTTAGCATTAAAAACGGACGGGTATTATGTAGGGCAGGCAAATAACCCAAAACATAATCGATAAGGGATGATCTTATGCACGAAATGTCATTAATGGGTGAGGTTTTAAACATTATCCAAGAGGATGCATTAGCAAAGGGAATAAAAACCCTAGAACGGGTCGAGTTAGTCGTTGGAGAAGTTAGTAATGTCTTACCTGATGCTCTTGTGATGGCATTTGAGATTTTTAAAGAACAAAATCCGCATTTCATTACTCGTGAGGCAATTCTTAAGATTCATTTGGAAGAAGCCCGGGCGGAGTGTGTACTTTGCGGTAAAGTATATCAACCTGAGCAAAAAATTGCGCAATGTCCTGACTGTCGCATGCCATCGGGGAAAGTGACTTCAGGCGAAACGTTCCAAGTCTTATCATACGAGGGGAGATAACCATGAAAGTAACGTTACGTACAGATGTGTTAACGAATAATAATAAGGCAGCAGAGTTTAATCGGGGATTATTTTCGGAGACCAATACCTTTGTCATAAACATGATGAGTTCACCAGGAGCAGGGAAAACGACGTTGCTTGAGGAAACGGTCCGATCATTATCACACCGTTTGCGAATAGGTGTGATAGAAGGAGACCTCGCTACAGAAAGAGATGCAGATCGTATTCGTGCCCTAGGTGCTAAAGCGGTACAGATTAACACTCATGGCGGTTGCCACCTCGATGCAAGGATGGTTGCGGCAGCTTTGGCAGAGTTGGATTTAGATGAAATCGATTTATTATTTATCGAAAATGTCGGGAATTTAGTCTGTCCCTCTGGATATGATTTGGGACAGCAACATAAAATTGCTGTTTTGAGCGTACCGGAAGGAAATGATAAGATTCCTAAATATCCAACGATGTTTATGAGAACCGAGCTTGTTCTTGTAAACAAGATTGACCTGCTTCCATATTTAAATTTCAATGTTGATGAGGCAAGAGCTGATTTAGAGGGGATAAATCCGGAATCAAAGTTAATCCCGCTTTCGGCAACGACCAAAGAGGGGTTTGAGGATTGGCTTTCTTGGATTGAAGGTGCTCATTCAGCATGGCTTCAGCGCTAAAAGTATCTGTCAGAGGAAGAGTGCAAGGAGTCGGGTTTCGACCATTTGTGTTTGGACTTGCTGATAAATACCAGGTTACCGGAACCGTTCAAAATAATATGGATGGTGTAAAAATTAACATTGAAGGGGAAGAGGACAAGCTTCAAGCCTTTTTATATGATCTTGAGAATAGCCCGCCCCGACTCTCAAAAATTAATGAAATCATTGTCGAAAAAGTTGAGCTGAGTCACTACTCGACTTTTTCCATTATTCAAAGTGAACGGACTGGAACTTCTTTGCTGGTCATTCCAATTGATTCAGCCGTATGTGACGAGTGCTTGGGAGAGATGAGAGACCCGGATGATTTTCGATATCGTTATCCGTTTATCAACTGTACCCAATGTGGTCCTCGCTATACGATTATTAGTGAACTTCCTTATGATCGACCTTATACAACCATGGCGCCTTTTGAAATGTGCCCTGAGTGCCGAGAAGAGTACGAGAACCCATTGAATCGAAGACATCATGCCCAGCCAATCGCATGTCCAACATGTGGACCAAAGGTTTCATTGTATGATTCAAGTGGTAAAGAAATAGATTGTGAGCCACTTTCTGAGGCGGTTACGTTACTTGAAAAAGGGAAAATAATTGCTATTAAGGGAATAGGCGGCTACCACTTGTGTTGCGATGCTACTAATGAAGAAGCGGTGGCAGAACTTCGCCGACGAAAAAATAGAAGAGTTCGGCCGCTAGCAGTGATGGCAGCTTCGCTTGAAGAGATTCAAACGTTTGCATTGGTTGAAAATGCCGAAAGTAAGTTATTGCAAAGTCCTGAATCACCTATTGTTGTATTGCGGAAGAAAAGCACTTCAGAATTGGCAGAGGGAATAGCCCCGGGGATGAGTACGGTAGGGGTGATGCTTCCGTATACTCCGCTTCACCATTTGTTATTTGAAAATAAAAATTTGAGATGCATTGTCATGACAAGCGCCAATCCATCTGGGCTTCCAATGATCTACAATGAAAATCAAGTTTTTCAATATTTAAACGGGATTGCAGACTATTATCTTATTCATAATCGAGAAATCTTACATCCTGTTGATGATTCTGTAATCCAATGGAACAATCAAAATCAAGATTTCCTTCGTCGTTCAAGAGGCTATGTTCCTGACCCATTATCGATTAAAGCGGATGTAACAGGGGTCATTGCCTTTGGCGGACAACAAAAAACAACCTTTTCCATAGGGCGAAACCAGCAGATTTTTATCGGCCCCCATATTGGGGATTTAGATAATATTGAAACGGTTAATCATTTTAAGCAAGAGTTAGACCATTTATTGAAGTGGATTGACATCCCAAAACGGACAGCGGTCATTGATGCCCATCCAGGCTACTTAAATAGGGTCTTTCTTAAAGATTATCAATTTGATGAAACAATCGAAGTACAGCATCACCACGCTCACATGGCTGCCTGCATGGGGGAGAATGAACTTAACGGGGAAGCTTACGGAATTATCTTGGATGGAACTGGGTATGGATCCGATGGTCATATTTGGGGTTTTGAGATTCTCTATGGCGGTTATTCCAATATGGAACGTCTAGGTCATCTTTGTTACACCCCTCTTCCTGGAAACGAGAAGGCCATTAAGGAGCCGTGGCGAAATGCGGCGGGAATGCTCATCTCCCTATTAGGGAAACAGGGCGAAGAATATGCCAGAACACTTTTTAATGACAAAGAAGCAGAACTTAACGTGATTAAAATGATGCTTTCAAACAACATCAATATCGTACAAGCTGGGACATGCGGAAGGTTATTTGATGCCGTGAGCGCGATGGCTGGGCTTTGTCAAAAGTCAACTTATGATGGGGAAGCCGCGATTAAACTCGGTGAATTGGCAAAGAGCAATCACGAACTGGCTCCATATTCATTCGAACTTTTAGATAAAGACAGTCTATTAATCTTTGATTTTTCAAAAATGCTACAGGAAATTGCCAAGGATATTTTGAACAAAACCGCTGTGGAAACGATAAGTACCAGATTTCATGAATCGATTGTCAAAGCACTGGTTGAAGCGATGCAAATCATGAAAAATCAAAACCCTGACCGTTCAAATCAAGTCGTCCTATCCGGAGGTAGCTTTCATAATCGTTACTTACGTGAAAAGCTTACGAGGTCATTAAATGCTTTAGGGTTTTCCGTTTATAATCATCAAAAGGTTCCGTGTAATGATGGAGGCCTATCTTACGGACAGTTATTGGTCGCAACAGCGAAAAGGGAGGCATTAACATGTGTGTAGGGGTTCCTGCAAAAGTAATCGAAAAACATGAATATACGGCAGTAGTCGATGTCATGGGTTCACAAACGACTGTCGGGATCATTTTCATTCCTGAGGTGGAGATTGGCGACTATGTAATTGTTCATGCCGGCCAAGCGATGTCAATTGTGGATGAGGAGTATGCCAAAGTCAGTGTTGAAGAGTGGAGGAAACTAGTCGATGCTAGAAATTCTTAAACAGTCCGCTAACCCTGATATTTGTAAACCTCTACTAGATGCCGTAATCGAAAAAGCACAGGAATTCCATACAGTATTCGGAAGAAAACCTGCTTTTATGGAAGTGTGTGGTTCACATACAATGGCACTTGCTAAATCTGGAGTGAAGCAATGTTTAATAAACGATGTTCAGCTTGTTTCAGGTCCTGGCTGCCCAGTCTGTGTAACCGATCAAAAATCGATCGATGCCATGATTGCCCTATCCGAGGGGGAAGGCCGCATCATTTGCACATTCGGTGATATGGTAAGAGTCCCGGGGTCTACGAGAACGTTATTAGATGCAAAAACAACAGGCAAAGATATTCGCGTTTTGTATTCACCTGTTGATGCCATCCGTTTAGCCCAAGAAAACCCTGATAAAGAAGTCATTTTTCTTGGAATCGGCTTTGAAACAACGATCCCGATATTGGCCTTACTGGTTGGACAAGCTCACTCCCTTCAATTACCTAACTTTTCAGTATGGATGACAACGAAGCTTGTTGAGCCTATTCTCCGTTCCTTATTAGATGCAGGTGAGGTTCGGCTTGATGGATTTTTACTTCCGGGCCACGTTTCGATTGTTTTAGGAGAAGATTCCTATCAGTTCCTTGCAGAAGAGTATCATGTTTCTGGGGTCATATCTGGTTTCGAACCTGCCGAGCTGCTAAGTGGAATCTATAAGCTGATCGATCTTGCCCTGAAAAATGAAGCAAAAATCATTAATGATCATCGGGCCATTGTTACTAAGGAAGGGAATCGAGTCGCTCAGCAGTGGATGGAAACTTACTTTGAAGTTTGTGATGAAGCATGGCGGGGAATTGGGATTATTCCTAACAGTGGACTCGATATAAAACCTGCTTTCGATCAGTTTAATGCCAAAAAGCGATATCAAATTAAGCAAGAAGAACCAAAGAAAACGAAATGTCGATGCGGGGAAGTCATCAGGGGGTTAATTTCCCCAAATGAATGCTCATTATTTGGCAAGGCATGCCGACCAACGAACCCGATTGGTCCATGTATGGTTTCGGCGGAAGGAAGCTGCGCAGCATACTACCATTACATGAGGGAGAGTTACTAATGGAAAAAATAATCACCTTAGCCCATGGTGATGGAGGAGAACTTAGCCATCGATTAATTCAAGAAATTTTTGTTGAAGCATTTGGACATCAGAAGGAAGCGATGTTTGATGCCTCGCAATTGGTATTACCTTCAAACGAAATTGCCGTTACTACTGATTCCTTTGTGATTAAACCGATTTTCTTTCCAGGTGGTTCAATCGGCAAGTTAGCAGTCGCAGGCACGGTAAATGACCTTGCTGTAAGCGGAGCAAAGCCTCTTTATCTGACATGCGGATTTGTTATTGAAGAAGGCTTCAAGGTCTCTGACTTAAAGAAAATCGTCTTGGATATGGCGAGTGAAGCTAGTAAGACGGGCGTATCAATCATTGCCGGTGATACGAAAGTAGTAGAAAAAGGAAGTGCCGATGGAGTCTATATCAATACAACAGGGATTGGAATCATTGAAAAGAAATTGAATCCAGAACTGTTGTTTGAAGAAGGGGATTCGATTATTATCTCTGGTACGATTGGCGACCATGGGATGGCCGTTTTGACAGCAAGAGAAAATCTCGGTATTTCGGTCCCAATTGACAGTGATTGTGCTTCTTTAAATCACATGCTAAATCGTCTACACGAGAGCTGCGATACGGTCAGAATAATGAGGGACCCAACTAGAGGAGGATTAGCGACAACACTAGTTGAAATTGCTGAGGATTTCTCGCTAACCTTAATGATTGAGGAGGATAAACTTCCAATTAAGGGAGAGGTTCATGGTGCTTGTGACCTATTAGGCTTTGATCCGCTCTATTTGGCCAATGAAGGCAAGGCGATTATCATCGTATCTGAAGCTGAGACTGACAAGGTTATTGATATCCTTAAGGAGTTTACGATTGGTGTAGATGCTTGTGTAATCGGTAAGGTATCAGGCAAAGGGAAGGGACAACTCCTTCTGCAAACTCCGTTAGGCTCCAAGCGTTTATTAACTCGGTTATCCGGGATGATGCTTCCGAGAATATGTTAATATTGATTAAATAAGCAAGAGGCGGACTTCTGTATCCGCCTCTTGCTTATTTAATCGGTTTTGCCGTGATGATATACCGCTGTGGTGCATTTCCGACGTACCGGAATGGATAGCAGGTTGTCACAACTAGAACCTCATCAGGAGCAGTGGATTTGATTATTGTACGATCATCTGCTTCCACTACTCTAGTTTCCTCAATTTTATACGTGAATTCACCATAAGGGACCTTGATGGTCAGTTCATCACCAATTTTCAATTCTCCCATTCTCCGAAAAACGGTATCCCGATGCCCGGACAAAACAATTTGGTCATTTCCTGAAGGCCAAGCCGATCCCTTAAAATGCCCGACTCCTTTTTCCAAATCGTCTTCATCCGTTCCTTCAACGATTGGGAGGTCCGCGTCGATTCGAGGAATCGTAAGAATCCCGGCTACATCTCCGGTAAATGGGGAAAAGTCCTCTTTCTTCGTTGGTTGCTTTTCTATTATTTTATGTGCTTTTACTAGATTATCTTTTTGGACCGAATCGGTTTTAACCATTTGATAAACACTATATCCAATAATGATGAGTCCAACCGTAATTAACAGCAGGGAAAATTTACGCCCCATAGTACCCCTCCGTCTCTATAACTATTATTTTATTTGATTTTAATGGTCGTAACAACTCTGCTACTTGAAATAAATTTCGTTGTGAAGGATTATGGGGAAAATTTGTTATCTGATGATGCTTGCTTTTATTGGTTACAAAAACGGAAAGGGAAAGTACCGAAAGTGTAATCAATAGCCCTTATTGGTTACAAAAACAGTAAGGGAAAACAACGAAAGTATACCCAATAGCCCTTATTGGTTGCAAAAACAGCAAGGGAAAACAACGAAAGTGTACCCAATAGCCCTTATTGGTAGCAAAAACGGTAAGAGGAAACATCGAAAATATAACCAATAACCTTTATTGGTTACAAAAACAGTAAGGGAAAGCAACGAAAGTATACCCAATAGCCCTTATTGGTTGCAAAAACAGTAAGGGAAAGCAACGAAAGTATACCCAATAGCCCTTATTGGTTACAAAAACGGAAAGAGAAACAAACGAAAATGTAACCAATAACCTTCGCTGGAAAAAATAGTAAAAAATCAAAAAAACGCCCACAATGATTTCCTTAATCTAGAAATTTTAACCCCCAGTTCATTATCACCGGAAAAACACAAAAATATTTTTTTATCTAACCTTATTATACGTTCTCAAAATGTGTCGAATTAAAGCGAAAAGTTATGGGATTTTGTTTCTTTGAGCAAAATGAACATGTATAATACAATTAAGTGTTGAAATAGGGAAGTGAAAAATTGAGTAAAATTAAAATCGTAACCGATTCCACTGCGGATTTAACTCATGAAGAAATCAGTAAATATAATCTAGAAGTAGTGCCGTTATCGATCCATATAAATGGAGAAACATTTATTGATCGAGTTGACATTACCCCTGTTGAGTTTATTAAAAAAATGAAAGAATCTCCGGAACTACCGAAAAGCTCTCAGCCATCTGCTGGAACATTTGTAGAAGTGTACGACCGGTTGGCAGATGAAGGATATGAAGTCATCTCCATTCATATGACTGGAGGAATGAGCGGGACGGTTCAGTCAGCTGCAAGTGCCGCGCAAATGACGAAAGCAAAGGTAACCGTTGTTGATTCTCGGTTCATTTCCCGGGCATTGACATTTCAGGTTATTGAAGCAGCTAAGATGGCCCAAAGTGGAAAATCTTCTGCTGAAATTATTGAGCACATCAATAAAATTCGTGAACAAACACGGTTATTTGTGGTTGTAGATACACTAGAGAATTTAGTAAAGGGTGGTAGAATCGGAAAAGGTAGAGCGATGATCGGGTCTCTCTTGAATATTAAACCGATTGCAAGCCTCGAGGGAGGCGTCTATACTCCTGTTGCCAAGGTGCGAAGCCACTCGCAAGTAGCAAAATATCTCGCCAAACAATTTGCTGAAGATGTTAAGGACAAGACCGTCAAGGGTGCGGGAATTGTTCATGTTGAGGGACTAGAATTAGCGAACAAAGTGAAGGACGCCATGATTGAATTGACAGGCTTTTCGGAAACGACTATTTCCTATACCACACCTGTAATTGGAACACATACTGGTGTAGGGGCTATCGGGTTTATGTATTATTTTGAATAAGTTCAAAAGGAAAAGGATGATATAAATCACACCTTTTCCTTTTTTCTTTTGAAAAGGTTTGTTAGAATAAAATTCAGATAATATTGATAAAATGATTAAGCAGGTGACAAAATGTTTAGAAAAGGGAATGTAGTAGCCATTATTCTGATCCTACTGGTTACACTGTCTGCATGTGGACAAAATGAAATTAAAAATGCGAAAAACTGGCCTGTTCAAGATTTTACCTACACCGACCAAAATGGAAAGCCATTTGGTTTATCTGATTTAAAAGGAAAAGTGTGGGTTTCAGATTTTATTTTTACTACCTGTGCTGATGTTTGCATGCCGATGACAGCTAATATGTCGAAGCTTCAAAAGATGTTAAAGGACGAAGGAATCAAAGATGTTGAGCTCGTCTCATTTAGCGTGGATCCAACCGTTGACAACCCAGAGCAATTGAAAATGTTTGCTGATAATTTTGAAGCAGACTTTAGCAACTGGCACTTTTTAACGGGATATTCTCAAGAGGAAATTGAGAAGAAGGCATTAAAGGACTTTAAAGCAGTTGTGAAAAAACCGGTTAACGAGGATCAAGTAATTCACGGAATTGATTTTTATTTAATCGATCAAGAAGGAAAAATCGTAAAATATTACGATGGACTGAATGAAATTCCCTATAAAGAAATAATAAGAGACATCAAAACCTTGCAATAGACCTTCCTGTAAGGTCTTTTTTCTTTCTATTACTATTAATCGAGCTGATATAGTAAACTAATCATGGATATTTCGGAATAACAAAACCTTTTATAGCTAAATAGGAGAATACAGACATGAAAAATAAATGGAAAAGCTTGTTTTTAATTTTAGCAACTATAAACGTACTAATTATTGCGATCATTTTTTACTATATAACTTCCCCCGTAGATGAAAAACCTATTGAAGATAGAAATGTTACAAGTGATTCAGTTCCGTTTAAAATACAAACGAATAAAGCGGATCTAAATAAAGTAATCAATCAATACCTTGAAAAACAAGGCAATGGTTCGGTTGATTATCAAATAAGCTTGGACAATGTGGTGAATCTATACAGCACACTTATCATTTTTAATCAAAAAGTTGATATGAAAATAGCGTTTGATCCCATCCCATTAGAAAATGGAGATCTTATTTTGAAGGAGAAGGAAATCTCAATTGGAAAGCTCCACCTTCCCCCGGCAGTTGTCTTAACCCTGTTAGCGAATGCCTATCAATTTCCGAACTGGATGACCATCCAGCCAAAGGAAGAACAGGTTTATGTAGATGTGCAGGAATTACCATTAAAAGGTGGATTGCAGGTTGAAGTAAATGAATTTGATTTAAAGCAAGATCAAATTATGTTTACTTTGTACATGCCTATAAAATAAGCCGTTCTCTTTTACTACAACTACCAGTTCCAGCTGGTTCAAATAAGAAGTGCTGCAGCAACAAATATATATGCGGACATACGATCCGCTATTTTGACAAAAAGTGTTGTTTTGATAGGCTATCCGGACACTGGATCCGTTATTTGTTGATATTTGGGCATTATTTATTGGTTTTTAGTGAAATAAGGGAACCTATGTCCGCTTAATGCAGTAAAAAGGGGAAAAATTCAAAAATAAGGTCCTGTATGTCCGCTTAATCAAAAAAGGCAGAGCAAATGTTACAGATATTGCTCTGCCAATTTTATGATGGCGGCTCTGCCCGCTGATCGTTATATTTATAAACTTTTAGAAGTCAAGTAAAAAAATAATAGTTTTATAGTAAAAAAATTAACGGCCAATACTCCGGCCGTTAACCTCTAATGATAAATGCTTCGAGTAAGGGTTCACCTTGTTGAAGACCTGCGGCTACAATGGTATAAACCTCATTTTCTTTAAATTGCATGTTCGGCAAAGGCAGAATTACTTGTTTCGTTCCCGCTTCCCTCATCTCTAGCTTCACGTTCATCGGAGTCAAACCTAAGTAAGGTGTTACATTTCTATAAGCAACTTGAGGGAATACAACATCTCCTTTAACGACAGCGAGATCAACAGCTGGTGTATTTTGAGATAGATGGAGGAAACGAACTTTAGTTTCTCCAGTGGGAACATCAAGATGATCTACAACTGAAAGCATCCGAAGTTTTTTCTCAGTTCCAATGATTGGCAAGGTATAAATTTTCCCTGCTTCGACCGTTATTCTTTTGTTTAAAATAGAGGATACCGAATTCTCTGCAGGATAAATATCAACATGGTATTTTCCAGTTGGAAGAGACAAATAGTTGCTTACATCTTTGTAAGAAATATTTTTGAAGACCCTAATGGCATTAATGTAAACATCGACATTAGGCGCATCTGTTGAAACGTGAAGAAAGCGAATCGCTCCATTAGGCTGATTGCTTTGTGTTACAGGGCGTTGTTCCAACCTTGATAATTGAAACGCTTTTGTTAATGCTTGCAAATGCTTTTTGTAATAGTGAATATGCATATTAGGATCTAAATATTTATAGTAATTTGCCATCATATCATAGGCTGATGCTTTTTCGAAGTAATCCTGACCATTCCTCTTTTCAGACATACGCCTCGCTCCTATCCTCATTGCTTCTTCAATAACATATGCTCTTTGGGCGGCTGAGGTGTGTAAAAGTGAAACTTGGAAATCGATATTTACTTTTTGGATGATTTTGCATATACTAAAATCAACAAAAAGAAAGGTGGGTGAAGTGTAATGATTGCAGAGATTGTCGTAAATGTTAACTGTATTTTGCACAGCCCATCGGAATCGTTCGTTAATTAGTAGTGGATTTAATGTTCCTCGACTCGATTAACCATGGGCTGTCTTGCCTATGGTTTTTTATTATGTCTAAGATGGAGGAACGAAATGAATTCGATAACATTTGGTTTAGATGAACAATTTAAGCGGGAGTTTAAAAGCTTTGAACATAAAGAGTATATAATTGGACGGGTTGCCCTGGAATATAAGGGACTTTACCGGGTTTGGACCGATATAGGAGAACTTCTGTGTGAGGTTACAGGTAAATTTTTATATGAGGCAAAAAGTAAAGAAGATTTTCCAACCGTTGGCGATTGGGTTGTCCTCGATCCTCGTAAGGATGAACAAAAAGGGACGATTCATGCGGTTCTGTCGAGAAAAAGTAAATTTTCCAGAAAAATCGCTGGTTCAACAACGGAAGAACAATTGATTGCGGCCAATATTGATACCATATTCATTGTCAATTCATTAAATGATGATTTAAATTTACGCAGAATCGAGCGTTACCTATTGCTGGCATGGGAAAGTGGCGCGAATCCGGTCATCATTTTAAGTAAAGCTGATTTATGCGAAGAAGTAGAGCAGTCCTTACAAGAGGTTGAAGGTGTTGCCCTTGGTGTTCCGGTTATTCCAATAAGTGTGGTGACAAAGCAAGGTTTAGAACAACTGCAAGCCTACCTAGAACCAGGCAAAACCATCGCCTTATTAGGCTCCTCCGGTGTCGGGAAATCGTCCTTGACGAATTTCTTATTAGGGGATGAAAAGCAAAAAGTCCAAGGGATTAGAGAAAGTGATGATAAAGGGCGACATACGACCACACATCGCGAATTATGTTTGCTTCCTAACGGGGCGATGGTCATTGATACACCGGGGTTAAGAGAATTACAACTTTGGGAAGGTGACACGGGACTGAGTGAAAGCTTTTCCGATATTGAGGCGATTGCCGAAAAATGTAAATTTCGCGATTGTTCTCATGACGAAGAACCGGGTTGTGCCGTTCGGGCAGCAGTGGAGGAAGGAACGCTTTCTAATCGGAGGCTTGACAGCTATAAAAAATTACAAAGAGAGTTAGCTTACCTGGATCGGAAATTGGATAAGCGAGCCCAAGCAGAAGAAAAGAGAAAATGGAAAAACATTCATAAGCAAATAAAGCAAAGAAACAACCGTTAACGAAATGGCTGCTCCTAAATGTAGGAGTAGCCATTATTTTTCATTTTTAAAAAGAAACGTTAAAATAGTGATAATAGGTGAAAACGAAACTTATTTTGGAGGTGTGGAGATGGAAAGCCATTTAGAGCTGGCAACATTTGCCGGAGGCTGTTTCTGGTGTATGGTTAAGCCATTTGATGAACAGCCCGGGATTGAAAGGGTGGTTTCAGGATATACCGGGGGACATGTGGAAAATCCAACTTATAAACAGGTTTGCTCAGAAACGACGGGACACTATGAAGCCGTTCAAATAACCTTTAATCCAGACGTATTTCCTTATGAAAAATTACTTGAATTATATTGGCAGCAAATTGATCCAACCGATCCGGGCGGTCAATTTTATGATCGAGGCACGTCATATCAAACGGTCATCTTTTATCATAATGAAGAGCAAAAAAGACTTGCCGAAGCTTCCAAAAGTGAGCTTGAACGTAGCGGACGTTTTGCTAAACCGATTGCTACCAAAATTTTTCCTGCAAAAGAATTTTATCCTGCAGAAGAATATCATCAGCATTATTATAAGAAAAACGAGCTTCACTATCAGGGATATCGGATCGGATCCGGGCGGGATGCCTTTATCCGGAAGCATTGGGGGGAAGAGTATGGAAAATAAAAAAGTGGACGATTTAAAAAAGCGTCTGACACCAATTCAGTATGAAGTAACACAACGAAACGGAACAGAGCCGCCATTTAAAAATGAATATTGGAATGAATCACGTGAGGGTGTTTACGTTGATATTATTTCCGGAGAGCCGCTGTTTAGCTCCAAGGATAAGTTTGATTCCGGCTGCGGCTGGCCAAGCTTTACTAGGCCGATTAAGGATAATGAGATTGTTGAAAAGGAGGATTTCAGCCATTACATGATTCGCACTGAAGTGAGGAGCAAACAGGCTGATTCCCATTTAGGCCATGTCTTTAATGATGGACCACAACCAACTGGTCTCCGTTATTGTATTAATTCAGCAGCACTGCGTTTTATTCCCAAGGAAGATCTTGAAAAAGAAGGCTATCAAGAATTTCTTAGATTATTTGAAGAAAAGTAAAGAACGCCGCTCCGTGCGGCGTTCTTTGCTTGTTCCAAGTACAAACAGCTTATTGACTTTGCTTCACTTGTTTCGTTGTCATTCCGCCGGATAAAATGAACTTCATCGCATCTTCAGGTTTGACATCAATAATTTCAATCTGATCCTTTGGAACTAAGAAGGTGAAGCCGGCAACCTGAAAGGTTTGCGGCACATATACAGCCACGTATTGGGAAAGGGGCTGATGAAAATTTTCCAAATCCTCTGTGGTGATAAATCCCATGCTTTTCATCTCTGTTCCAGGAATGGTTACTAGAGCAACCTTGGAAAACGATTTTTTCTCACCAAGAAAGGAATGAATCGTATCCTTGATAACGGAATAGATAGTCTTAACTAATGGGATATTATCGAGGATTCGATCAATGATCCGAATCATCTTTCCGGTTATGAATTTAGTAGATAACCAGCCTAACAGGGTGATCAACACTAAAGTCAGCAGTAAGCCAATTCCGGGAATGTAGTCATTTTTCAAAAATGGCTTAAGTACGTTTCCAAGGATGCTGTCTAAAAACATAAATGTTTTATAAATAACATAAATTACGAGAATGATAGGGACAATCGTTAAGATTCCATTAATAAAATTCTTCACTAGATTCCTCATCTGCGTTACCTCCACTGTGCTTTCATTTCATACCTCTTTTAGTTTATCAAATTCCACTCTTATAAGGTGACAAAAGATTCCCTAAGATTATCACAAAAAAATAGGCGAATACACATGCGAGACAAGAACCTATTACATACTGTATCAATGAGACCGATAAATTTTCAGGGAGTGATGATCATGCATTATGGAATGGGTGGTTATGGCTGTGGATACGGCTATACTGCACCGTGTGCATATCCAGGCTTTGGCTATAATAATTGGTTTGCGCTAATTGTTGTTTTATTTATTTTATTAATTATCATTGGTGCAAGCTGTTACGGAAAATAAGACGAAAGTGCGACTCACGGTTGATCCGTGAGTTTTTCATTTTGTTATTACGAATGTTTTTTGGTATATAGGTTGTTAATGTTCGGATTTTGTGTTGACTCCACTCTGTATTTTTGATATATTAACCTTTGGTTAAGGATATACACGAAGATATTACGTCTGGAGGAATAATCCGATGAAATCAAATTATGATGTTATTGTTGTAGGCGCAGGTCCTGCAGGAATTTTTACTTGCTATGAACTTACATTGAAAATGCCGAATGCTAATGTACTTTTAGTGGATAAAGGCCATGATATATATAAACGAAACTGTCCAATTTTACAAAAGAAAATAGAAAAATGTCCGCCAGCTGCTGGAAGAAAGGAATTCGCAGGATGCTTACCGGCATGTTCAATCACCAATGGCTTTGGCGGAGCTGGAGCCTATTCCGATGGGAAATTTAACATAACAAGTGAATTTGGCGGTTGGATGACTGATTATCTCCCTGAATCACAAGTATTAGAATTAATTAAATATGTGGACGACATCAATCTTTCTCATGGAGCAACGGAAAGCATTACCGACCCGTTAACGGACAAGGTAAAGGATATTGAACGAAGAGGCTATGCCGCAGGGTTAAAGCTGCTTCGTGCTCAAGTTCGTCACTTAGGCACAGAGCAAAATTTGCAAATTTTAATGAGCATTTTTGAATACTTAAAAGATAAAATTGATATGGCGTTTAAAACAGAGGTAAGCGATTTAATTACCGAAAAAACTTCTGAAGGTTTTAAAATTAGTGGAATTCATTTGAAAAATGGCGAGTCCATCTATTCGGAAAAAGTCGTAATCACTCCAGGGCGCGACGGCTCAAAATGGCTATCTGATATGTTTAAATCACGCCGCATTGGCATGATCAATAATCAGGTTGATATTGGTGTTCGCGTTGAGACCTCTAATGTTGTCATGGAGGAAATTAACGAGAACTTATATGAAGGAAAGTTCGTCTTTAACACCTCTGTCGGAACAAAGGTAAGAACTTTCTGCAGCAATCCTTCAGGTCATGTAGTGGTTGAAAATCATTCGGGAATTATGCTGGCCAATGGACACGCTTATCGCGATCCTAAATTAGGAAGTGCTAATACAAACTTTGCCTTGCTTGTATCGCATACTTTCTCGGCTCCATTCGATAAGCCAAATGAATACGCCCATGAGATTTCAAGATTGGCGAACGTTTTATCAAATGGCGGCTTGATTGTTCAAAAATACGGAGATATTTTAAAAGGTAGACGTTCAACAGAGAAACGAATTAAGGAAGGTTTCATCGAGCCAACTCTAAAGGAAGCAGTTCCTGGTGATTTAGGACTTGTTCTACCTTACAATACAATGAAAAGCTTAATCGAAATGACCGAGGCATTGAACCATGTTTCTCCGGGTCTTGCATCTGAGCATACGTTATTCTATGGAGTAGAAGCAAAATTCTACTCAGCTCGTCCAAAACTGAATGAGCGTTTTGAAACCGAAATCAACGGTTTGTATGTTGGCGGAGACGGTGCCGGTATTACACGCGGTCTTGCTCAAGCGAGTGCCTGCGGCGTTTGGATTGCCCGAGATATTATCGAAAAAACAAAAGTATCATCATCGAATGATGCAGTCTTAGTATAAAAAGTAGGTAAACCTAAAGGGGTGGGGCTCCTTTAGGTTTTTTTGTTGATGTATGCTTGGTATGAATGGGGTCTGATGTCTGATGGACCACTTCAACGGATTTTCCAGAAGGTTTTGGTCACATGAAGGGCTCATGTGACCACTTCAATTGTATTTTCAGCAGTTTTTGGTCACATAACCGATACTACGTCCCTAACTCACCTACTTTAAATTGTTCTTGGCTAATAAAACAGGGTAAATAAAAAATTCATGACTGGTTCATAGGTTATCCAAGAAATATGTGGTAAAATTAGTCTTTACAATGGATTTGGGGGTATTATCATGTTTCCAGCAAAGCTACAGCCAGGAGATGAAATTCGAGTCATTGCACCATCTACCAGTATGGCACTTGTAAAAGAAAAACAACTCGAAATTGCCGTTGAGCGATTAAACAAATTAGGCTTTACCGTAACTTACGGAAAAAACGTTAATGTCCATGATGAATTTTATAGTTCCTCGATTGATGAAAGACTCGAAGATTTACATGATGCCTTTCGCGATCCGAATGTAAAGGCGATTCTAACAGCACTTGGCGGCTATAACAGCAACCAATTGCTCAAATATATTGATTATGATCTTATTCGGGCCAACCCGAAAATTTTTTGCGGATATAGTGATATTACCGCTTTAAGCTTGGCTATTTATAAAAAAACAGGATTAGTAACCTATTCTGGTCCCCATTTCTCCAGCTTTGGGATGAAAGAGGGCTTCGATTATTCATTGCAATCCTTTTTAGATGCAGTCACAAACGATTCTCCATATGAAATCGTGCCATCATCCTTTTGGAGTGATGATCCATGGTACTTGGATCAAGAAAACAGAACCTTTGTCGAGCAAAGCCATTATCACGTTATTCAT
Organism: Neobacillus terrisolis; assembly: GCF_051233475.1. Taxonomy (NCBI): domain Bacteria; kingdom Bacillati; phylum Bacillota; class Bacilli; order Caryophanales; family Bacillaceae; genus Neobacillus; species Neobacillus terrisolis. The sequence goes on along the minus strand of NZ_JBKFGH010000022.1, from coordinate 107,006 downwards.
GAAGGAAGTGCAGAAGGAAATTTAATTGGCGGAAATTTATGCACCCTTAATCTCTTGCAGGGAACCGAATTCATGCCATCACTAAAGGATGCAATCCTCGTCATTGAAGATGATCATGAATCGCATCCGCACCTCTTTGATCGAGATTTGCAATCCTTGCTCCATTTACCTGAAGCAGACCAAATTAAAGCTATTTTAATCGGAAGATTCCAAAAGGACTCGAATATGACGGAGGCTGCGTTGGAGCAAATTATTGAAAATAAGCGTGAGCTAACTAATATTCCGGTCATTGCCAATGTCAATATCGGTCATGTATATCCATTTGCAACGATTCCAATAGGAGCATCTGCTTCGGTACGGGCAAAAGGAAATGATACGGAAATTACCATCGAACAAGCGGAATACAATAAATAAAGCAACACCATAATATCGTTAACATTAACCAAAACAGGCACAAGATCTTGTGTCTGTTTTTTTCATTTATAAACTCCCCAATTCATATAATGGAATAGTAAGAGAATGACAGAGTCACCGGTTTGAATAAGAAACGGAGTGAGACCATGGACCAATCCTATTTAATAAAACCGCTTTTAGACTCTACATATCCTGTAGTCGATTATGGAGAGGGGATTTATTTATACGATAAGACGGGAAAAAAGTATCTCGATGCATCGTCTGGTGCTGTGACCGCCAATATTGGCCATGGGGTACCAGAAATTGTTGAAGCCATGCAAAAGCAAGCACAGCGAGTTTCGTTTGTCTATCGTTCGCAATTTACAAGTGAGGCGGCGGAGGCATTAGCCAATAAGATTGCTAGCCTCGCGCCAGGAGATTTAAATTGGAGTTTTTTTGTCAACAGCGGTTCTGAGGCGACCGAAACGGCAATGAAGATTGCGATTCAATATTGGCAAGAAAAAGGGATCACTTCTAAAACGAAAATACTCTCGCGCTGGGTCAGCTATCACGGAATCACTATCGGTGCTCTGTCCATGTCCGGTCATCCAAGTCGGCGGGCTCGATTTGTCCCTCACTTAGAAGATTGCCCATCGATCAATCCTCCGTATTGCTATCGTTGCCCATATAACCAATCTGCACCCCAATGTGGTTATCCATGTGCTCATGAATTAGAAACCGCCATAAAGCGTATCGGTGCAGACAAAATCGCTGCGTTCATTGCCGAACCCATCATTGGTGCCGCTGGCGGTGCAATCACGCCGCCAAAAGACTATTACAAGGTCATTAAGGATATTTGCAAGCGAAACGAAATCCTCTTTATAGCTGATGAAGTGATGACTGGATTTGGAAGAACCGGGCCCATCTTAGCGAGCGAGCATTGGGACGTGAAGCCTGATATTGTTGCTCTAGGAAAAGGAATGGGAGCCGGGTATGCCGTGATAGCGGCCACTCTTGTTAGTGATCAAATCATGGAGCCGATTTTGGAAGGCTCAAAGCTCGTCATGAGCGGCCACACGCTTAGTGCCAACCCGCAGGCTTGTGCCGTTTCCTTAGCTGTTCTTGAATACTTAGAAAAAAATCAAATCGGGAGCCAAGTCGAAGCAAAAGGTATTTATTTAAAAAATATGCTGGAAAAATTAATGAATCAATTCGACTTTATTGGTGATATAAGAGGAAAAGGTCTGTTACTAGGGATTGAATTCATTGAAGACAGAACCACTAAACAACCATTTCCAAGGGCAATTCAAGTTACAAAAACAATTATTGAAATAGCTCAGAAAAACGGGCTGTTAATTTATCCCGCCGGCTCGGGTCTTGACGGAATAAACGGAGATGCCATTATTATTTCCCCGCCCTTAACAATTACGAAACGAGAAATAGAGGAACTAGCGCGCTTAATAACCACGACTCTTTTGCAATTTAAAGAAATGATAAGCAACAGCAAGCCGAAGGAAGGTGAACTCTGAATGGATAATTCTTTCGGGAAAATCATTCCGCTTCAGGAAGCAACTGAATATTTTTTTGACGGCATGACCTTAATGTTTGGCGGGTTTGGCGGGGTAGGTTCCCCGCCGACACTTATTGAGGCCATTATGGCAAAGGAAATCAAACGGCTTACTCTAATTGGAAACGACACGGGCTTTCCCCATATCGGGATAGGAAAAATTATCAGCAATGGTCAGGCTGACAAAGTAATCGCCTCCCATATCGGCTCCAACCCGATCGCCGGAAAATTAATGACGGAAGGCAAGCTTGAAGTGGAGTTTTCCCCACAAGGAATACTAGCCGAAAGAATCAGAGCGGGGGGAGTTGGATTAGGAGGGATTTTAAGCGACATTGGCTTAGAAAATGAAGTGATTTCAGCTAGGAAGCCCACCTTAAACATTGAAGGGAAAAACTACATGATTGAAACAGCCTTAACGGCCGATGTTTCGATTGTATATGCAAAAAAAGCGGATCCTTACGGAAATCTCATTTTTGACAAAAGTGCGCGCAACACCAATCCCCTCGTCGCGATGGCAGGCAAGGTCACCATTGCGGAGGTTGCAGAAATCGTACCGCTTGGAAGTTTAAATCCTGATGAGATTGTAACCCCGGGCATCTTTGTTGATAAAATCATCCAATCGGAAGGGGTGAATTGGGAGTGGGCATGGGAGTAAAGATTCGCGAGATGATGGCACAAAGGGCAGCCCAAGAAATTAGATCCGGAATGACGGTGAACCTTGGCATCGGTATCCCTTCATTAGTTCCGAATTACCTGACGGCTAGCCACGTCATGTTTCAGGCTGAAAATGGAATTTTGGGGATGGGACCAAGTCCGGTAAAGGGTGATGAGGATGAAAACCTATGCAATGCAGGTGGCTTCCCGGTAACGGTTAACAAGGGAGCATCGTATTGTGACAGTGCCACCGCATTTGCGATGATTCGCAGGGGAAGGATTGACATAACGATACTGGGGGCACTTGAAGTTAGCCGGAAAGGGGATTTGGCGAATTGGATTGTTCCAGGTAAAAAAGTACCTGGTATGGGCGGAGCAATCGAATTGGCTCAAAAAGCGAAAAAGGTAATTGTTCTAATGAGTCACACTGACAAACATGGAAATCCGAAGATCGTTGAGGAGTGTCAATTTCCATTAACAGCCTCCTCCTGTGTAAACATGATCATAACCGAGATGGGGGTTTTTCATGTCGTTCCGACAGGGATTGAATTAAGTGAACTATTCCCCCCATATTCCGTTAAAGATGTTCTAGAAAAAACAGGTTGTCCATTATTAACAGTGCCCGAAATTAAAACGATCAAAATTGACAACAAGGAGTGATAGGATGGAGCCTTACGAAAGCAGGTTGGTGGAGTGGTTAAAGAAAAATCAAGCAAGGGGAACCTCGCTCCTGCAAAAATTAGTTCAAGAGGGAAGCACTAGAGGGAATGAAAGTAGCGCCCAGGCGGTCGTGATAGAAAAGTGCCGGGAGCTTGGTTTAATACTTGATATTTGGGAAATTGGCAATAAGCAGCTGTTAAGTCATCCCTATTTTTGTTCGGATCGCAAGGTTTTTGAAGGAAATCCAAATGTTGTTGGTATTTTGAAAGGGAAAGGAGGAGGCAGGTCAATCATATTAAACAGTCATATTGACGTGGTTCCGGAAGGGGATCGGAACAATTGGCTCGATGACCCTTTTAGTGGGAAGGTTAAAGATGGGAAGCTATATGGCAGGGGTTCAACAGATATGAAAGGGGGAACCGCTGCTCTTTTGCTTGCACTTGAAGCAATCCGAGCAAGTGATATTACCTTAAAGGGCGATGTCATTTTTGAAAGTGTGATAGAGGAAGAAAGTGGGGGTGCGGGAACACTGGCAACACTCCTGAGAGGGTATACTGCGGATGCTGCCATCATCCCGGAGCCGACCAATTTAAAGCTGTTCCCAAAACAGCAGGGTTCAATGTGGTTTCGAATCAGTGTAACTGGAAAATCAGCCCACGGCGGTACAAGATATGAGGGAACAAGCGCAATCGAAAAGGCGATGCAAGTAATCGAGCAGCTTCAGAGTCTGGAAAAAAAGAGAAATAGCCGAATTGACGATCCGTTATATGAACATATTAAAATACCAATTCCAATTAATGTTGGAAAAATAAATAGCGGATCATGGCCATCTTCAGTTCCTGACTTAGCAATAATTGAAGGAAGAATGGGAGTAGCGCCAAACGAAACAATGGAAAATGCCCAAACTGAAATGGAAACGGCTTTATTGGCCTTACAGCAATTGGATTCATGGTTTAACTTACATCCCCCAACCATTGAATGGTTTGGCGGCAGGTGGTTGCCGGGGAATCTTTCGATAGAACATCCATTAATTCAAGTCGTTAAAGACCGCTATGCATCAGTTGTTAATAGCCAGGCAGTGATTGAAGCTTCCCCTTGGGGAACAGACGGGGGAATTTTATCTCAGGTTGGTCACATTCCAGTGCTCGTATTTGGACCCGGAGTAACTGAAGTAGCCCATGATGCGAATGAATACATTCATCTAAAGGACGTATATTTGGTAGCTGAAATTATCGCTCTTTCGATTATAAGATGGTGTGGAATCGACCATTAGTTTTGATACAATTTAAGAGGAAAGGAGGAGGGAACGTGTCAACACAAGCTCAAACAAAAATCATTACTGGCCCTTCTTATACAATCGAAGCGTATCTCGACCCTTTTAACAAACGAGTTCGAATTGATGATTTTCGTGGCAATGTTAAGCAAGTAATTGAAGCAGCAGAACTTGAAGCAGAACATATTCAAGCAGAAAAATTAATCTTTAAAGTACGTCAGGAGTATTTTGCCGACTTTCTCGTCCATGGGTTTAACTGTGAAGCCAAATTAGATGGATATTTTCTCGGTTCCGATTCTTATTTTTTTTGCAAGTATTATCAACCAGAGCGGATGGAAAATGATCAATGGGTTTTTGAAGATCAGATTATTAAAAATGTTTACTTGCTACAAAGGCAAACGAAAGATCCTTTGCCTCAACCCGATATAATCTTAAGAAAAGCGGATTTCAAAGATGCCAAAGCCCTATCTCAACTTTATAGAGAAGTGTTTCAAGTGTATCCAACACCACTTCATGATGCGGATTATGTAACAAAAACAATGAAAGATGGAACCATCTATTATGTCATTGAACAAGATGGTCAAGTAATTAGCGCTGCTTCTGCAGAAGTAAATCAATTTTATAGAAATGCAGAATTAACCGATTGTGCAACGCTTGCTCAGCATCGAAAGCACGGTTATGTAAAGCTATTATTACAAATGCTTGAAGAAGAGCTGATTCGTAATGGGATTTTTTGTGCCTATTCACTATCAAGGGCACAATCCTTTGGTATGAATGCGGCTTTTTATCAGCTTGGCTATCAGTATCGGGGACGTTTGCTTAACAATTGTTTAATTTTTGATCAAATTGAAAATATGAACCTGTGGGTCAAAGATTTATCAAGTTCGGATTAATACTGGAAACCAGTTTCTTCCTAGAGCTGTGCCCGTTTTCTGGCAGAAAAATAGACAGTTTTTCGGCACCATTTCATATATTAGGATTGGGATGGTGAAAAGGATGATCGAATACAACAATGTGACAAAGGAAGTGTTAGCCTCCATCTTAAAAAGTATTGATGAAGCTATACACGTTGTCAACAATGAGGGAATTTCGGTTTTTTACAATGAAGTAGCCGCGAAGCATGATGGCCTGAAAATGGATGAAGTCCTTGGAAAACCTCTGCTCTCCGTATTCCCTTCTCTAAACGAAAAGACGAGTACCCTCTTAAAGGTATTAAAAACAAAGGAGCCTATTATTAACCAACCTCAATCTTATGTTAATGTTCATGGGCAAAAAATAGAAACCATCAATACTACTCTCCCCATTTTCGATCAAGAAGAATTAATCGGTGCAGTTGAAATCGGCAAGGATTATTCGCGAATTAAGTCTATCTACGAGAGATGGTTAGATCTAGAAAAAAACAAAAGGCGACAAAATCCAGAAAATAAACGGGTTCAATATACACTGGATGATCTTAAAACCGTTCACTCTTCCTTCCAACAAATGAAGAAACAAGCAAAAAAACTGGCCATTTCCGACTCACCAATCATTGTTTTTGGGGAAAGCGGTACGGGAAAAGAGCTGTTTGTTCAAGGGATTCATCATGCTTCAACAAGAAAAGAAGGTCCTTTTATAGCACAAAATTGTGCGGCGATTCCAGCTAATTTGCTGGAAAGCATTCTATTTGGCACAGCAAAAGGAAGCTATACTGGTGCTCTCGACCGGCCGGGGTTATTTGAGTTGGCTAGTGGTGGGACGTTATTTCTTGATGAGCTTCACTGCATGCCCATTGAGCTTCAAGCAAAGTTGTTAAGAGTACTGGAGGATAGCGTGGTACGAAGGGTGGGCGGGGCTAAAAACATTTTAATCGATGTCAGAATCATTGCAGCAATGAATATCAACCCTATGCTCGCTGTAGAACAACAGCAGCTTCGCCATGATTTGTTTTATCGGCTGAATGTACTATCCTTCGAACTTATTCCCCTTCGAAACCGAAAAGAGGATATTCTTTTTCTAACGGACCATTTTATTGCGCATTTTAATGATTTTCTTAGTAAAAACATTATTGGACTGGACGAGGACGTAAAATGTTTCTTTTTAGAATATCACTGGCCCGGAAATGTTCGTGAATTAAAGCATGCCATTGAATATATGATGAATGTATGTGAACAGCCTTATTTAACAGTCGGCGAGCTGCCTGTTTTTTTTAAAAACGCTCTACTTAGTAAGGAAATGAAAAGGAATGCGTCCTTATCCCTCAAGGGAAATCTACAAAAATTAGAGAGAGAGCTAATATCGCAAGCTCTGTCTTTAACAAAGGGTAATATTCAGCAAGCAGCGAGTATATTGGATATTCCAAGGCAAACACTTCAATATAAAATCAAGAAGTATCGTGCCGAATAATTGGCATGATACTTCTTGTTACTTTTGCAAAGCCTTTACATAGAAACGTTTCTCCTCCCTTATATTTTGGCACAAAAATTGCATTAATTTCTCATAGAAAGCATGGGAGGAATGACAATGAAACAAACTTTATATAAACCAACGCGGCATTGGAAGGACATTGAATTATGGAAGGACGTAACGGACGTACAGTGGAACGATTGGTTATGGCAGCTTACCAATACGATTCGAACATTAGATGACCTGAAGAAGGTTATTCAGTTAACGAAGGATGAAGAAGAAGGAGTAAGAATCTCAACAAAAACCATTCCATTGAATATAACCCCTTATTATGCTTCGTTAATGAACCCGGATGACCCTCGTTGCCCGATTCGAATGCAATCGGTTCCGATCTCAAAGGAAATTTACAAAACGAAATATGATTTAGAGGATCCATTACACGAGGATGAAGATTCTCCTGTTCCTGGATTAACCCATCGCTATCCGGATCGCGTTCTTTTCCTTGTTACCAATCAGTGCTCCATGTACTGCCGCTATTGTACAAGAAGAAGATTTTCCGGCCAAATTGGGATGGGTGTGCCGAAGAAACAAATTGACGCAGCGATCACCTATATTAGCAATACTCCCGAAGTTCGGGATGTCTTGCTATCAGGCGGAGATGGGCTGTTAATCAATGATAATATTTTAGAATATATTTTAAAAAACCTGCGGGAAATAGATCATGTTGAAATAATTCGAATAGGTACTAGAGCTCCTGTGGTTTTCCCGCAAAGAATCACAGAAAACCTATGTAATATTTTTAAAAAATATCATCCCATTTGGTTAAATACCCATTTTAATACCTCTATTGAGATTACCAAAGACTCGAAACGAGCCTGTGAAATGCTGGCCAATGCAGGGGTGCCGGTTGGAAATCAGTCTGTTATTCTAGCCGGCATAAACGACAGTGTCCCAATTATGAAAAAGCTCATGCACGATTTAGTAAGAATTAGAGTTCGTCCTTATTATATTTACCAATGTGATCTCTCAGAAGGAATTGGCCATTTTAGAGCACCTGTTTCAAAGGGGTTAGAAATTATTGAGGGATTACGAGGGCATACTTCGGGTTATGCCGTCCCAACCTTCGTTTGCGATAGTCCCGGTGGTGGTGGGAAAATTGCGTTGCAGCCGAATTATCTAATATCTCAGAGTGCGGATAAAGTAGTGTTGAGGAATTTTGAGGGTGTGATAACATCCTATCCAGAACCGCAGAACTATATACCAGGCACAGCGGAAGATTATTTTAAAGGCGTATATCCTGATTATGAGAAATACCACTCCAATGTCGGGATATCCGGGGTTATGAATGACAGTAAATTCAACCTCATACCCGAAGATCTTCATCGTCTAAATAGAAGGCAAAAGTACCAGCAAGATCCCACCCATTCTTCTCTAAAGGATAAACGTGAAAAGCGTGATGAGTTAAAGGAAAAGAAATTTAAAGCGCAGCAAAAATCAAGCGATTTTGTGGAATCCAAACCATCTGAAAATGAGTAGGTGATTTGTGTTGGAGATTAAATGTGAGTGGTGTGGAGGAAACGCATGCAGCGGGGAGAACACGGTTTATTGGGAGCTGTCGGATGGCACAAGGGCGATCGAAATTACGATGACCCCAGCGGTTATCTGCCAAGAATGTGACATGGTGTACCAGACCGATAACACGATTAAAGAAATTGAAGATCAATTGTTTTTAGTGGATACAAAGCTAATCGGAAATTCAATAGGTTTTAAGGAATTAATGATGTTACCTAGATTGTTGAAGAGAAATTATTTTGATTTTTCTTCTTAAGGTTTCTTTCAAACTTTTAAATGGCACTCTGACGTGGGTGCCATTTTTCGTATTTATTAATTTTTTTCTTATACAACAATCGGGCCAAATAATCGAATAAGCGTTTGCTACAAATCTAAAAGATTTCTAAAAAGTTTGGTAGTAAACTTTAATTTAACCTTATTGTTATAATGGAGTAAACGTATAAACAGGAAGAAGGCTTAGAATGAAATTAAATAATGAAAAAGATGGTGTTGTATATGCCGTTTTTTCTTATGTAATGTGGGGGCTTACTCCAATTTATTGGAAACTTACTCAGCATATATCTTCTGGAGAGATTTTAGCCCAACGAGTTTTTTGGTCTTTTATTTTTATGATTGTGCTTTTATTTTATTTAAAGAAAAGGAATGTATATGTTGGATTCGTAAAAGAAATCGTAAAGAAACCAAAATTGTTTTGGTCCCTTTTTCTTGCTTCTGTTCTGATTAGTTCAAACTGGGGTATCTTTATGTGGGCTGTGATTGAAGGGAAGATATTAGAAGCAAGTCTTGGTCAATATATAAATCCTTTAACAAGTATGTTAATCGGTGTAATAGCATTAAAAGAAAAGTTGAGTGGTTCTCAAGTTTTTGCATTTATTTTAGCAGGAATAGGGGTACTAATACTAACGCTCCATTATGGTGTTATTCCTTGGATTTCGCTTAGTCTTGCACTAACCTTTGGGTTTTATGGTTTAACAAAGAAAATGATTAAAGCAGATTCAACAATTGGATTAGCTCTTGAAACGATGGTGATATCCCCAATTGCGTTAGTATATTTGATATACTTGATGTTTCAGTCTCAAATACAATTTTTCGATTCCCTTTCAACAAGTTTACTCTTAATGGGTAGTGGTGTAGTAACCGTTCTACCTCTTTTATTTTTTACTATGAGTGCCCAAAAGGTAACACTATCTATGCTTGGAATTCTCCAATATATTTCACCAACACTAGCACTAATAGTGGGGGTTTTTCTTTATAACGAAACGTTGACACAAGCACATTTTATAGCGTTTATCTTCATTTGGTCAGCTCTTGCAATTTATACTTTTTCATCGGTAACTAAGAGAGGAAAAAAGAGGGAAGAACATATTAAAAGTAAAATGAGGGCCTGACAAGAGCAATTTTTCATTTCTAACGAGGGCGATGCTTCAATAAGAAGCATCGCCTTTCTTATTGAACAAACGAAGCATTTTATCTCAATTACAGTATTCAGCAATCGGGCGCGATTATCAAAAAGATGGTCGCGCCTATTTCAAGTTTGGCCCAGATGCTGAAAAATACCAAGATAACTAGGTTAAAGTTTAGAAGAAATTGTAAAAAACTTAAAGTAACTGCAGATTAGTGGAATAAGAAATCTGAGGTTTCCATAGTAAATGGTATAATTTTCTTAGTGACTTGAAAGGAGGCGTTGAATTATTTCAAACACTTCATTCAAAGTAAAGGAGAGAAAAGATGAATAAAATTTTATCTGGAATTATTCGTTTTATCGTCACTCTTGCCCTTGTTGTGCTAATTTATTTCATGGCTTTTAGAGTTTTTTAAATGAACAATACTAGAATAGTAAAAGGTTTTAAATTATTCAAGAAAAGGGCGCGATTGTTGAATAGAAAGACTATTTCTTATGCAATGCAAGAATTAGATAACACACTACTACATCATATTATCTGCCACACCATTCCAACCATGTTGTCGTTACCAAAATAGGTTTAAAATAAGTAATTAGTGATGAACAAATTATTCATTTTATATATCAAGTTAATGTTTATAGTATTTAGTGATAATTTACTATAATAAATAGCAAAGAGAAGTATACATTAAAAAACGAGAGTGCAGCTTGTCACTTCTTTACTTTTAAGGCTACCTGGTATCTAATTCTCATTTAGCCTTAAAAAAGGAGGGCAAGCTTTTCTTATTGTCTAAGGAGTGGTTTCCTTTTAGGATTTTGAAGAAGCAGCGACTCTTGTGTGGGCTAAAAATACAGATTATACAAATGCACTAAAGTAAAATTGGTTGTAATATTTATAAAGAAAGAAGATGAAGAAAGTGAACAAATCGAAACTGTTGTCTTATGCCACAGGTGGTTTGTTATCTTTTATTGGGATCAGTGGTGTAATTGTTGGACTTTTGCTTGTAATAGAACCAGACGGAAGATGGGTGGGGTTGAACACGGATCTATTAAAGAATACACCATTCGTTAACTTTATGATTCCAGGAATCCTGTTATTTGCCGTCAATGGGGTCGGTAGTCTGATAGGCACTTTTTTAGTATTAAAAAAACACCATAATAATGGAATTGCCACCATCTTTTTAGGAGTAGCAATGATTATTTGGATTTCTGCAGAAGTATACTGGTTTGGTTGGATTAGTAGTGGGCTACAAATAACATTCTTAGTAGTCGGTGTGGTTGAGGTAGTTTTAGGATATTTCTTACATGAACAGGATCGTCATCGGGCACACATACATTAAATTAGTGGAGGTTTTTTGAAAACGTCTAGTCCTGGTGAACATGTGGAGTACGGGAAACATTTTGTAAATAGTCAATAACCAAAACAGGACAAATAGTCATTATGTCTAATTAAAGCTGCAAATCAAGATGATTATCTTCTTGTTTTGCAGTTTTTTCGTTATTTAAAAGTACTTACAATAAAAAACGCAGTCCCTACCTTCGTTTGCGATGCTCCTGGTGGTGGTGGAAAGATTTCGCTGCAGCCGAATTATCTTATTTCACAAAGTGCGGATAAAGTGGTGTTGAGGAATTTTGAAGGTGTGATAACATCCTACCCAGAACCGCAGAACTATATACCAGGCACAGCAGAAGATTATTTTAAAGGCGTATATCCTGATTATGAGAATTACCAATCCAATGTCGGGATATCCGGCGTTATGAATGACAGTTAATTCAACCTCATACCCGAAGATCTTCATCGTCTAAATAGAAGGCAAAAGTACCAGCAAGATCCCACCCATTCTTCTCTAAAGGATAAACGTGAAAAGCGTGATGAGTTAAAGGAAAAGAAATTTAGAGCGCAGCAAAAATCAAGCGATATTAAAGATCAAGAAAATGAATCAACGGGAAATGAGTAGGTGATTTGTGATGGAGATTAAATGTGAGTGGTGTGGAGGAAACGCAAGCAGCGGTGAGAACACTGTTTATTGGGAGCTGCCTGATGGATCAAGGGCAATCGTAATTACAATGACACCAGCGATTAACTGCCAGGAGTGTGACATGGTGTACCAGACTGACAACATCATTAAAGAAATAGAAGATCAATTGTTTTTAGTGGATACCATGATCATCGGAAATTCAATAAGTTTTAAGGAATTAATGGTCTTACCTAGATTGTTGAAGAGAAATTATTTTGATTTTTCTTCTTAAAATTCTTTCAATCTTTTATTTGGCGCTCAGAAATGGGTGCCATTTTCATGTTTTTTAATTTTTTTCTTATTAAACAATCGGGCCATTATTGAAGAAGAGTTCAAGAAATTTATTGGTAATTCATTTAAGTTGTTTGGGATTAATCGGAGTGAACCGGACCATTAGTAAATGAGGTTTTTTATGGCAAAAAAGAGGGAATCTAGTACCGTTAAATGGTGCGACTTCCCTCTTTTTAAATTTTAGAAAAAGGGTTTATTATTATTGTTAAGGAAAGTATTAAATAGCTTTTGGGCATTCTCTTTATCGGACAAGAAGGAATTAGGAGTGAGTGGGATGAACGATCCATTGTCAGATTTTCAAATATCATTTCAACATATTGATTTACTTGTTCCAAGGATAAATAAAGGGATTCAATTTATCCTTGTAATAAGTGGTGAATTAAAAATAGAAACATCTAGTCGTTTTTATCATTTGGAAGAAAAGGATTTGCTGGTCATAAATCGTAATCAGCTTTACCAGGTTGTGGGTAGGAAAAATAATAGGGTAATGGTTGTAACCATTTCAGATGCCTTCATGGATTATCATTACACAGCCTATCGAAATAGTCGATTTGAATGCTATTCCAGAGAAATTGATTTGGGAAGAGATGATATGATTGTTTCGATTCGTAAACTGCTAGCAAACGTGATGATTAGTTATTATAGACAAGCTGAAAGCTATCGAATTGAGGTTAAAAGTTATATCTGCCAAATATTACTTTTCCTGATTCGAGGTTTTAAAGTAGAGGGCAGTGCTCTTGAGAAAATGGATACAGACGATCTTCGTTTATCCCAAATCATCGACTATATGGAAAAAAACTATGACCAGATGATTACATTAGAGGAAGTAGCTAAGAAATTTTTTCTGTCAACAGGCTATCTATCCCGTTATTTTAAACAGAAAATGGGTATGGGTTTTAGTCGTTTTTTAATGAATATAAGGCTTAATCATAGTATAAAGGATTTGCTTTATACGACTGACTCGATTTCGCAAATCGCCATGAATAATGGCTTTCCCAATACAAAGTCCTTTTCAACCCTTTTTAAAGAAGTGTATGGAACCACCCCGCATGTATATCGTGAGAACCATTATGTACAAAAAGAAGATTCAGTTCAAAACTATAACAAAGAAGATGTTTTAAATTTTATCCAATCACCTGAAATTGTAGCAAGATTAAGCAGCATGATTTTAGATGATCAAAAATCTTATTCCCATAATGAGACAAGGTATGAAAGGTTGCCATTAAACCTATCTCAACCTGTGACAATGAAAATAAAAGGTCCCGATCACATTCTGGAAATTGGAGAAATTATTGAATTATTAAAAGAAGATGTACGATCTCAAGTACTGGATGTGAAAAGGGATTTGCAGCTGCGTTTTATCGGAGTCCGCCATCTGTTGAGTAATACAGCCATTCCTCCAGAGGTCGAAACAGATGAAGAGATTCCGACAACTTCTCCGTATTTTGCAATTGATCGTGCATTGGGATTCATGAAGACGTATGAACTATCTTTGTTTGTTCGGGTCGATTATATGGATATCTCTAGAAATGAAGAACCTTATTTTACTAAACTTACTCAGTTTATAAGACATTGTTTGCAGCTTTATGGAGAATCGTTTGTGAAGCAATGGCATGTGATGTTTTACGAGCCTTATTACACTGGAGTTGATGTAAAAGAACTTCAGAGAGTTTATTTAAAACTGCACAAAGCATTGAAAACGATGATCCCTTCCATTCAAGTAGGAGTATACATGCCTTTTTCTTTCCACAATGAAAAGACCAGTGATCATCATGAATGGCAGCTAGAAAATGAAACGTCTATTGATTTTATCGGTTATAACGCTAACCAAAATGAGGTCATTGATTTTAAGGAAATAGCGGATAACAAATTTTATTTAGCAAGGGATTATATTAAGGAAAAAACGGACAAGTTGAAACGGTATTTAAAAAGCAACCATTTTGAAAAACCGCTTCATCTCGTTTCATGGAACACGTTGTCGGGCAATACCCGGTATACGAACGGCACTTTTTTTCGAGGAGCATTAGTCTTAAAAAATGTACTAGACATAGCAAATGATGTAAAAACAGTTGCTCTTTGGATCAATACTATCGTACATGAAGAAATAGAAAAAGATAAACGGTTTCGGATGGATGGCGTCGAATTATTCCATTATTTAAACGGAAAGCGCCCCGCTTATTTTGCGTTGATGTTCTTAAAACGCTTGCATGGCGAGGTTGTTGCACATGGAAAGGATTACGTAATGACACAGAATGAGCGGGGATATCAATTGATCCTGATGAATAGTACGATTATCAATCCGTACCTTTCTGTTGAAGAGACATTTCTTCAAAAGCTTAATAAAGAAATTCACGTAACGATTTCTGGAATCCCGAAAGGGGAATATCAAATACGTAAGCATGTGTTTGATAAAAATCATGGAGCATTATACACCAAATGGTGGAACTTGAACAGTAAACATGGGATGGATGCTGAAATCATTGAATATATCATCAATTCCAGCAGACCATCTTTAGAGATTTTTGATGAATCGATTGAAGAGGATTGGTCATTTTTTACCTACTTAACCAGTAATGCAATTCATTTTTTTGATATTCGGAAAACCTATTGATAATACAAAAAGGGGTCTGACACCATAATTCCAAAACTTTGGGGTTTATGGTGTCAGACCTTTTTTGATTAAAAGGATAAAAATTAACCGTTTAATTTTTACCTACACATCCATCTGGTTAATTAATTTGCATATTGTCTTATGGATTTGCATCAAAATTGACTCACTAAATTATTCAGCAATTTTTATAATGATCATATAGAAACACCATAAAGGGTTCCTGAGTTTCATTAAGAAAATTATACTTTTCTGGTCAAACAAGAGGAGTATCTTAATCATAAAACTTGGTGTACAAAGGACCCATTAAAATATAGGAGGTAAACCATGGAGACAAATTATAAAGGTACAGATAAGATGATCACAGGAATTGTGTTCGGGGTTATCACATTTTGGCTTTTTGCACAAGCAATGGTCAATGTCGTGCCGGCCGTCCAAGAAGATTTAGGGATTTCATCCGGAACGCTAAATATAGCCATCAGCTTAACAGCCTTATTCTCCGGAATGTTTATTGTTGCTGCCGGCGGAATCGCAGATAAAATTGGACGTAAAAAAGTTACCTATCTCGGGTTAATTTTAAGTGTTATCGGATCCCTTTGCCTTGTATTCGCGCAAGGAGCTGCATTGTTAATTATCGGACGTATCATTCAAGGACTTTCTGCAGCATGTATTATGCCAGCAACGATTGCTTTAGTGAAAGCATATTTTGATGGAAAAGAAAGGCAACGTGCTCTAAGTTTTTGGTCAATCGGATCTTGGGGCGGTTCAGGAGTTTGTTCGTTTGCAGGCGGTGCCATTGCCACGTATATGGGTTGGAAATGGATCTTTATATTCTCAATTATTTTTGCCCTACTCGCGATGTGGCTGATAAAAGATACACCTGAAAGCAAAGCGGAAGAAACTGGAGTATTTAAATTTGATTTTATTGGCTTAGCTATCTTCATCGTCACCATGATTGCATTAAACGTTTTCATTACATTCGGTGCAGACCTAGGCTGGACAAGCCCAATTTCCATTATCTCTGCCGTTGTTACCATTATTGGATCTATTGTCTTCTTTAAAGTTGAAAAAAAGAAAAAGATCGCACTGATTGATTTCTCTTTATTTAAAAATAAACCATATGCTGGTGCCACTTACTCAAACTTTTTATTAAACGCTGTAGCTGGAACGCTCGTTGTTGCTAATACCTATGTTCAAGTCGGCCGGGGTTTCACTGCTTTTCAGTCAGGAATGTTATCCATTGGATATTTAGTAGCTGTGCTTGCAATGATTCGTGTGGGAGAGAAAATCTTGCAAAAAGCGGGTGCCAAATTACCTATGATATGGGGCGCTATGATCACAACAGTTGGTGTAGCGTTAATGGGATTAACATTCTTACCTGGTTTTGCCTATACTGTCGTTGTATTTATTGGGTTTGCTTTATTTGGTCTTGGACTTGGAGTATATGCGACACCGTCTACAGATACATCCGTATCCAATGCTCCATCAAACAAAGTGGGCGAAGCTGCAGGGATTTATAAAATGGCAAGCTCTCTCGGCGGTGCATTCGGTGTGGCCATTTCGGCAACGGTTTATAGTTCAGTTGCAGCAGCTGGAAGTGTTGCTACTGCAGCATCAGTAGGGATTATTGTAAACGTTATATTCGGGATACTTTCTATTATTTCTATTGTGGCCATGGTTCCGAAAAGTGCAGGTCGAGCATCAGAAGCTTCATCAGCAAAAGCAAGACTCACACCAAAACCACAGAAAGTTGCTAATTAATAGAGATAAAGTAACGTAAGAGGTCGGATTCAGCTCATTTTATTCATTAGGCATAGAATGGGAGTTTACTCCATTCTATGCCATCAAAAGGGAGATGAAAATGATGAAAAGTGATTTAATGGGAATGTTAGAATCACGTAAAGAAGAAATAATCGAAATTCGACGTTATCTACATGAAAATCCTGAGATATCCTTTAAAGAGGAGAAAACAGCTCAGTACATTGCGGATTTTTATAAGGGAAAAGATGTTGATATTCAAACACATGTTGGGAATGGTTATGGCATTATCGTCACGATTAAAGGTGGAAAACCAGGAAAAACTATTGGACTTCGCGCTGATTTTGATGCTCTTCCAATTACAGAAGAAGCAGATGTTCCGTTTAAGTCAAAAAATGAAGGTGTCATGCATGCGTGTGGACATGATGGACATACAGCATACTTGTTAGTTTTGGCTGATTGCTTAATCCAATTAAAAGATTCCATCCCAGGTACCATCAAAATCATTCACCAGCATGCAGAGGAAGTCCCGCCAGGTGGAGCCAAAAGTATTGTAGAGTCTGGTTTGATTGATGACTTAGATGCCATTTATGGTATTCATTTGTTGCCTATGGGACCTGCGGGAACAGTAGGATATCACGCTGGGTATTCCTTCAATGGACGTGCATACTTGAAATTGAAAGTTCAAGGAAGAGGTGGCCATGGTTCCTCTCCTCATCTAGCTAACGATGCTATTGTTGCTGCTGCACATTTTGTTACAGCTGCCCAAACCATAGTTAGTCGAAGATTAAGCCCTTTCGATATAGGTGTTATTACAATCGGGTCTTTTGATGGAAGGGGGACATTCAACGTGATCAAGGACAGCGTAGAACTTGAAGGCGATATTCGCTATATGACTGTGGAAACAAAAGAAACGATTGAGAGAGAAGTTAAACGGATCGTAAGAGGAATTGAAGAAGAATTTGGCGTAACCTGTGAGCTTACGTATACTCCAGATTATCCACCTTTGTACAACAATCCTGATCTTACGGCAAAGGTTGCAGAAAGTTTACGAAGCATGAATGATCGAGATATTTTAGAAGTAAAAGAATTTCCAGCAATGTCTCCATCTGAAGACTTTGCTTATTATGCTGAAAAATTCCCTGCTTGCTTCTTTTACATCGCATGTACACCAAAAGGGGTAGACGATCCTTACTTCAATCATCACCCAAAATTTGATATCGATGAAGATTCACTTCTAGTAGCTGCGAAAGCTGTTGGACAAGTTGTGTGCAGCTATTATCAAATAGACTAAAAGAAAGTTAAAGAACCCTTTCACTTACTTCATTTATTCAGTAAGTGAGAGGGTTCTTTGCATGGTATCATTTTGTTTAATTACGATGAACCGTACCACATGTGATAATATGTGTTAGTTTGAGTTTGTAATTTAATTGATATAACTAATACTATAAAAAGTCGCTCTATCAACTATGATTGACCGCTTTTTTTCTCCTTAATCTATTAACAATGTACGCTATCAATCGAAGGTGGATGACAAGTTATGATTGGTAGCTATTCAGCAATCGGGTGCTTTTCTGGAGTAATAAAAAAAGCCCAATTTCTCAGCATTAAATTGAGAAATTAGGCTTTTTAATATTGTCATTTTTTTTGCGTTGTAAATTCGAGTTTTGTTGGTGATACCCCAGATAAGTCTCTTGCACACCTCTGTTTTGTTGCAACAACAAAACTAATTTACGAACAAGTATTTCCTTCTTTTGTTTCTTCTCAGACGCTTTGCTTTTTAGATTATATGACATATTCACACCTCACACCTCAACAAAAGTGAGCATTTATAATTAGGTTCCCATTCTTAATTTAATTTTTTTTAATAACAATCAAAATGTCACTTCATCAAATTGAAAACTCAGCCATCAAATTAGATATTTTAGACCTGTCCATTTTTACTTCCCGAACTTTTGAATGGTTTTCCTTAATCTATTTATAGAACTAATGACATAAGACAATATAGTTAATTCGTATTTATTTCTTAGTTTTTGTCCGTTTTTGTCGAAATTATATGCTGAATGTAGGGTTACTGGAATCATTTAAACCGACAATATTGCCAAACCATAGCTCAGTGTTTCTAATTTCGTTAATAAATAGGAAAAATATATTAAAGAAAATGTGGCATTGAAATAAAGTCGCGTTGTTTATAAAAAAGGTGCGATGATTTGCCCTCATGATAGCATTCACGAAATAAGGTTCACGAATATTCCATAGCAGAGGGTTTACGAAGTGTTGTTCGTTAACAAGATGTTATATAACATACTCGAAAACCCAATTTCACATTTTCCTATACTGTGACTTTTCATTTTATTATGAACTGTGACAAGGTGTTTTTTGTTTGGAAGGAATTTGTAATTTTTGAAAAGAATAATTATGAAGATGAACAGGTAATAAATTTTTACATATAAGGAGATAAAACTATGGCAAAAAACAAATTACTAAGAATGGACAATGTCGGTATCGTTGTAGAATCCCTTGATGAAGCAATCTCTTTCTTCGAGGAGATTGGCTTAATCCTCGAAGGGCGAGTCACTGTCGAAGGAGAATGGGCTGGTCGTGTAACCGGACTGGGTTCTCAGTGCGTAGAGATTGCTATGATGGTTACCCCAGATGGCCACAGCCGAATTGAACTTTCGCGATTTCTCACCCCACCTACTATATCAGATCATCGGACTGCTCCTGTAAACGCCCTAGGTTATCTCCGCGTCATGTTCACCGTTGAGGACATTGACGAAATGGTATCCAGACTTACTAAGTACGGTGCTCAGCTAGTTGGCGAAGTGGTTCAGTACGAGAACTCGTATCGACTCTGCTACATTCGTGGTACCGAAGGACTTCTAATCGGTTTGGCGGAACAACTCGGTAACAAATAAGTAAGTGACGTTTTATAAAAAGCCTTTACTGAAGTAAAAATTGAAACAGAAAAGCGGTGTGAAATTAACTCGAAGAAGTCGGGTGTGTATATAACACGGCATTAACGCTATGGGACTCTCCGAGCCGAGAAGAAGCAGGGAAGATTCAGGTGACAACCCTTCGCTCTAAGGCTCGAAGGGTTCGTGAATGCGAAAACGTCATAGGTCAATCCGTCTCGATTTGAAGAAAATTCATATTCAATAGAAGGGCGCTTTATCCTGCAGGAAGGATAGGCGCATTTTTTCATTTTAGGCTAAGATTGTAGAATAAAATAATGTGCAATTATTGGAATTTTTAGATAAAATATCCATTAAATGACAGATGGAAAAATAAATTTTGAAAGTGAGAAAAGGAGAACATTATGAAAACGGCATTAGTGTTAGGGGGAACAAGATTTTTTGGAGTAAAACTAATTCAATCTTTACTCGATAATGGTATATCGGTAACGGTTGCTACAAGAGGAAATGCACCTATACCTTTCTCAGAAGTAGAATTGATTCAATTTGATCGAGATAAGGTTGAATCTTTTTATTCTGCATTCAAAAGTAGGAAGTGGGATGTAATATTTGATCAAATTTGCTATTCATCAATTGATGCACGTAACGCCATTGAAGTTTTTGAAAATAAGACGAAAAAGTACATATTCACCTCTACATTATCTGTTTACGATATTCTTGATCGGGAACTATTTGAAAATGATTTTGATCCATATTCATATCCTATTAAGTTAGGAAAAAGGGAAGATTTCACCTATCAAGAGGGGAAACGGCAAGCAGAATCTGTTTTTTTTCAAAAATCACCATTCCCAGTAGTGGCCGTTAGATTTCCAATTGTTCTGGGTGTAAATGATTATACAGAAAGAATGATTTATTATATAAACAAGGTCATTGATGAAGAAACTATTTATTTAAGCAATCTGGATGCAGCCATAAGTTTTATTAATGAAGATGAAGCAGGTAAGTTTCTTAGTTGGATTGGTACTACAGATTTCCTTGGCCCAATTAATACTTGTTCAAATGGGACAGTGACTTTAAAAGAATTATTAGCATACATCGAGGAAGCAACAGGGATCAAAGCAAAAGTGGAAATAAGTCAGGATGACGAAAAGCAAACACCATATGCAATTCCCAGTACATGGACGATGTCCAATCAAAAAGCATCGGACTTGGGTTTTAAATTTCAAAGTTTGCATGAATGGCTTCCTGAATTAATTAGAAAATCAATAAAGTTAAGAGAAAAAAAGCTTAACAAATAGATAATAGCGATAGATTATTCAAGAAAAGGGCGCGATTATCAGAATGATGATCGCGCCTAAACAGGTTTAGGCCATTTATTTGAATAACGTATCTTTAGAAAATCGTTATAGGAGAAGAGTTTACAAGGGTTTTCACTTAAACTAAACCCAATTAAAAATGGTCAACCAGAAATATTTAGCATTCTGGCGAGGGGGTTATTGTCGAAAAGGTGCTGTCTTGCTTCCCTTGTATATTGCGTAGTAACCTCTATTATTTCCAACCATCGCAACTTCCTGTAATTCTAGATTAACAGTAAATGTATATCCATCCTTGGTTACCTGATGACTCATAAATGTTTCTATACTGTTGTGCCCAGGTGAATAATACATGGCAACTTTTACGTCCTTGATAACATTACCTATTTGGTTTGTAGTATTCCTTACTGATTCTAATAGGATTTCTCTATTTTTGTAAGTTTTGTAATTATCAAAATCAAGAAATTGTTCTAGCTTTGGTTTATATAAAGTATTAGATTCAGATTTATGGTTACTAGTCTATTTGCCGTTTTCAGATATATGTATTTTCAAAGGAAGAACAAAGAAGAATAGCATCAGTAGAACAACTCTTCCCTTGTAAATTCTTCCTCATCAAATTTCTAAACGACCACTTCAGAATGGCAACCAAGTATTATTGAATAAATTGTAGGAACTTTACGCATAAACCTTACTTTTTTTGTGATAAGTTAGAAGTACTGGATGGAATATAAGGAGTCAACCATTATGGATAATATACTTGTAGTTAGAAGTGAGTTTCAAAATAGTTGGAAAAGCAACTAAAAAGACAGAATAAAGATAGGAAATGTTGGGAGATAGAATATGAAATATTATAGATATTTTGTAGTTATTTCTTTAGTTATTAGTGTATTAATGAATTATGTATTATTGAACAAGATAGAGGGTTTGGAAAATCAAGGGGATTCTATTTTGGAATATCAGAATCAATTAATGTCAAATATCCAATCGCAAACAAGTAATATTGAAAATGTAATGAATGAAATAAAACAGGAGCAAAGCTGGATAAGTACGATTGAGAGCTTTGTTGATCGCAAAGGCTCGCAGGCAGAGATAACTTTTGAATGGCAAATGAAAGAGCTCCAAAATAATTCAAATATTGTTTTTAATTATTCATTAGGGGAAGATAAAGAGTATTTAACTGTGCCCGCAGTAAATAAAAAGAATGGATTGTTTTATGTAACGGTTCCTGTGGATGTTGAATTCGAGCCACACTGGGTGATTCAGCTAAATGCATCTGGTAACCAAGCAGAAGTGAGTAATGATAAGGAAATTGAAGAGAGAAAATTTGATCAAAATGCAATGAAGTATTTTGTATCCGCTTCTTCCGATGACATCGTGAAAAGCAGCGAAATACACAAAATGGATTTAACTAACCTAGGTTCTATGGATTATGGCTTGTTAGATGTGATAGTCGATATGACGAATAATGACTATTTTGTTTCCGTTTTACATTCTACCGAAGGTAATGATAACTTCATCCCATTAAAAAAGGTTTACATAATGAAGTACCGAAATAAAGAATTGATTAAAGAAGAAAAGCTTATCTCTGATGATAGTTCTGATTCATCAGAAGAGGAGCCTGTTTTTTTCCGGATGAAGCAATCAGAGAAATTGGAATATACGCGTCTGCTTGTAAAGGTAGTCTATAGCAATGGCCAAACATTTGAAAAAGAAATCAATTTAAAGAAGTAATTATTTGGACTAGCAATATTTGAACGGACAATTTGCAATAGTATAACTGATCCTTCTTTTTGCAAAGAGTACTGCGAGAATCTATAAATGATTCTAGTAATACGTCTCCTTTTATTTTATGCGGTTACTGTTCACCTGCTTTAGAAAAATCAGTTTAGTAGAAAAGGTGGATTTTCTAGGAACTGAATCGGTTTTTTTTAGAGTGGCGGATAATGTCACAAATCCCACTATAAATTAAAAAACGGTAATGCAGCTTTCCATGAGAAGGGAACTGAAATTTGAATTGTGATTTACCAAGCTTACTTTTATAAAGATTTCGGATATTCAAATGGACTTATAAAATTAGGGAAAATTGAATCTGGTATAGAAAATCTAGAAACTATGAAAGACAATTTTACTGTTCAGATTGAAAAAGTTGATTAAATAGAGCAATAATTAATTTCTTTCAAAAATGAACGCAATTTGTTCCTTACTTACAAATCACTCAAAATTGTTGTTTATATTGGAAAGACTGCCACGAATATTGATCATTTTTAGTAATGGAACAGGGGACAGGCTGGTGTTCCTAATATTTGTAGGATAAATATGAATATACCGAGATAAAAATCCTGAGTCCTGAATAGATATGGACTCAGGGTTTTAATTTTTTTTTAAGCCTTGATGATTTACTCAAAAATTCCTATCTAACAATGCCCCCGTTTGTTCAGCCATGTCACGGGCTGGCAAAGGCATTCCATTCTTGAACCACCATTCCACTGACCCAACGACCGCTGAGCCAAAAAATTGAAGAATAACTTCTTCATTTAATCCTTCGTTTTTTTCTATTTCTTCATCCATTTCCGCTCTAAACTCTTCGACGACCAAATCAAGAAACCGACTTCGAAAATAAGGGGCACCTTTACTCGCCAACATGGTTGAAAAGAATAAATAATTAGACTCAAAGTATTCGTACCAGACATAATTTCCTTCTTGGAACGTCATCTCTGATGCCGATTGGCATAGTTCTCGGAGATTCTCTATATGTTCTTCAATCATTTTATCTAGGAGGTCGTATTTATCCGTGTAATGAAGATAAATGGTTCCTCGATTAACATCTGCTCTGTCAGCAATATCCTGAATAGTAATGTCATCAAAACTTTTTTCAGCCATCAGTTCGGTTACAGCTTTTTTTATAGCTACTTGGCTTTTGGCTATTCTTCTATCTACCTTAGGCATTTTAATTCACCGATCTTTCTAGAGATAATCAACAATTGTAATTGATTTGTTGAGTAATCAACGATTTGCGCTAGATTAACCATTGAAAGTATGAAGGGCTTTTTTATAATTATAAACAGATGTTGATTAATGAATCAATATTGATTTTAACTTAGATTTATTTTATCACCTTTAGGATAATAGAAGTGATTTATAAGCGGGGGGTTGAATGATGGATCGTGGTGAAAAGAGCAAAGAAAAGTTTAAACAACTATTTGGTGAAGGAGTAACTGCAACGCATACTACTGATCCTGATTTTCAGGACATTCTGAGCCATTTTATTTTTGGGAAGGTTTTTTACCAAGGTAATCTGGATGACAAGCAACGTGAACTGATCACCCTGGTGGTGCTTGTTACGAACCAGACGTTGCCACAATTAAAAGCACATGTTAGTGCTGCGTTAAACGTTGGGCTAACACCTGTAGAAATCAAAGAGGCGGTTTACCAGTGTGCTCCATACATTGGCTTCCCCAAAACGTTAAACGCCATCAATGAAGTTAATGAGGTTTTTAAAGCAAAGAATATCGCTTTACCAATTGAAAGCCAAAAGACTATAGATGAAGATACTCGTTTTGAGAAAGGACATGCTACTCAAGTAGAGATTTTTGGTGAGATCATTTCAAAAATGAGAGAGGCTGCCCCAGCCAATCAAAAGCAGCTCCAAGATTATCTTTCTGCTTTTTGTTTCGGAGATTTCTATACTCGGAAGGGATTCGATTTGAAAATACGTGAATTATTGACATTCTGCATCTTAAGTGCGTTGGTGGCGCTGAGGGTCAAGTGAAAGCACATGTGCAGGGAAACCTAAATGTGGGCAATGACAATGAAACATTGATCACCACCATCACCCACTGCCTTCCATATATGGGCTTTCCAAGAACACTGAATGCATTAGCTTGTATTAATGAAGTGATTCCTGAAAATAAATGAAAAAGTAAATAAGTTCCTACAAAAAATATAACAATGCAAAGGAGACAAAAGCATGTTTAGCGAAACTTTCAAATTATCAAATGGTGTAGAAATTCCAAAATTGGGTCTAGGTACCTGGCTGCTTGACGATGCACAGACATCACAGGCAGTGCGTGATGCGGTATCGATCGGATATCGTCATATTGATACTGCTCAGGCTTATAAGAATGAAGCTGGTGTAGGTGAAGGAATCCGTTCCTCCGGTGTCGCAAGAGAAGAACTCTTCATTACAACAAAGGTTGGGGCAGAACTAAAAAACTATGATGCAGTAACGCAGTCCATTGACGAGTCTTTAGCAAAGATGGGATTGGATTACATAGATCTGTTGATTATCCATAGCCCACAGCCTTGGAAGGAGTTTAGGGAAGAGAACCGTTACTTCGGGGAAAACAAAGAAGCATGGAAATCTTTGGAGGATGCTTATAAGATAGGCAAAGTAAAGGCAATCGGTCTTTCTAACTTCCTTCAAGATGATCTAGAGAATATTCTTGCAAACTGTGAGATCAAGCCTATGGTAAATCAGATATTGGCACATGTGAGTAATACTCCTTTTGAACTAATTGAATTCTGCCAAAAGAATGACATTCTGATAGAGGCATATTCACCAATTGCACACGGTGCAGTTCTGGATAATCCAGAGATTAAGGTAGTAGCTGATAAGTATGGAGTATCTGTTGCTCAACTTTGCCTACGTTATTGCTTACAGCTTGGTCTTGTAGTCATTCCTAAGACGGCAAAGCCTGATCACATGAGAAACAATGCAGAGCTTGATTTTGTTATTAGCGATGCAGATATGGAGATTTTAAAGAATGTAGAGCACATCCAGAATTATGGTGAGCATAGCTTCTTTCCGGTATTTGGCGGGAAATTAAAATAACAGGTAATGAATGGGGCTTTTTATAGCAATTGATCAGCAGGAGGATATAAATATTAATATTATTTATTGGAGGAACCAAAATGGCAAAACATGAAGAAGTTAAAAATGGCGTTATTTTCCCAGTAGGCGAAAAAAATCCATTTTCACAATTTTTTGTGGGACAAAGTTATCTTAAAGGATTAGTTGTGGATCATAACGTGAGTGTTGGTGTCGGGAATGTTACCTTTGAACCGGGATGCCGGAATAACTGGCATATCCATCGTGATGGATTTCAAATTTTATTAGTAACCGGTGGAGAAGGCTGGTACCAAGAAGAAGGAAAACCTGCTCAATTCTTAAAAGCAGGTGACGTAATTGTCACTCATGATGGTGTGAAACACTGGCATGGCGCTACAAAAGACAGTTGGTTTGAACATATCGCAATCACTGCAGGTACTCCTGAATGGTTGGAACCAGTATCAGTTGAGGAATATAACAAAGTAAAATAATAGTTGAGTTAAAAATTAGATTCCTTAAAATTGTATCACCTGTGTAGCACCAACAAAAACTTTTAATCTTGTGGGTATTCAAACGTCAAGTATCATAGTGCCAAATCCAGTTTTAAGAAAACTTGTGAATCGTGGAATCAACATTGCCTGCCCGATAAAGCGACTTGAAGATGGTTTGCAACGTCTGAAAAAAGGTATGAGGCATTTGAATGTTTAAGCCATTAATCATATACAATATTTCTTGAAAAATGATATCCAAATTCAGGCATGGTATTCCTTTTATTGTGCAGCGATAGGTAATAGATTGACATAATGGAATAAAAGAAATTAAGAGCATCGGGCTTAAATCCGGTGTTCTTTCATTATCGGAGGAAACATTGATTGGCTTTATTACATTTGGTAAAAACTTACTGATACTTTTCTAATTAGAGGAAATTTATATTTTTCTTGATTTGCTTTTCCTTTTTTTGAAATTACAAATAAGAATTTATATATTTTTTTATGCTGGTTTCTTTATAAAAAATTCCAAGGATTACCTATATTAAAGATATGTATTGGGCAATTTAAGAGTATTACGATTCCAGAAAATGAGAGGATGTTAGTAAGTGGAGAAAAAGTTGTTAAACTTATTACTCGCATTATGTATAGTTTCTTTTCCATTTTTATTCAAGGGACCAAAAATGAGAGAAAATCTTGTGGTTTTTTTCTCAAAAGGGGTTCTTGCTACCCTAATTGATGCTTATGTGGTTGGAACCAAAAAACTTGAATATCCTGTGCGTCCTTTTCCTAAAATTTTTAAAACGAATATTATTTATGATATGTTATTTTTTCCGATTTTAAGTGTAATATGGGTAAAAATCTCGTATAATGATCATTTTGGAAAAATTTTATTAAAAAGTTTGATTTTTAGTGTTCCAATGAGTATTGGGCAATGGGTTATGGAAAAGTACACAGGATTATTTAAATGGAAAAGGTGGTCACCTTTTCATACATTTGCTAGTGTTAATTTCACTTTGTTTACGATCAGAGGGTTAGTTGGTTTATTAAAGTTATTAGATAATGTAAAAAGGTAAGCAAAATAGAACCGAATATTAAAGGTTGATACTATGAAGAAAACGATAAAATTAGAAGCCATTCTCTGGAGCATTGCTTTTCCAGGCTTTGGTCAACTGTTAAATGGTCACCTCATCAAAGGGATTTTGTTTATTATTTTAGAATTCGTTATTAATGTGAACAGTTTTTTTAATCAGGCTATCATGTTTAGTTTCCTTGGAAAAATAAAAGAAGCTCATGCAGTGGTGGATCACCAATGGCTTATGTTTTATCCTTGTGTCTACATGTTTGCTATGTATGATGCCTATAAATTTGCGGAAGGGGAAAATCCTCAGCTTTCATTTGTTCCATTTGCATTTGGAGCTTATTTTGTCACAGTAGGTCTAATGTATTCCCAAAACATCATTTTTGGTGTATCATTTGGCCCGATTTGGCTTCCAATGATGTCTCTTATTCCTGGATTAGGAATTGGATTTGTTATTCGTCATATATTAATTAAAATATCCTCAAAACTTAACAATACTGTATAAAATCAATGGTTGCGTCGGTAACCATCTTTAATAGGTAAGGAAAAATCGTTATATACGGAGTACAATTTTCAAAAAACTATGAAATGAAAAATAGTAGTTGACACAGAAGTTGATAAGTATTATTATTATCTCATATTCAAGATATTTTAATTCGAAATACTTTTAAGGTGGTGAATGAATGAACAGAAAATGCACAAATTTACCCTTTCTTGTTTTGATGAGAACATCAAAAGAAATTCAGGAGAGTATGAAGTTGGAAATGGAAAAAAATAATCTCAGTATTACCGAGTTTTCTGTTCTAGAAGTACTTTATCACAAAGGAAAACAAACCATTCAACAAATTGGTCATAGCATCTTAATATCAAGTGGTTCAATGACGTATGTTGTTGATCGATTGGAACATAAAGGCTTTATTAATCGAAGTGCATGCCCTGATGACCGTAGAGCAATACATGTCACTTTAACTGATAAAGGTACTAGCTTGATGGAAAAAATAATGCCAAAACATCAACAATGGATTGATGACGTGTTTAGTTCTTTAAATACGGAGGAGTCAGAGATATTTGTTAATCTTTTGAAAAAGGTAAGTAAAAAAGTTTAGGTTTGATATTTTTTGGAATAATATCTCGAATTCGAGATAAAGTAAATAATTTAGGAGGAAATAAAAAATGATAAATCTTGGTTTATTAATTATTCGATTGGTAATTGGTGTTTTATTTATTGGACACGGAGCTCAAAAATTATTTGGTTCATTTGGTGGGTATGGTTTAAAAGGTACTGGCGGTTGGTTTGAATCTATTGGGATGAAACCAGGTATTACAATGGCTCTAATCGCAGGATTGGCTGAACTTTTTGGCGGGATTTTATTTGCTTTAGGATTATTAACTCCTCTAGCAGGAATCATGATTGCAGGGACAATGGTAATGGCTATCGTTAAGGTGCATGGTCCAAACGGATTATGGTCCACATCAAATGGATATGAATATAACCTCACTTTACTTGCGGTTGCTATTGGGGTAGCCTTAATTGGACCTGGTCAATATGCATTGGATACTCTTTTATTCTAAAAATCTCATTTTGCAAATTCTTTAATCAAGCACAATGTTAAGCGATTGTATAGGCGCAATAATAGGGTGTTACTTAATTGGGAAGACTAATAGAATAATTAGTTGCGATAAAGGAGATACCTTTAAGATTAAGAATAGAAATCGACTAGAAAGATATAATAGGTGGTGTATTAAATGGGTTTGTTGTCTAAATTGTTTGGAAATTCATCTGAAAAGGAGATTGACATAATGACAAATGAAAAATTAAAAATAGGAATTATTTTAGGAAGTACTCGTCAAGGACGTGTGAGCCCACAAGTTGGAGAATGGGTAAAAGGGATTGCTGATAAGCGAGGAGATGCCGATTATGAAATAGTTGACATTGCTGACTTTAATCTTCCGTTTTTAGGAACAACTGATGGAACAGAACCAGGAATTGCAGCATGGAATGAAAAACTTACAAGTCTCGATGGATTCGTGTTCATCGTTCAAGAGTACAACCACAGTATTACGGGTGCATTAAAGAACGCTATCGATTTTGCTCGAGAGGCGTGGTATAACAAGGCAGCTGGTATTGTAAGTTATGGTTCAACCGGAGGAGCTCGTGCAGCTGAACATTTACGGGGAATTCTTGCAGAACAAAAAGTGGCGGACGTTCGTACTCATCCAACGTTATCCTTATTTACAGACTTTGAAAACATGAGTGAATTCAAACCAGCTGAACTCCACCTTAATAACGTTAATGCAATGCTTGAAGAAGTAGTTGCATGGAGTGGTGCACTAAAAACCTTGAGATAATAATAGAACAAAAAACCAGAATGGGAAGCCATTCTGGTTTTCTAATGCTATTTTTGCTCTCAAGATGCGAATAAATATTTTCCAGTATTAAACAATCGGGCGCGATTGTTAAAGAGAAAGACTATTTTTTTGCAAGAATTAGGTAAACATCACCACTCAAGCCATGTGGAGTGCTTAACACTGCTTCAAAAGAATGATAAGTAACAATGTCGGATTTTTGGAACTTTAAGCGTTTGATTTCAATGATGAATACTATAAAAGTCCTGCTCTTTCAAACTATAAAATGGTGCTCAGAAATGGGTGCCATTTATCATATTTAGTAATTTTTTTCTTATTCAACAAAACAGGTCAGTTTCTGAAGGAAATGAATCTGGGATCATGAGGATCCGTTCATATCTATTGAATGATTAATCAGATGAAGCACACGATCATATAAATAGACGGAAAAATTTCGCTTAATTCTCGAATAGCATTAAAGTAGCTAAAATTGAATCGAAAAACGCGAAAATGGAGGGTTTTTCTTTGCATAATCGGAAAATCTCCCTTTTTTTACCCCAAAAACGAACTCCATTCGGTATTTAAACGGATAATCTCCGCTTATTGTACTTCTGCTGATTACTTAATTAAGATCGCACTTTTATTGACGATAGAAAACATCTAACCATTTACCATTTTTACAAAAATCCCACTCAGTAAGCGATATTCTTAATAATAAACATTGCGGATTTTCACAAATTAAAAATGGCTAGATGTACTTGTGATTGATAATAAGTTATAAAGCATGATATAAGTGTAAAAGAAGTAGAATATTTGGCTATAAATTTTTTGACCGAGAGTTTGAAGTTGTATCCACAGTGAGAGGATTTGAGTTTGAAATGATAGATAATTTTTGGCGTGATTTACCACGACCATTTTTTGTACTTGCACCAATGGAAGATGTAACAGATGTTGTTTTTCGTCACGTAGTAACTGCAGCCGGACGACCTGATGTATTTTTCACGGAGTTTACAAACTCGGATAGCTATTGTCATCCAGAGGGCATGAAAAGTGTACGTGGTCGTTTGCTTTTTACAGAAGACGAACAGCCAATAGTGGCACATATTTGGGGGGATAATCCCGAATATTTCCGTCAAATGAGTATTGGCATGAGAGAGCTAGGATTTAAAGGCATCGATATTAATATGGGCTGTCCTGTACCGAATGTGGCATCGAGGGGAAAAGGAAGTGGCCTTATTCTGCGTCCAGACGTTGCAGCAGAACTAATTCAAGCAGCAAAAACGGGCGGACTGCCTGTCAGCGTGAAAACACGACTTGGCTATAAGGAGGTTCAGGAGTGGGAGGAGTGGCTAACGCATATTTTTAAACAGGATATTGCGAACCTTTCTATTCATTTACGGACAAGAAAGGAAATGAGCGAAGTAGATGCACATTGGGAGCTCATTCCGGAGATCAAAAAATTACGTGACCGTATCGCACCAAATACGCTCCTAACAATCAATGGAGACATTCCTGACCGTCAAATTGGGCTGCAACTTGCTGAACAATATGGTATTGATGGCGTAATGATCGGGCGAGGTATTTTTAAAAATCCGTTTGCTTTTGAAAAAGAGCCAAAAGAGCATAGCAGTAAAGAATACCTTGATCTTTTATTACTGCAGCTTGATCTTCAAGATCAATATGCGGAAGTACTACCACGATCAATCACAGGGCTTCATCGCTTTTTCAAAATTTATGTCAAAGGGTTCCCTGGAGCTGCTGAATTAAGAAATCAATTAATGAACACAAAATCAACAGATGAAGTGCGTGCATTGCTTGATAACTTTGGAAAAGAATGATGATGGGACGGGGTAGTGTATGAAGTAACTCTTAAAAAGTTAGAGAAAAGCAGTTTCCTTATTCAACAATCAGGCGCAACAATATAATTTCCAGAGCTGTCATTTTGGCAGTTCTTTTTGTTGTATACAATTCAGGTAAGATTAATCGTTAATTGGGTTTTTATGGTAATATTGACGTGAGGGAGGTTTTCTTTATGGAGCTACGATTGCCTAAAATTATCAATAAATTCTTTTGGATTTTGTTTTCTTTCATTTTTGTAATAAAAAGCTATTATAATATCTTTTATAGTTGGAGCCTCCAAAATTATGGATTCAATGAACTTGAAGATTTAGGAAGACTTTTGTTTGTATTTGGTATTAGTGCTTGTGAAAGTGCTTTAATAGTAGTCTTTCTATGGTTGATAATAACATTTACAAGGCGATTTTTAAGTAAACCGAAAAGTTAAGAAACTAGATTTAATTAAGCTAATAGTGGCATTTCGAAAGATCCACTTCTTATATTTTGAAGAGGGGGAATTGGTTTGAATGGTTATTTACTAAAGTAACGAAAAAATAGCAACACCTATTTGTGAAGGATTGTACTTAAAGTAATAGGTGGTAAAGCTCAATAAGTGAGATTCGGATTCAATAGCATCTTCCGCAGTCGGGCGCTTTTCTGGAGTAACGAAAAAAGCCCAATTTCTCATTGGGGCCTCCAAGAAGTGCCGGAGCTGTCATTTTTGACAGCTTTTATTTTGTTGTGAAGCGAAATCTGCTAAAAATAATATTTATCTATGTGAGAAAATAGGTATATACATAAAAGTACAAACTTTAAAAGGTTATAAATGTAGATTTAAATATTTTCGGTTTTTAGCATTGCTATACAATGTTATTAGAAATATTTGGAGGTGAATTCATGGATAGAGAGCTGCTTAAAGGTAGTATTGAGATTTTATTACTTTCCCTACTAGCTGAAGCTGATTGTTATGGCTATGAAATGACGAAAAAATTAAAAATATTAAGCAATGAAAAATACCATATGAACGAGGGAACATTGTATCCTGCATTAAAAAGGTTGGAGAACAAGGAGTGTGTTTCATCCTACTGGAGTCAGGGAGTGGATGGAAGTAGAAGAAAATATTATTCCATTACCGAAACAGGACGTAAGAATCTTAAAGAAAAACTAATTAATTGGAAACAAATCAATCAGTTAATTGAAAATACACTGGAGGGGTTCTCTTGAAAGAAATTGAGTCCTTTGTAAAGTCAATTGTTTCAGATTTGCCAATGAATGATCAAGAAAAGGAAGACCTTAAAGAAGAGCTAATATCTCATCTTAATGAACATGTCAAAGAGCTTATAATTAAAGGCCATTCGAAGGATGAAGCTGTTATTCATGCAATTCAATCCTTTGGATCTGAAAACGAATTGAATTGGGAAATAAAAAAAGCTATTTTTCCGCTTTACAAAGTGATTCGGTATTTGTGGAATGTTGTTTTTGTCACGGTCATTTTATGTATTGCATCCTATTCTATAATGGAATATTATCATCCAGAGTTTGATAACTCATTACCAATATACAGTATAGTGACGGAAATGCTACTTGTTGCCATTATTGCAGGTGTCGTAGAAATCTTTTATGAAGCTTTTATCTCTGTTTCCAAATCAAAATATTTTACAAATCCATGGTTTTTCTTTTTGGTACCAACACTTTTACTAGGTATATTGTTGTCATTTTCGCTATTAAATAATCCAGGAAATTATAAAGAAGGTTTATGGGCAGATTTGTTTGCTATTCCAATTGGAGCTTTAGCATATATCATTTCAAGGCAGCTGTTTACCTCTCTTTTTGTGCGTAATAAAAATGAATATAAGAGAACGACGGTTAAATAAATTCGGAAAGTGGAGGATGTTTAATTGGCTAACATTACGATTAAAAAAATGAATTTATTTTTTCCATTGTTATTCTTCGTTATCAATCTTATATTCTCAGCTTTTCTTATTGAAGAGTTGTTCGATGCTTCTGATCCGAATTACGGAATAACTGGTTTCTTTACACCTATAACAGGATTGATTTCCTTCATATATCTTAAAAAATTTGCAGAAAAAAAGTTAAATGTTTTGTTAAGAGTTTTACAACTATTCAATGGGGTTTTTATTATATTTCCTATAGTTGTTTTCATTTATGGGATCATTATCATGATTGGTTAATCTAAAAGTGCCTCTACTTCTAGTATCGAGCAAGGCATTTTTGTTATCCCAGTAAAGGTTAGTTTAACAAGACATGTCCTTATGATCTTCCATAATCGGGCGCGATTGTTGTAGATTTTTTATAGAAAATTAAAAAAGGTAAACACCACTCCAACAATACGTCTACAACCAACACTCAAGCCATGTGGAAGTTATTAGAAAATTAATATTGAAATAGATAGAAGCTCATTTTAACTTTAGTTTGGATGAGCCTTTTAAGAAATCTAAAGTATTTTTAAAAAGAATTTTGGATGTTTAATAAAAAGGGGTACCCAAGTAAAATCATTGGGTACCCCTTTAAGTTAAATTAAAACACCTTCGTAGTCCAATCCTCGCAATTCCAAACATCTGTCGCAATTTCACGATAGAAATCAGGTTCATGGGATACCATCAAGATACTTCCGCGATATGCCTTTAAAGCACGCTTCAATTCTTCTTTTGCATCCACATCCAAGTGATTGGTAGGCTCGTCTAGAATTAATAAATTTGTTTCTGTATTTAAAATTTTACACAAACGAACTTTGGCTTTTTCGCCACCAGAAAGGACTTCGATTTTACTTTCAATATGTTTCGTCGTTAATCCACATTTTGCAAGAGCAGCACGAACTTCAGCCTGATTCATACTTGGGAACTCGCTCCAAATCTCTTCAATACAAGTGTTGTAGTTGGACTGTTTAACTTCCTGCTCAAAGTAACCGATGTATTGATACTCACCACGTTCCACTTTACCCTCCAGCGGATTAATCAACCCAAGAATACTTTTTAAAAGAGTAGACTTACCAATACCGTTTGCACCCACGAATGCAATTTTTTGTCCGCGTTCCATTTTCAAATTCAGTGGGCGAGAAAGTGGTTCATTGTAACCAATAACAAGATCTTCAGTCTCGAAAATCCAACGACTAGCTGCACGAGCTTCTTTGAAATTAAACTCTGGTTTCGGTCTCTCTTTCCCCAATTCAATAACTTCCATTTTGTCGAGCTTCTTTTGACGGGACATCGCCATATTACGAGTCGCAACACTTGCCTTGTTACGGGCAACGAAATCTTTCAAATCAGCAATTTCTTGTTGTTGACGCTTGTAGGCTGACTCTAGCTGT
The DNA here is from genome assembly GCF_051233475.1 of Neobacillus terrisolis. Lineage (NCBI taxonomy): Bacteria > Bacillati > Bacillota > Bacilli > Caryophanales > Bacillaceae > Neobacillus > Neobacillus terrisolis. The sequence continues at coordinate 72,293 of NZ_JBKFGH010000022.1, read as the reverse complement.
TGCTTCTTCATTTCATAAATATTTAAGAAGTTATTATAGTCACCAACATAGCGATTCAACTCTTGGTTTTCCATGTGATAGATCAAGTTAACAACATCGTTGAGGAAAGGAATATCATGTGAAATCAAGATAAATGCATTCTCATATTCCTGTAAATAGCGTTTCAGCCAAACGATATGCTGCTCATCCAAATAGTTTGTAGGCTCGTCTAGTAATAGGATTTCAGGCTTTTCTAGCAAAAGCTTAGCTAGCAAAACTTTCGTACGTTGCCCACCGCTAAGATCAGCTACATCTCGATCGAGTCCAACATCGTCTAATCCTAGACCACGAGCAACTTCCTCAACTTTTGAATTAATTTGATAGAAATCATTACTATCTAAAGTTTCTTGTAACTCTCCAACTTCGGCAAGAAGTGCATCGATATCAGCACCTTCATCACCCATTTTTGCATAAAGTTCATTGATCTCTGCTTCAGCATCAAAAAGATATTGAAAAGCAGTACTCAAAGCGTCACGCATCGTAGTACCTTTTTGAAGTACAGCATGCTGATCTAAATAACCAACACGAACTTTTCGTGACCACTCAATTTTTCCCTCGTCGGGTTGCAACTTCCCAGTAACAATATTCATGAAAGTAGACTTACCTTCACCATTTGCCCCAACAAGTCCAACGTGTTCACCTTTTAAAAGTCGAAAAGATACATTATTAAAAATCGCACGATCACCGAAACCGTGGCTTAAATTTTGTACGTTTAATACGCTCATTTTTTTAGCCCCTTATCTAAAGTCACATGAGGATATTTTACTAGATTTAGCCTAGATTTTCTACTTGAAGTTATTTCTTGTGCAAAATGTAATTTGATTTTGGGGCTAAATTGAAGTCTGCCCGTTCTTTATTAAATAAGATTATTCATATATATACTTGGACGTATAACAATTTGGTAAGAGCTATTATAAAACAAAACCTTGAGGTAAGATATGAGTTATTCCTATGTGGGAATAACTGTAGAAAAAATGTAAGAATTGGTTGAGTTCTAAACAGAAATTTTTAAAAACGGTGTAAGAAAGCGTAACGCCAGCTTGAAAAAGAACTTTTCCATCGAAAGGGTGACTAGGCACCATGAAAAATATTGGAAGGTGCCACCTTTTTGGTTTATTTTACACTTTAAATATTGTTGTAATTTGTAAAATTTGCTAAATTTGAAATTAATGTCAATTACATAATAAAAAATTCGATGACAAAGGGGAAGATTGTGGGGCATCGATAAGGATAAAGCTGGAAGAAGTAAGAAATTCAAATGTAGGAATAAGACAATCGTATCAAAATCTTTCAAATATTCAATCAGTAGTGTCTTTCATAAAATCAAGTATTGATCCTAAAATACTCTCGAAGAAATATTAAATCAAGACTTAATGAACTGTATAGGTCTATCGATAAATTGGAAATGAGAGTTAAGAAACTTGAGAGTTTTATTGATAGTTCAATGGATCGGTATCCTCATGGTTCCATTGTACTTCTAAAAGAGGGGAAGAAGAAGTTAGTCATATACGGTAGGAAACAGATACTCCTAAGTGGAGAAGAGCCAAAGATGTACGATTATCTGGGCTGTTTTTTTCCAGAAGGCTATATCAACCAAGATTATTCATTCGTTTTTAACCACGAGGATATCGAGGAAATTCTTTTTATTGGTTTTATCAATGAAGAAGAAAAACAATTTGTGGAATTCCTCTCGAAGTAAGATTCGATACACTGGTTAAGTATGAAAAGGTAAATGGAGGAAAGTATTAATGAGCAAGAAAAGGCAAAGGAATAATGAACGGGATTTTAAAACTTTTAGGCTTCTTGAAATTTTTTCTCGTTTTTTTGGGTGTGTGGTAACTACTTATTTCGGATATAAATCAATTCTTAAAATCTTCTCAACCTATGAAAAGAATCAAACTTTTGGATTAGTAATTTTTCTCGCTTTGTCGATCTTATTCATATATCTAGGAATTGCTCTATTCAGACAGGGGATTCAGGCAGTCAAAGCAAAAAAAATGGCAGATTTACCATAATAATTTTTGAAAAGATTTATTCGTTACTTTCAATTCATTAGTAAATATTTTTCTGTGTTCAAGTTCGTTTGAAACTATAATAAAGATATTAAAAAGCTGTTTCCTGAAAACGGGAAATTACCAGATTGTTGAAGAGAAATTATTTTGATTTTTTTCTTAGGTTTCACGTTTAAATGGCACTCAGAGAGGGTGCCATTTTTTCATATATATTAATGACTTTAACGATCCCAGTTTTTCTTAATCAAAGATTGGACCAGATTCTTGAGAAACATTTTTAAAAAATAATTATGGGTGAAGGAATTGTGAAGATTTTCTCTTAAACTACTCCTTTAGTTGAATCAACAACAAATCTGTTGAAAACCGGTCAGCATTTTACTAAGTGTCGGGCGTTTATCCAATCACATTAGGCAGTAGTTACATAACCTTTATTATATTTCATATTTATAGAGGAGGTTTTACCTTGAATAATTATTATCAATTTACGAGATCGCTCCCCCCAGTCGGTCAACAGGCTATAAATCCTTTTGACCATAGGGGTTTCCCATTGTTTGGACTTGGGCTTGGATTTCTAGGGGGTCTTGCTACCGGTGCATTACTGGCTCCAGGCCCAGGCTTTGGACGCTACCCTTGCCCATACCCTTTTGCTCCAGGTTTTGGTTTAGGTGGACCAGGCTCAGGTTTTGGTTTTTATCCAGGTCTTGGTTTTGGTGGTCCTGGCTATCCAGGCATCGGTTTAGGTGGTCCAGGTTCCGGATTTGGTTTCGCACCAGGTCTTGGTTTTGGCCGTCCTGGCTTGTTCTAGATATGGTTGTCCAAATTCTTACCAATAATTTTAAACTGTACTTTACTGTTTAGAAGTAAAATTGACTGTATTTAAACTGTACTCTTAATAGTGGAGTTTTATTAAACGACGCGTTTCTACAATAAGTGGAAACGCTTGTTTCTTATTCCACTAATAAACAGGTTGTATAGAAATGTACTTAACAGGTGGCTTTAGTGAAAGAAGAATTGCTGACTTTACATAAGGTAAATTAAATAAGGATAAAAAGTGGTAACCGGAAAAAGGTGCTTTTAAGTGGAGCTATTATTTGGAATTTATTTCATAAGTTTGGAACCATTGTCCATTTAAAACGTAAGTAATATAAAAGACTTAGGGTTGGGAGGTGTAAGTATGAGGCAGCTTTATATAAAACAGAAGGTATTCAGTCTTAGCGGGAAATTTACAGTAAAGGATCAGCAGGAGAAGGATATATATTACGTGGAGGGAAGTTTTATGAAAGTCCCAAAGACTTTCTCCATTATGAATGCAGCAAGAGATGAAGTAGCACTCATTACGAAAAAGATGTTCAGCTTTTTACCAAAGTTTTTGATTGAGGTGAATGGTCAAGAGGTATTAACAATAAAGAAGGAATTTTCATTCTTAAAAGCACGATATACAATTGATGCGGCTGGCATTGAAGTACATGGTAATTGGTGGGATATGAACTTTCAAGTTTTACAGCATGGTAAAATCATAGGTGAAGTGGGCAAGGAGTGGTTCACTTGGGGCGATAGCTACAAGGTTCAAATCATAGATGAAGAGATGGAAACCATTATTATTGCACTCGTTGTTGCAATCGATTGTGTGAAGGCTGATCAAGCATCTGCTTCCTCAGCAGCGTCGATTTAAAGTAGAACTGTAAAAATAAAAATCTGCCAGTTAAAAAAAACACAGCTTGAATAGGTGCGGTGAACCGTATCATAAATAAATGATAAGGCCATTTAGTACCAAAGTTTTATATCGTTCTTCAGCAACCGGGCTCAATTCCAAAAGAATTGTGCTCTTACATTTTGGGGCCAGAATGTGGAGGAAGTATAAAGAATAGAAATACTGATAAAAGATCATTTGTGAAATGTTTCACTTGAACTACCGCTTATTTAGTACAAGAAAGCCCCTCTAATTAACTAACATTTAGGGGCTCGCCACTATTAGGAGATTGGCTAGTTCTTGATGAAGACTCTTTTTTCAAAGCCAACAATAATATCATTCCAATGATACAAGCTGTACCAACCCATTGGATAAAACCAAAGGGTTCTTTTAACCAAAAGACCGTTGTTAAAACGGCAGCTAGTGGCTCTATGCTTCCAAGGAGACTTGATTCTTTAGGTGACAGACTTTGTAAACTTTCTACATAGAACCAAAATGCAATCATAGTTCCAAATATGATAACGAAGACTAAATATAAATAAGCTTCCAGCGTTAAGCTTTTAGAGTCCATTAGCCAAGGCGGATGGATAAAACTTAATGCAAAACCACCGATAATCATCGCCCATCCGACAATGACAAGTGAATCGTATTTCGCAAGGAGAGGAATGGCATATAGAGTATAAAATGCTAAAGCAATTCCAGATAAAATGCCCCAAATGATTGCAAGTGTTGGAACAGATAATTGAGAGATTGAACCGTTTGTTAATAAGAAAAAACAACCCAATAAAGCCAGACAAACAGTCATCAAATCTCTTCGTGTTAGAACAGTTTGTTTGCGGAAGATTAAGTATACGATAATCATAACAGGTGCTAAATATTGTAATAAGGTTGCAACAGCAGCATTTCCATGCTTAATGGAAGCCATATATGTGTATTGAACTGAAAGCATACCAAGTAACCCGAAGATAATTAAATGAATAGCGATCCTTCGAGTTTTCCAAACACCGAGTATCTGGGATCGCTCGTTTCTGAAAAATTGAACTGTTAAGAGTAAAAAACCAGCTATGAGCAATCGGATTGTTACCAGCCAATCTACGTCGATTTGATATTGTTGAAAAAGCTTTTTTGAAACAGTACCACCAATCCCCCAAAATACTGCTCCCGTTATAACAAGAAATATTCCCTTTAGTCTGTTCATGAATGATTATCCACCTTTAAATATAAAAATAGTGTTATAATATTTTATATGATAAGTGGAAAACCTCTGAAATAATACACAAATCGAATGAAAAAATATAAATATATTGAGGTATCAATATGCAAATAAAAGATTTTAGGGTTGACCAAAGTTTAAAAGAATTAACTGAACATCGTACAGTTGTGTTACCGATTGCAGTATACGAAACAACGATTAACCAAAATATAAATGGATATATACCACTTCACTGGCATGATGAATTTCAGTTTGTTCTCGTTGTAAAAGGAGAAGCAATTTTTCAAATAAATGAAGAAAATATTACTGTTCAAGAAGGCGAAGGGCTATTTATAAATAGTGGCTGCTTGCACATGGCAAAAGATAAGGATGATTCGGGCTGTGCCTATGTCTGTTTAAATGTTTCCCCAAGTTTCGTTTTATCACAAGAACTTTATGCATCCTTTGTAAATCCGTATATTCAGGCCACTAATATTCCGTATTTACTATTGGATCCAAAGGAGCTTTGGGCGACTAATATTTTGGACTCTATTATGAAAATCAATCAGTTGATAAAACAAAATCTACCATATTATGAAATCGACATCATCGTACAACTAACGTTAATTTGGAAAAACCTAATTATTAATGGTATTCAATTAGAGTACGAACAAACGGAAATGTTAAAGAGTCATCGAATGAAGCAAATGTTAAATTGGATACACTTACATTATGCTGAGAAAATCCTTTTAGACGATATTGCACGAGCTGGTGGGTTGAGCCGATCTGAATGCTGTCGGTATTTCAAACGAATTTTAAAGAAAACACCTTTGAATTACGTAACCGATTATCGAATTCAAAAAAGTTTAATTTTACTACAACAACCAGAATCCAATGTTACGGATATTGCTTATCAAGTAGGATATAACAGCACAAGCTATTTCATAGATAATTTCCGAAAGTCGATGAACATGACACCATTAGCATACAAAAAGAAATATATGTCTGATTTGTTATAGTTTTACAATCAATAGTTATAGATAGTAATCATAAGTAGAATATAAACATGTAAGTGTTATAAAAAACGATAATAACAGGTCGCAAAAAACAAGTGAAGAAAAATCTAAGTTATTCAATTAAAGGGCGTGTTAATCAAAGAAGGATTAACACTTCTTTTGTTGAAATTAATAAATCAAAAAGAGAGCGATAAACAACGGAGGACTAAATTATGTATAAGAAAATTATTATCATAGTTTCAATAATCTCTTTAGTAATTATTGGTTTCCTTGTTTATTGGTACCCTGTTCAAAAGGGCATGGCTGAAAAGGCTGTTCAACTATATATGGAAAAACAAGGGATTTCCCAGGATAATATCGATGGCAAAAACATAATGAAGGATTATAAACAGGGTGGGTATAAGATAGACATCGTATTAAAAGATGATCCAGGCCTTGTGTATTCTTACTTTTGGAGAAAAGAACATGGGGTTGTATTACTTGTATTTATTAATGGTACTGCAGGTATTGATGAGGGAATGAAGTATCCTCCCCTAGAAAACCCTTAAGATAATAAGGAAGAATAGCAGCATAAATAGTCAAAAATGGAGGGGATGAAATGAAAAAATCAATAATCATTTTTTTAATATCATTGATTGTGGAAGTTGCTATTACCTATTTTGTTGCAGAGAAATTTTCCATCAGATTTATAGAAATTATGTTTTTGGGAGGAGTCATTTTTTCTGTAATCACCTTTTGGTTTTCTAGCAGTGGAGGCACTTTCTCAAAGTATAGTGAAAGCGAGGCCAGCGCCATGACAGGCATTATCCAAAAACGAACGGAACCGGTCTTCAGAAATGGACCAATTTTTATGGCATCTCTAACTTTTATGCTAATTGGGTTGGTCATCTTCATCCTGCTAATCGCCAGAGTTATTCCCGAAGCGTAGTGGACAGCTTCTTTGAAAATGGATTTTATATAAAATCAGGACAGAATGAAACAGATAAATTATTGAATTATAATTATAGAATTATTAATTACTCAACTAACAAGCGCTATCCATTAACAAGGATCAGCGCTTATTTCATTTAGGGCAATTTTTGTTGAAGAAGGATATCTCCAATTTTTAACGAATACAGTGTTATAAATATGCATATCAAGAGTGGTGAGATAAATAGGAAAAAAATTTAATTTCTTTTTGGACAATGAAACGGAAAAATGTATAATTAACAGGCTTCGGAGCGCGGGTTGTGTTTTCGCAGAAGAAGAGACTCAGTTACTTATCTCAAAGGCACGAACTCCAGAGGAACTCAAGAAAATGGTGGAAATGCGAGCCGATGGTTTGCCTCTTGAATATGTTGTTGGATACGCAGAGTTCTGTGGTTTGCGGATTGAAGTGGACCAAGGCGTTTTCGTGCCTCGCAAACGTACCGAGTTTCTTGTTCACCAGGCAGAACTCCTGTCATGTTCTGATGATATCGTTGTTGACCTATGTTGCGGATCAGGTGCAGTTGGTGCAGCGCTGGCGGCAGCTTTAGGACGAGTTGAATTGTATTCTGTTGAGATTGACCTTGCCGCAGTACGATGCGCTGGCCGCAATGTAACGGATTTCGGTGGACGTGTTTTTGAAGGTGACTTGTATAAAGGACTACCCCACTCACTTAAAGGCAATGTGAACATCCTTGTTGCGAACGTACCTTACGTTCCTTTATGGAGAAAAATGTTTTCATTTTATTATTAGGAAGGAGAACCCTTCTATGAGAAAAGCATTAGTTTTAACTTCTTCAATTTTTCTATTAATATTGACAGGATGTATAGGAGGAGGAAATCAGTTAATTAGAGTAGCAGACAAAATGGATCCTGAACCTAATTTAGGTGTGATCACAAATGATAAAGATATTTCTGATATTATGGAAATAGTGGACAAAATAGAATGGAAAGAAGATACATTAGACAGGCCAAATAGAGATGATGATATTGAATTTTGGATAGAAAAAGAAGGTGTTGATGAAAGATTAGCAAATTATGAAGTTTGGATTGAAGAGGATCAAACGGTTATTTTTAATTCAGTAGAAGGAAAAGTCGGACAAATAAAAAATGTAGATGCAGAAAAACTAAAACAATTTTTAACAGAATAATTATTCCTAAATTAATAGATAAACCCCATTATTTGTTAGCATTTATTAATTACCAGTTAAACAGTCGGTGTGTATCTTTATTGGATAGTATTAATCTTTCATAAACGGGCGCAATTCCAAAAGAATTGTGCTCTTTCATTTTGGGCGAGCTTATCTAGCAACTCATTTAAATAATATTTCCATGCTAACTTTTATAGGACATTTGAAATTATCTACTAAAGTAACGGGATAGTTGATGAAGGATAAGCATTAACGAAAATTCGATAAGTTAAAAGAGTCAAAATAGTTCACAATTTCTTAATACAAAACTATAAAATTAGTTTTATAATCTTATATAGGAGGGAGGAAATGATGAATATTGAAAAAAGATTGCAAAGAAGAGTTTCTTTACTATTTCTTATTGTCATTTTTATTTTATTAGGATGGTTTAAGTGGAACTCCTCACAAGATCAAGCTGAAATAGAGCCAATTCAGCAACCACGCTGGATATTGTTCCATTCCACAAAATGTGAGGCGTGCATGAAAATGGAGGAACTTTCTTCAAAATTAAAAGAAGAATATGAGGGTAAAGTTGAGTTTGTAGACGTTGACATTGATAAATTATCTAACGAGAAAATCGTCAGCGAATATAAAATTGCATTTATTCCTACAAGTGAGTTTGAAGCAGAAGGTATGAAACGAATTGAACGAATTGGAGCAATTCCGGAAAATGAATTAAGGGAAATATTAGATGGCCTGGTGAAAAAAAATGAATGAACTTTTAGAAGAAGTTCTTAAAAACTCGCTCTGGTTTTCGGTAATTGTTACATTTTTAGCCGGTATTTTATCAAGTATTAGCCCGTGTAATTTATCATCAATTCCACTGTTACTTGGCTATTTAGAGGCTTCAGAAAAAAAGGAAAATCAATTTTTGCCGTTGAAAAAAAAGTTTTTCCTTTCAATTTTTTATATTCTCGGAACAGCCACTACATTTGTCAGCATGGGCTTGTTATTTAGCTTATTAGGAGAAATCCTTGGCCCACTGAAAGAGGTTCTTACATATTTAGCCGTAGTCATCACGTTTATCATGGGACTTGTTTTGCTGGAACTGATTCCATTTGAATTAAGTCTTTCTATTGATAAATTAATAAGCAAAATAAAAATAAAAGGTTTCCTGGGTAGTTATGTTTTGGGATTCCTTATGGGCTTTACGACAAGCCAATGCGCTACACCGGTGTTGTTAGTCATATTAACGTATGTAATGCTAGAAGGTAAATTGCTTTTTGGCGGAGTGTTGTTGCTAATGTTTGCTTTAGGTAGAGGAATTCCCTTGGTAATCCTTGGGACCCTATCTGGGATGATTACTTCTATATCCAAAATAAAAAAGTACAGTCAATACATTCAACATGGAATGGGTGTTCTTCTAATCATAATGTCATTTTATTTATTTTGGATTGCATAATTTTATCTAAAATTTTCATGAATAAAACTATAAAACTAGAAAATTAGATGTATAATAAACACGTAAGGAGGTTTTTACATGGTCGAGAAAAAGACTTGGAACATGAAGTCTAATGAAAATATGAATAATATCAGGCGATTAGCTGAAAAACAATTTCCAAAAACATTGGATAGTCAAGAATTAGAAAACATCGCTAATTTTTATAAAGGACTAGGAGATGAAACTAGGTTAAAGATTATTTCTTTACTATGGTTCGAGGACATGTGTATGTGTGAAATTGTAACTGGCATATCTGGAGCTTCTTCAACCGTCAATCATCATTTAAAAATCATGGAAAAAGGCGGAATTATTGACTCGAGAAGAGAAGGGAAGTTCACCATTTATCATTTGAATAAAGAAAAAATTACAAACTTAGTCCCTTACTTATTCGAACATCATTAAGGCGGTGTTAAAATGAATATTTTTTCATGGTTAAACAATCAACTCCTTAAAATGGATTGGCTCAATGACCTTGTAACAATTCTTGTTAATAATGTATTTGGATTAGATGTAAAAAGTAGAGTTGGAGGCAGCATCCACTTCTTTATATATGATGTCGTAAAAATTTTTATTTTACTATCGGTGTTAATTTTTGTGATCTCCTATATTCAAAGCTACTTTCCACCTGAGAGAACGAGGAAAATTCTTGGTCGATTTAATGGGATTACAGCTAATATATTAAGCGCATTGCTAGGAACAGTAACACCGTTTTGCTCTTGTTCATCGATTCCATTGTTTATTGGTTTTACAAGCGCCGGCCTGCCAATTGGAACGACATTTTCATTTTTAATATCTTCACCATTAGTTGATTTGGCTTCAGTTATATTACTAGCCAGTATTTTCAACTGGAAGATTGCGATTGCCTATGTTGTCGTAGGTTTGATCCTAGCGGTTATCGGTGGAACCATTATAAGTAAACTAAAGCTTGAAAAATACGTTGAACCATTCGTGTTTAACAATAAAATGATTGATTCTGAACCAGAAGAGTTATCGATTCAGGATCGATTACAATTTTCTAAGGATCAAGTAGTTGATATCATAAAAAAAGTTTGGTTATACATTTTAATTGGTGTAGGAATTGGTGCAGCTATTCACAACTGGATTCCTGAATCAATTATTACTGCATTGCTTGGTTCAGATAAATGGTTCTCCGTTTTATTAGCGACCATTGTTGGGGTGCCAATGTATGCAGATATTTTTGGAACATTACCAATTGCTGAAGCTCTTGTGTTAAAAGGGGTAGGAATTGGCACTGCATTAGCATTTATGATGAGTGTTACCGCTCTTTCATTGCCATCAATGATTATGCTGAAAAAAGTTGTAAAAACAAAACTATTAGCAATATTTGTAGGGATTGTTGTTGTTGGAATCATTATTATTGGTTATATCTTCAATGCTTTTGGATACATGTTGTTGTAAATTTTATAAATATTGAGGAGTGTTCAAAATGATTATTAAAGTTTTAGGTTCAGGATGTAAGAATTGCCAGGTGTTAGCAAATAATGCTGAACTGGCAATTAAGGAACTTGGAAAAGAAGCGGAGATCATTAAAGTTACGGATTTTCAAGATATTATGTCTTACGGTGTGATGTCTACTCCAGCATTGGTCATTGACGAAAAATTGATTTCATCTGGAAAGGTGCTCAAACCGAAAGATATTATTGAGATTCTTAAGAAATAATTTTAAAAGGACTGATCAGATAGTATCAGTCCTTTTATATTTGTTAAGGTTATGTAAAAGAAAACGGTTAGCTCTTGCTATATATAAGTATCTAGTTATATACTTATTTTCGGATATCAAACGAGTTATTAAAGCTTCAGTCAATAAAAAACTACATATAAGCAAATAATTATATCGTGAACGGGGGTGTCGATATGGAGCGAACCATTATTGATTTAGAACGTATGTCTCAACTTTTCAAACTTCTTGGAGATAAAACTCGTTTAACGATGGTGGGGATTTTAAAACAACGAGAATGTTGTGTTTGCGAGTTTGTCGAAGTCTTTGAAACAAGTCAACCTTCAATCAGTCAACATTTACGAAAGTTAAAGGATGCGGGATTAGTAAAAGAGGAACGTAGAGGTCAGTGGATTTATTATTCACTTAATCCACAAAACGACTTGTATGAACTCCTTGATGATCTTTTGCGTCATGTTCCAGCACAAGATGAAAAAATCAATAAAATTATTCAGAGTAACCCAACAGAAAAATGTGGTTGCTAAAACAGAAAAAATAGTGAAAAGGGAGTGTTGAAATGAGTAATACAGAGAAAAAACGGTTAGGCTTCTTGGATCGATACCTTACCCTTTGGATTTTCTTAGCTATGGCTGTTGGAATTGGATTAGGTTTTATCACGCCAGGATTTGTGGATAGTCTAAACAGTATGCAGGTGGGAACTACCTCTATTCCGTTAGCGATTGGTTTAATTTTAATGATGTATCCGCCTCTTGCCAAAGTTCGTTATGAGGAAATGGGGCGTGTATTTAAGGATGTAAAAGTACTATTGTTGTCACTTGTGCAAAACTGGGTTATTGGTCCGGTATTAATGTTTTTGTTAGCCATCATTTTTTTACAAGATAAGCCAGAATATATGGTAGGACTGATCATGATTGGTTTGGCACGTTGTATTGCGATGGTCATCGTATGGAATGACCTTGCCAAGGGCGATACAGAATATGCAGCTGGACTGGTTGCCTTTAACTCCGTCTTCCAAATGTTATTCTTTTCCGTATATGCTTATGTTTTTGTAACCATTATTCCTGAATGGTTAGGAATTGAAGGTGCCATTGTCGATATTACGATGGCTGAAGTAGCAAAATCAGTTTTCATCTATTTGGGAATTCCGTTCATTTCTGGAATGATTACCCGCTTTACTTTGGTAAAAGCTAAGGGTAGACAGTGGTATGAAAAGGTCTTTATTCCTAAAATTAGTCCAATCACTCTAATCGCTTTACTGTTTACAATTGTTGTGATGTTTTCCTTAAAAGGAGAAACAATTGTTAGCCTTCCATTAGACGTAGTACGCATCGCTATTCCACTTCTTATTTATTTCGTGGTCATGTTTTTTGTCTCATTCTTTTTAGGAAAGAAAATTGGTGCAAATTATCCTGTTACAACAACATTAGCCTTTACTGCTGGAAGTAATAACTTTGAGTTAGCGATTGCTGTGGCGGTCGGAGTATTTGGCATTCATTCTGGTGCAGCGTTTGCAGCGGTCATTGGTCCTTTAGTTGAGGTGCCTGTAATGATAGCGTTAGTCAATGTTGCCTTATGGTTTAAACGAAAATATTTTTCTGAACATGCTGCTTAACAAAACTATACAAGGTGGAATTAATATTATGGAAAATAAAAAAATTATCTATTTCTTATGTACAGGAAACTCTTGCCGGAGCCAAATGGCAGAAGGTTGGGCAAAACAATATTTAAGTAGTGAGTGGGATGTAAAGAGTGCCGGTCTTGAAGCGCACGGATTAAATCCGAATGCTGTTAAAGCAATGAAAGAAATTGGGATTGATATTTCCAATCAAACTTCAGATGTCATTGATCCAGAAATTTTAAACAACGCAAGCCTTGTCGTTACTTTATGTGGTCATGCTGATGAGCATTGCCCAATGACTCCTCGTCAAGTGAAACGGGTTCATTGGGGCTTTGATGACCCTGCAAAAGCGGAGGGAACAGAAGAAGAAAAGTGGGCATTTTTCCAGCGTGTTCGTGATGAGATTGGTGACCGCATTAAACGTTTTGCCGAAACTGGAGAGTAAAATTAACATAATAGCCAAGGCTTCCTAAGCTCTTGGCTTTACCTTTAATCTTTATATAAGTAAATACTTATTTAATATAAGGAGAGTGTTTTCCGTGAGTAAAGTAGAAATTTTTGACCCTGCAATGTGTTGTCCTACTGGTGTTTGTGGACCTAGTGTGGATCCCGAATTAACGAGATTGGCTTCCGCACTATTTTTATTAGAGAAAAAGGGTTTTGACATTAAACGGTATAACCTTGCAAATGAACCAGCAATATTTGTTGAAAATAAAAAAATCAATCAACTTCTACATGAAAAAGGAGCAGAGTCGTTGCCTGTCACCTTAGTGGATGGAGAAATCGTAAAAATCAGTATTTACCCAACCAATGAAGAACTTGGAGAATGGTTTGGTGTAAAAGCTGAGGATCTAAGTGTTAAACCAAAGGCCAATCTAAATATTCAACTTAATCCAATGAGAGAGCAGTGAAAAATCATGTTTCAAACTTTTGATACAAAAATGATCGTAAAGACAAAATTTTTATTTTTCACTGGAAAAGGTGGGGTAGGAAAGACATCAACTGCCTGTGCAACGGCTGTATCATTGGCAGATGCAGGAAAGAAGGTTTTGCTCGTTAGCACAGATCCTGCTTCAAATTTGCAAGATGTATTAGAAATTGAATTAACAAATGAGTCAACATCCATTCCAAATATACAAAATCTGTTTGCATGTAATCTTGATCCAGATGAAGCGGCAAGAGCCTATAGAGAAAAGGTAATTGGGCCATACCGTGGGAAACTTCCTGATGCCATTGTAGCGAATATGGAGGAGCAATTATCTGGGGCATGTACGGTTGAAATTGCGGCATTCGATGAATTTACATACTTACTTTCAGATCCATCCATTGTTGAGGCATACGATCATATCATCTTTGATACAGCTCCAACTGGTCACACGCTACGTCTCCTCCAGCTCCCAACGGCATGGAGTGGATTTTTGGAAGAAAGCACCCACGGCGCATCTTGTTTAGGTCCTCTTTCAGGCTTAACGGAGAAAAAAGAGACCTATTCAAAAACGATGGATGCGTTATCTGATTCAACAAAAACAACCTTGATACTTGTTGCTAGACCAGATGAATCATCTTTATTTGAGGCAAATCGTGCTTCAAAAGAATTAAAGGAAATAGGCATTATAAATCAACTGTTAGTCATTAATGGTGTCATGCAGTCTTATTTATCTGAGGATGAAATCTCTTCAGCTTTATATCATCGTCAAAGAAATGCATTGAAAAATATCCCAAACGATTTAAAACAGGTCATTACTTACTCTTTGCCATATGTAGCTTACTCCTTAACTGGCGTTGAAAATTTACGTCATTTATTTAAACAATATACACTGCCTGCAAAACAATTAAAGATGGAAAAACTAGATATAAGATTACCGGGGTTAAATAAAGTGGTTCAGGATTTCTCGCAAAGAAAAACAAGGGTCATTTTAACAATGGGTAAAGGCGGAGTAGGGAAGACTACAATAGCAAGTGCAATTGCCATAGGATTGGCTCAGCAGGGACAAAACGTTCACTTAACAACCACTGACCCTGCTGCAAACTTAGAATTTGCATTTAAAAACAGCAAAGAAAATGATAAATTAACCATCAGCAGAATCAATCCAAAAGATGAAGTAGAAGCTTACAAACAGGAAGTATTATCAAAAGTAAGTGATGAATTAGATGAAGAAGCACTTGCCTATATACAAGAAGACTTAAACTCACCATGTACAGAAGAAATAGCCGTTTTCCGCGCTTTTGCCGATGTTGTTGGTAGAGCAAAAGATGAAATTGTTGTGATCGATACAGCACCAACCGGACACACGTTACTGTTGCTAGATGCTGCTCAGTCGTACCATAAAGAGTTAGCTAGGTCCACCGGGGAAGTTTCAGATAATGTAAAAAACCTCTTACCTCGATTAAGAAATCCTGAAGAAACAAGTGTTGTCATTGTAACTTTGGCTGAAGCAACCCCAGTTTTAGAAGCTAGTCGCCTGCAAGAAGATTTAAAGCGTGCTGAAATTGTTCCGAAATGGTGGGTCATAAACCAGAGTTTATATGCGACTGAAACAAATGATCCGGTATTAAAAGGAAGGGCGCAAGCGGAGGTTGGTTGGATTCAAAAAGTATCAGCTGAATTAGCAGAAAAAAGTGCAATTGTTCCTTTATCAAGTGGAGAGAACATTGGATATGCTCAGTTAAAAAAATTTATACAAGGTGGAAATGAATAATGGCTTATAATGGCTTATAATGAATTAATTAAAGTGCGTATTTTTCCTAAGTCATAAAGGAAATATGATTTTAAATAAAAAAACATCTAAAGGGGGATAAAACATTGATTATCACAGATCAAGCACGTGATGTGCTATTACAATTGTTCCAAGAACGCGATGCGAAAAACATTCGTGTTTATTTTGCAGGCTTTGGCTGAGGACAGCCACAAGTAGGACTGTCTCTGGATGAGCCAGATGTAGAAGATAAGGTAGTTACCATTAATGAAATAAAGGTCGCGATTGATTCAAACATTGAATCCTATACTGAAACACTAACTCTTGATTTTAATCAGGAATCAAAAGGATTGGTGTTATTGGGAAATGAAAGTAATTGTTGTTAGATTAAATTCCAACGATTTATGTTTGTGATTCTAATTTGTAATGAATAAACCGAAAACTCGCCAATTGGCGAGTTTTCTCATTTTACTGCTTCAATTATATATGAGGCAACAAAATCTTCGATGCTTTTTTCAGGTGTCCAATTTTGGATTATCTCTTTACTGTTATCCTTTAAAGTCATTCGGATGTCATCAAAACCCGCATCGCGAATGATTGCTTCGAGGTCTTCGATGTACTCAGCACCACCAATACAACCTGAAATCAATGACCTGTCTTGTTTAATATTTTCCGGTAATTCTGCTGTTGCCACAACATCTGAAATGGATAATCTTCCTCCTGGCTTTAGTACTCGATAAGCCTCGTTAAAAACCTGCTGTTTATCTACAGAGAGATTAATGACACAATTAGATATAATCACATCAACTGAAGTGTCAGCTACCGGTAAGTGTTCAATTTCACCCAGCCTAAAATCAATATTACTATATCCACTTTTTGCTGCATTTTCCCTTGCTAATTTTACCATATCGGGAGTCATATCAACTCCGATTACATATCCGTTCTCTCCAACGTGCTCTCGAGCAAGAAAGCAGTCAAAACCCCCGCCGCTGCCGAGATCAAGAACTGTTTCTCCTTCTTTTAGGGAAGCAAACACTAATGGATTTCCGCAACCTAATCCCATATTAGATTGGAGTGGCACATTAAGCAGATTTTCCTTAGAGTATCCTAATTTTATTGATGTTGCTTCAACATCCATAGGCTCGCTACAATCACACCCACCACTGCAACAACTACTGTTGCCACCACTTACAGCAATTTCTGTGTAATTTTTACGGATATGTTCGCGGATTTCTTCCTTTTTTTCCATTTTAGTTGTTTTCCTTAGAGTCACTATTTTCGATTTTTACTTCACAGCACTTTCTCTTTTCTTCCTTAGAGTTTGCTTCATTTTTATCAACTTCCTGGATAGATATAGTGCAACAATCACTTTTTTTCCCAACAAGAATGTTTTTAAACGATTTAAGCATGTAAATTCCTCCTATTATTTAATATAAAAAATTATTATCCTTTTTGGTTTAAGGTTTTAAATAAGGTAAAAAATTGTGCCTGAAAGCGTAGACATTATAAACACGGATAATAAAAAGGCCCCTACTAAGCGTTTATGGAAAATGGAGTTTAGTAAAGTTACTTCCGGTAAACTTGCTCCGGTTGAACTAATCATAATTGCCATAACTGGACCTAAAGCCACCCCTTGTGCAACCATGATTTGCGCAATTGGAATCATGGTAGAGAGTCTAATATATAACGGAATTCCAATAATTGCGGCCACTGGGATTAACCACCATTGATTTCCACCTAAATATGTCGTTATAAATTCTGTTGGTACAACACCGTGGATTAAAGAACCAATTAGAGCACCAATAATAAGAAATGGATATACGGTCTTCATCAGACTAATCGTTTCATTCCAGGCATGTTTTAAATTAAAGCCTTTAACTTGCTGCTTACCTCCTGAAACAATGACATTTTTGACTGCGCTATTGAAACCTAGCGCTTCTAATGTGAATCCAATAATAATGGATAACATTGTCGTAAGTAAAGTATAGATGGCAGCTACCTTCCATCCCATTAGGGCACCCATTAGTGTCAAAATAGTTGGATCTAAAACAGGTGATGCAAATAAGAAAATCATGACATATCCAAATCGCATTTTCTTTTGCAACATACCAACAACGATTGGAATGGTTGAGCAAGAGCAAAAAGGCGTAATAAAAGCTAAAAGAATGGCAACTGAAGCTCCAACTATTTTATTAGAGTTGAACAGATACCTTTCCATTTTTTCATATGGTATTAATCCTTGAAGGAGACTAATAACAAATGAAATGATGAAGAAAAGAAGAGTCAATTCAAATGCAATCGATAAAAAACTTGTAAAAACTTCTTTCCACATATCGTTCCACCCTTCCTTTATTTGATTTTTGCAAGTATTGCTTTAAAATATTATCCTCCATTATCTTGGAGGACAACATTTGTTTTCTGATTTTCTCATGGTCTCTTCAAGTAAATATAAGGATCGAATAACCGTATCGCGTTCGAAATCGCTTAAATTCGACAAAATGGAGTTAAGGTAATTGTTCATCTCATTATTAATATTTTGCTCAGTTGCAGTTCCTTTAGGTGTTAAAGATAAAAGATTTACTCGGTTATCATTTGGATGGGGTGTCTTTTTCACTAAATCTCTTTCAACAAGAGTCTTTACTTGTCTGCTAAATGTAGTTATGTCCATACCTAATGCATTAGAGACGTCTTGCATTGAAGGCGAGGACTGTCTTGATATTTCATACAAAATGTGACTTTGAACAAGGCTTATATCATCTCCACAACAGTCTTCACAGCAACGCTCGTTAAGAAAGCCGAATCTTCGTACAATCATCTGCATTAACCCGCGCACGTTGTTATTTTCCATTTTTCTCACCTCTGATTTATTTATATACTATATATTTGCATTTTGCAACCTTTGTTATTTCTGAAATGCAAATATTTGTCTGCAATCACTATTGAAGCCGCGTTGATTGCGGAAAAATGCACCTAAGGAAAAATTAATGTTAGAACTATTTAAAAGCGCCAAACACTAGGATTCTAGTGCTCGGTGCTTTTTCTATTTTGTTGATCCCAACTACATAGTCAGGTGAAATTCAACATTTATCGCACATTTATATTTTGTCTCTGTAGTATTCTGTAGGTTTTTGTAGGTTTCATTTTAAACTAAGAATACTCACATATGTATAGGCGATAACAAAGGGCTACTTATTTAAGGAGGATTTTATATGAAGAAGTTTGGTCTTGCTTCGCAAATTTTTGTTGCACTTGTACTCGGTATTGTTCTTGGTGCTTTATTTCATGGTAATGAAACAGTCATGGCCATTATTACTCCAATTGGCGATATTTTTATTCGTTTAATTAAAATGATTGTGGTCCCGATTGTCATCGCTGCACTAGTAGTCTCAATAGCGGGAGTTGGCGATATTAAAAAGCTGGGGAAATTAGGTGGGAAAACCCTTCTTTATTTTGAGATTGTCACGACCCTTGCTATTGCGATTGGATTGCTGTCGGCAAACTTGTTCCATCCCGGCTCTGGTTTAGATACCAGTAATCTTGAAAAAAGTGATATTTCAAAATACGAGGCTACAACGAAAACAGCTGAAAGCCATGGCTTTGCGGAAACGATTGTTCATATTGTTCCGAAAAATATATTTGAATCCATGGCTCAAGGGGATTTGTTGCCAATCATTTTCTTTTCAGTGTTTTTTGGTTTAGGAATTGCGGCGATAGGGGAAAAAGGAAAACCCGTCATTGGATTTTTTGAAGGTGTATTGGATGCGATGTTTTGGGTAACAAATCAAGTGATGAAGTTCGCACCATATGGTGTGTTTGCACTGATTGGAGTGACTGTTGCTAAATTCGGGATCGCGTCATTAATCCCTTTAGGGAAATTAGTAGTAGCTGTGTATGTAACAATGTTATTTTTTGTGTTCGTTGTCCTTGGAACGATTGCCAAAATGTCTGGGACAAGTATTTTTGTACTAATTAAAGTGTTAAAAGACGAACTAATATTGGCTTTTACAACCGCAAGTTCAGAGGCTGTATTACCAAGGTTGATGGACAAAATGGAGAAGTTTGGTTGTCCGAAATCAATTACTTCTTTTGTTATTCCAACAGGTTATACGTTTAATTTAGATGGTTCATCGATTTATCAAGCACTAGCTTCACTTTTTGTTGCCCAAATGTATGGGATTAATCTATCTTTGACACATCAAATTACCTTGTTATTGGTACTAATGTTAACATCAAAAGGAATGGCTGGTGTTCCAGGTGCATCCTTCGTTGTTGTTTTAACAACACTTGGTTCTATGGGATTGCCAATAGAAGGTGTGGCATTTATCGCGGGTATTGATCGCGTTTTAGACATGGTACGAACAGCAGTGAATGTCTTGGGGAATTCATTAGCGACGATTGTCATGTCAAAGTGGGAAGGCGAATTTGACAAAGAAAAAGCAAATGATTACATTAATTCAACTAAGCAGGCTAAGGTTGCGTAATAAACTTTTAAATGGCGCTCAGAAATGGGTGCCATTTTTTTATTTATTAAATGTTTTTTGTCACAAAAACAAAAACTAACAGTCATGTAACGATAATATATAGAGGAGATTACATATGCTGAAAAAGATATTGAAAATCCTTCAAGTACTCCTATTTGTATTTATCAGCGCATGTTTTGTGTTGTTTGTATGGAGTAAAATTGACAGAACAACAGCCGAAAAAAAGAGGGTATTTGACCAGCAGCCCATCCAATACCCGATTCGTCAAAGTAATATTACGATGTATACGGACGGGAAACAGTTAATCAATCAATTATTTTCAGATATAAGGAAAGCAAAACATTACGTATATATCGACTTTTTCTCTATTGCAGATGATAAAGTAAGTCATCAGTTTTTAGATTTATTGAGGCAAAAAAGTCAGGAAGGTGTAGAAGTATATTATGCATTGGACAGGCTAGGTGGATTTTTACTTAAGAAAAAGGAAAGAGAATTATTGGTTAGAGAAGGAGTGCATTTTACGT
Organism: Neobacillus terrisolis; assembly: GCF_051233475.1. Classification (NCBI taxonomy): domain Bacteria; kingdom Bacillati; phylum Bacillota; class Bacilli; order Caryophanales; family Bacillaceae; genus Neobacillus; species Neobacillus terrisolis. Next base: position 51,729 of record NZ_JBKFGH010000022.1, on the reverse strand, counting down.
ATTACAATAAGCCTGCTTTTCCATATCTTTTTTCATCTTTGGATAAACGGAATCATCGTCGTATTTCAATTATTGATGGAAGGATTGGGTACATTGGCGGATTTAACATCGGTAAGAAGTATTTAGGAGAAAAAGCAAAACTCGGTCATTGGAGAGATTATCACCTTCAAATACGAGGAGAAGGAGTTCAAGATCTAAAACATCAATTCGAAATAGACTGGAAGAAAAACACTGAGCAACAGATTCCAATACACAGCGCGTCAAAGGAAAAGGGAGCAACCATGCATCGATTTACTGCATATTATAGCGGTGAAAAGCTTGGGCAAGATTATGCAAAGATGTTTCAACAGGCAAAAAAGTCCATCATTATAGTAACACCTTATTTTATACTAAATGACAGAACTATTTGGAACTCATTAGTGGATGCAACCAAAAGAGGAGTCCGTGTTAAAATTCTGTTCTCACCCCATTCGGATGCACTGTTAGTTAAAGAAGCAGCGAATCCATATATTCGAAAAGCACTAAAACTGGGAATAGAAGTATACAGATATAAAAAGGGAGTGTTACACGGAAAAGCATTCTTGATTGATGAAACCGTATTGATGGTTGGAACCGTAAATTTTGATTCGCGCTCGTTTCATTTAAATGAGGAAATGAACTGTTATATCCATGACCCGAGCTTTATTTCTAAAATCAAGCCGGTAATCAATAAAGACATCCAAAATTCAAAACGAGTAACATCCTCAGACGTCAATCAAATATCTATAAAAGAAAAAATAAAAGAAAAGGTTGCCAAAATGATGGAGTATTATTTGTAAAAACTACTTAAATCTTAATTGATGCTCCTCAATCTAGGCTCGTTCTTATTCCATTTAAGGGCACTATCCTAGAATGCATTATGGACATTTAGACAAGATAATATGTTTTCTTTTCACTGTTTCACATAAAAAAGTTTCTATTTGAAGGAGCGGTGGAACCAAATTTATAGTGATATTATTTTATCTGTTTGAAAAAAATAATGTTTAGGAAAGGAGGGATTGCGAATGTCTGTGAAAAAGTGGGTACCAAGATTGGTCGTTGCGCTGGCAATGGTTGTGGTTGTGACAACTCTAGGCACACTCGGCGTATTTGCCGAATCAAGTATTGTACCTCAGCCTAATGAGAGGGTGAATTCGATTGAGGTCGAGTTGAACGATGATTACTTTAATCCGAAAGTCATCACTATTCCAAACGGAACAACCACAACGCTGATATTGAAAAACAAAGGCAAGAAAGATCACACCTTCACAGTGGAAAAGCTCAGAATAGATGCCGAGGTTCAGCCAGGGAAAGTAAAAAACATTACCGTGACACCGAAACAGCCCGGTACATATGATCTTATATGTCGGTATCATTTCCGGGAAGGAATGGTTGGAAAGGTAATAGTCAAATAAAAAAAGCCTTCCTTTTTAATAGGCATAGGCAAATGTTTGGATTATTAATAATAGTTCCACCTCTAATAAATGGTAAATATAATGTATGGTTATAAACCATTTATAATGAGGTGGACCTGTGTGTATTTTTTAAAACCTATTTCTGAAGAAGTTCGCTTATCTCAAATATTATTCAAGAAACATAAAAGGATGTCGAAGCTTATTGCAGCGTCTATTTTTGCCTGTATTGCTTCTATTCTTCAGGCCGCTGGTGGATTTTTACCTGGTATAGGATTTTTTTTAAGTCCGTTTGCCACTGCACCTATTCTGTTATGTTCCATGTTTTCCATTCCGTTTGGAGTAATGTCCTACATTTTGACAATTATGTTGTTATTCATCCTACAGCCAACAGAACTAATTGTATTTCTGTTTACAACAGGTTTGTTAGGACTTGGCATAGGGTTATCTTTTTACTTTTTTAGTAACAGATTATGTATTATTGTTACCGGTGCAATTCTTTTAATGGTAGGAATTATGAGTTTGATTTTTATTTTTCACTTTCCAGTTTTAGGTCCAGTAGTCTCTGCTTCTTTTTCATTTATTAAAACAGGAAGTATCTTTTTATTTGCTTTCCTTTATAGCTGGTTATGGGTTGAAATAGCTTTAATCATTTTTAAAAGATTAAAAATGATTATAATATAGTGATCTTTCATCCCTTGGTTTTTATTTCAATTCCTTAAATCCTGTAAGAGACTGATCAAATGAAAGCAGAATATTATAGATATGATTTATAGTACTATTTAAAAAATCTGTATATACAAGAACAAGCCCAAATTCAAAAGTAGCACTTGTTTCAATATTTTGTAAATAAATCAAATGTTACTATCAAAGGAAGAAAGTTAAAATAAATTTAACAAGTTGGTGAAGCAAAAGGGACCTATTAAACTGAAGGGGGAGAGACTAAAATGATTAGAAGACTTAATGAGAATGATCAAGAGATTTGTTTTAAATTGATAAAAACTATGCCAGCTGAAAATTTATTTATTATTGGGGACATTGAAGCATATGGGTTCGATCAAGAATTTCAGAAAGTTTGGGGAGAATTTAACGAAAGTGGAGACCTAGTGGCTATTTTGTTAAAATTTGAGGAAAACTATATTCCATTTGCTGCAGAATCCTTTAATGCTAAGGGATTCGCAGAAATTATTTCTAATGATCCTGATTTTAAAATGATGTCCGGATTAAAGGAATTTACAGAACAAATTGCACCGTTCCTGAAACAAGAGCTTAAGAGGAAGAGGCAATCCTTTTATGCTAAATGCACAAAACTAAATAGTAATATAAATAATATAGAACTTAAAAATGTACAAAAAGCACTTCCTAAAGATGCAGAAGCCCTTGTTGAATTGATAAACTCAATTCCTGAGTTTGAATCAACCCTTACAGTAGAAAGAAAACATCGTGAATTGAAGAATGGGACTTCCCGTTCATTTTTTATTTTAGAAGAAGGAAAAATGGTATCAACAGCATCAACAGCAGCAGAAAATTCTATGTCCGCTATGGTTGTAGCTGTAGCTACATTAGAAAACTATAAGAAAAGGGGCTATGCAACCAAATGTATGCTCAAGCTTTGTAATGAACTGTTACTCGAAGGGAAAGATCTCTGTTTGTTCTATGATAATCCTAAAGCTGGAGCAATCTATAAACGAATCGGATTTGAAGATATAGGATACTGGATGATGTATACATATAAATAAAGGTCTGTGCCATTTGTTAAATATAAAATTTCTTATCTGAGCATTAAATAAGCGATGCAATAAAAAATATTATTTAGGCAACCCTAATCGTAAAGAGTATGGGGTGAATGCTATGAAGAAAATAATATTAATGTTAGTAATGGTATTCTTCTTTATTGTTGGCGATGCATCTGCTTCTGAATTTATAGAGACAGGAAAAGAAGTAGAGGTAAAAGACCAAGCAGCAAAAATGTATATATATGAATCTTTGGAAACTTGGATGACCCATGATGTATCAGATTTTTATCATAAAAAATACAAGGCAGAATCAATTCAGTGGGATGGTCCTAAACCTGAAAAAATTCGTATCTGGATAAAAGAGGTTAAACCAGGTTTCGGTGATAGAACATATACCCATGTCATAAGAGTTTTCTTGCCTTATGAAAATGTAATTATTAATGAGACAAAGCAAATAAAAGCGGCAGATACATTTATTTATGCAGTTAATGCAAATCTGCTATCACTTTGTCCTGAATCAGGAAAATCAGAAAAGGAAATTAAATTAATCAATACTTTCCATAAGGTTAGCCCTTAAATGTCTAAGGTCACGACTTGAGACATGTAAGGTGAGGGATTATTTTTTAAACGTTCAACAATCTTCGGTAAAGAAACAGTGCCCATACTTCGAAAAAAACAGGTTGGTCGAATAACTCCAATTGAGAAACGGAGTCATTCAACCAACCTAAACAATGGGTAATACATTTATAAGCAAAAATTATTACAATTTATCATGAATGTTATTTAGACTTTAATTATTCTCCGCCCCATCCTGAATCCAGTTTTTTATAGTCTGAATCGTATCGTCACTCAAAGGTTGTCCCGGAGGCATTGGGAATTTAGCTTTTCCTGTAATACTATCAAATAGCAGGCTTTCATCAGGATTTCCTGGAGTTACTTCCTTCAAAATGCCAGAATAGCTCTTGTAATTAGGGTGACATTGGTTGCAATAATTCTGGAAAATAGGTTCAATGTCTTTTTGAAAACTTGGATGAGCCACTACTCCCTTCGTTTCCAAAACCTTAGGTCCAGAGCTCATACCTTGATAGGTTAGGATACCTAGCCCTATCACTAACACTGCAGCCACACCCAGTGCAATCGGTCTTTTCTTAGGTGTACGACTCGGATTACGATCAATCCAAGGCAAGAATAATAACACAAGAATCCCTATCACAGGTAGTCCCACCATCGCTAGGACATCCCACTCCCCAGGAAAATACTTCAGAAGTTGATACACACCCATGAAATACCAGGCTGGCTTAGGGGTATAGTTTTCCATGTTTAATGGATCTGCTGGCTCGCCCAACTCCTTGGGGAAATTACCAGCTAGGATGAAAAGGGTAACTGCAATTATTAAAATAAAAGAAGCCATCCGAAAAGCTTCATTTGGATAAAAAGGACGTGACTTTTTGGTTATATCTTCGCCCCTCTGTTTTGCTTTAGTAAGTTCGTCTGTAGAAGTCATCCCTTGACGAAGAACAAAAAAGATATGAGGCAAAAAGCCTAATAAGATAATCCCAGGAAGAACAAGTATATGTATTGCGTAGAACCGGGTCAGTGTCGCTCCCGTTACGTTTACGCCATCCCGCAAAATCTGTACGAGATAATCCCCGATCACTGGGACATAACCTGCCATTGCCGTACCTACAGTCGTGGCCCAATATCCCTCTTGATCCCAAGGTAAAAGATAACCTGTAAATCCTAATGCAACAGTTCCCAGAAACAGAATAATTCCTGAAACCCAGGTTAACTCACGAGGGTATTTATAAGCACCTACGTAGAATACACGGAGCAAATGTATAACAACTAAAACAATCATGAAATCTGCTCCCCAAGCATGCAAGGAGCGAACAAAATTCTCAGCACCTGAAGCTTCTATAGCCTTGACACTGCTGTATGCTTCATTAGCTGAAGGTATGTATACTGTAGCCAATAAAATTCCCGTTAATGCTTCATTAATAAAAGCAAATAAAGTGGCAAAGCCTAAATAGTCTAAATAATTACTTCGTTTAGGAGCAGGGTGATTAAACATAGAATCTAGTAGTTCCTGAACCCTTAATCGTTCTTCAAGCCATTTTCTCAAACCAACATTCCCCCTACTCTGACAGATTCCCCTTGAACTTCAATAACCCGGCGTTGTAAAGGTTTTGGAATTGGTCCAAAGAGAACATTTCCTTTAAGATCAAATGCTCCACCATGGCAAGGACATATAAATGTTTTCGATGCCTCGTCGTAATTGACCGCGCACTGTAAATGGGTGCAGAGAAATTCTAGAGCAAGCCATCCATCCTTTCCCATGTTGAGTACGTAGATACCTTCCTCGACGGTACTTCCTCGATAAGTAATGAATTTAGGGACACCTTCCTCAAAATCGGACACTTTCCCTACTTCCTTTAGCGTCTCTGCATTGGCTACTGGTGGTTCTAGAAACTTCCCAGCCGCACCAATATAACCCAGTGCAATTGCAGTTCCAGCTGCACCTATACCAATATTTAAAAAACGTCGACGCGACATTCCCGATTCTGTTTTCTCATCCATTGGTTTCTTTCCCATAGATTTCAACCTCTCGTCAGTTTAGTTTGGACTATCGCCATTATAAACACCAAGATTATTAGGACGACAATGATAATATCAACAAGCGATAAATTGGCCATGAATATTTTTCACGGCTAACCAGTCGGGTTGGGGGATACCAACTGATTATTAATAATAATATACCTCTTGTATTTAACATCACATGCAGAGTAACATTGTACGGAAAGGCTTACAATAGCCTTGTTTTGTGTTTCACATAGTTGTCGGATTTATTTTTTTTAAAAGACATTTAATTGACAATAAAAGATGACATACTCACCTAGGGGAGATAAAGTAAAATCAGCTGTTTTATCGAATAAAATTGAGTAGAGGGAGGTAAAACATGAATTACATTTCACCGAAAGAAGTTGCTTTAAAGGTGAAACGGTTGCCTAAAGATACCATAGCGTTGGGGTGTCGTCATACCGTTGGTCTTAAATCGGACGGCACGGTAACGGCTGTGGGTGATAATAAATATGGCCAATGTGATGTAAGCGGCTGGCGCGATATTGTGGCGGTAGCAGCGGGTAATGTTCATATGGCGACGAACACGGGTAATGCCCATACAATTGGTCTTAAATCAGATGGCACAGTGGTGGCTGTGGGGTGGAATAATGAAGGGCAATGCGATGTAAGCGACTGGCGTGATATCGTGGTGGTAGCGGCGGGGTGGCGACGTACCATCGGTCTTAAATCGGATAGCACGGTGGTGGCTGTGGGTCGAAATAAAGAAGGGCAATGCGATGTTAGCAGTTGGCGTGATATTGTGGCGATAGCTTCGGGTGACTGGCATACCGTCGCTCTTAAATCGGACGGCACGGTGACGATTGTGGGGAATAATCGATACGGCCAATGCAATGTAAGCAGTTGGCGCGACATAGTGGCGGTAGCGGCGGGTTACCTTCATACCGTTGGTCTTAAATCGGACGGCACGGTGGGGGCTGTGGGTTTGAATAAGCATGACCAATGCAGTATAAGCGGCTGGCGCGATATTGTGGCGATAGCGTCGGGTAGTTATCATACCATCGGCCTTAAATCGGACGGCACGGTGGTTGCTGTGGGTTTGAATAAGCATGGTCAATGCAATGTAAGTGGCTGGCGTGATATTGTGGCGATAGCAGGGGGCTGTGCTCATACTCTCGGCCTTAAATCGGACGGCATAGTAGTTGCTGTGGGTGATAATGAATACGGCCAATGTGATATAAGCGGCTGGCATGGCATCCAACTGCCAGTCAATTAGTTTGAACCTTACCAAGGGCAGAGAAAAAAGCACAATTCCATTGTTCCGAGGAATTGTGCTTTATAACCTAATAGAAACTTCTGTTCCGTCGTTAAGGATTGTTTCAACCAGCAGAATACCTCTTTGCTCGGAAAGTTCCCTTAACAAAGGCTTCAAATCATGCCTGCTTATATAAGGAATTTGAAAATTCTTCTTTGTCTTTTTTTCAATTGAACGATTTACAAGTACCAGAATTCGCCTTGAAGTGAGGGTCCCGATGAGTAGATATAAAATAGAATACGGGATTGGTATAAAAAATCGTCTGTTTTTTACTTTTATTTTTATCTTTATCATTTTACTCAATTACCACTAACACTTTATCACCATTTGCCGAGGTGATATCCACAATTGGTCCGTCCAATTCATTTTCAATCGCTTCAATTAAAAGTTCAACGTCGATATCCTTCACATATTTTTCTGCTTCGGGAATTCTTTCAGCAATGCTCACCCCAACCTTTAAAACAGCTTTTACGAGTCTAATTGGCAGATTAACATTTACATTGTCACCAATTTCTGAAGTAACACGGATTTTTAGCATTTTGTCCAAGTAGCTAGTTAAGGTCTGTTTATTCTGTTCACTCTGCTTACCCTTGCCTTGCAGTACATCGATCAATTCAGCTGCCTTATCTTTGTCCAACTTTCCCTCTTCAACCATGGTTAATACTCTAGAGATTTCGTCGTTCATTTAGGATTCCTCCCCATTTATTATCGAGATAGCTTCTTCGGCAGTTATTTCGCCTTTTTCCAACATTAAAATGACTTTTTTTCGATCAATTTCAACCTTCTTAGGGGTGGAATATCCGAGAGTAGAGATAATGTCATCTAATTTCCCTCGGACGGTGGGATAAGATACTCCAAGTTCTTTTTCAACTTCCTTAATATTTCCACGGCATTTTAGAAAAATCTCAATAAAATTAAGCTGTTCCTTGTTGAGACTCGCAAAATGCGAGAGCTCAAATTCATTTTCGATCGTCGTGTGGCAGTGCGTACAATGCAGCTTTGTAATTTTTAATTGTTTACTACAAACGGGACACATTGAAATAAGAGGATAAGCCATAATTACCTCCTTCATTATTTATAATCCAATCATACATCAGTTGATTTAAAAATCAAATAGATAAATCAATAAAATTAAAAATAAAATAAGTTATTATTAATATATTTAATTTAAACTTTAAAAATATTGATTTTGATTAGGGGTTTCTACGAACGAGGCTTTGACGAGAACTTGGTTGGAAATTTGCGATATAACGCTTAAAATAAGGGTTGTTGAATGAGTCAGGGTTCCTATTGGTAAATAATGGGTGCGCAAAAGAACCGTCCCCATGATTACAGTTTTTTTATTTATTTGACTGGACCTTTATTAATCTCAGTAAGTTTAGAATTGATGAAAAAGATTTTTGCGTTTATATTGGTTATACCAAATCCAGCTAATCTTTTAGAATGCATATTTAAATACTTTTCAGCTGTTTCTTTTGTTTCGAAAATATAAATTCCACCTGATTCTTTTGTTTCAGGATTTTCTGTCCAGATTTTCCATTTGAAACCAACTTCTTCATTAATGCTTTTCGCTAGATCAGAAAACGCCTCAGCCATTTCATCCCCGAAAGGTCCATTCATTTTGAAATCAACTTGTAATAAGTATGCCATTGTCATTCTCCCTTATTTTGTATTAGTTGTATAATACATTTCTCCTAGAATTTCTTTCACTTGATAACGATTTGGTGAAAGTTCTTTGCCAATGAAGTTGTTAATCTCCGATTTTTCAACATCATACATCACTTCAATTTCTTTTGAAAACAGAAGTTTTTCTTTTTCTAGCAAATTAGAAAGGGATGGTGGTTGTTTTGGTTGCAGCTCTTCTACATTTAGAGCTTGCTTTAGTCCAGCAACATAGTTTTCTAAAGGGCGTGCACCAACAATTTTTACACCTTTATTTTCTTGGTTCACGATGATAATGGTTGGGAACCCTCGAACACCGAGGTTTGCGACAAGCTTAAAATCCTCATTTAATAACTGCTGTCCTATCGGTTGTTCAGCTTCATCTACAATTGCTTTTCCATCAAGTCCAAGATTATTTACAATGTCGATCAAAATGGTTTTTTCTGAAACATTATGATTAAATGCGAAAAGAGCTTCTCTTGAACGCCGTAAATATTCATAGGCTAATGCGTCATTTTGATTTTTTTGAATCACTTTAAATACACGTGAAGGAGGATAGGATGATTGAACGGGGTTATCAATCATGAGCGTCCCATCAATTGGCATGCGGGAATATTCACCAACTTCTCTCCAATGACCAGCAACGTCCGCAGGTTTATATATTCCGTTTGCAGGATCAATTGGTCCATCATGCCATTTTTCCAGCAGACCACCCATGACCGTATGAAAGTTGAAATAGTGGCTATACTGCTCGACAAAACGGCGAAGAACTGGTTCGAGTGCCCAGCAATGTGAGCATATAGGGTCTGTCACATAATATAAATCAACAGTTTTCTTTGGCTGATTGATATCAATGATCTTCATTTCTTCCTCTCCAACTACACCACAAACTCCTGTTTCTAAATCACATATCATTTTATTATTTTCATTCATATCAAAACACCACCTTAATGTTTGTTAAATGAAGTGCACCCATAAAGAGCAGCCCATTTAGATTTGATTTAATATTTGTTGTACAATTGCATTGTATTACTTAATGAAAAACACTAATACCGATAGTTTATTGGATTTATCGTATATACAACATATTTAAATAATTGTCTAAAAAGTTGGAGGGACTTTTGAATGACTCAAGAAAAAACGGACCCCCGAATTCTTCGGACACGTAAATTAATCATGGATTCTTTTATTGAACTTTCAAGAAAAAAAGAATTCAAGGATATTACCATTAAGGATATTACAACTGAGGCTATGGTCAACCGTGCGACGTTTTACTATCATTTCGACGATAAATTTGACTTATTAGAAAAAGTATTATCAGAGGTCCTGTTGATCAATTTGAATTCTGACAAGGTTGAGCAAAACGAACTAAATGAAGTAGTGATCGTAAGGATCTTTATAGCCATTACGAATTTTCAAAAATCCTTATCCAATCGTTGCCATAGGGGGTACGAAGACACGATAGCTCGCATTATAAGGGAACAACTGGAAATTATTTTTTACAAAATGTTGGTAAAAAGACGTTCAATAGATGAAGACCAAGCGCTAAAGAGAATAGCTGTCATGTTAAGTTGGGGAATCTACGGTGCATCTGTAGAATGGGGAAGAAATAGAGGGATACCACCGGAGGAATTTATCAAATCACTTGTCCCATTTATTATGTATGGAAATGATTTTGAGCCTATCAACCAATAGGAAAAACAAACACACACATAACGGAAACTTAAAATGATATATGAAGGAGCTAGAGCTATGACAGAATTCTGGGAATCAAGTTTTATAGAAAATCAAATGATGTGGGGATTTGAACCTTCAGATTCAGCAATCTTGACAAAAGACTTTTTCCTTGAAAAGAAAGTTAAGGATATATTGATCCCTGGTATGGGATATGGTAGAAACGCAAAGATTTTTATTGATAACGGAATAAATGTTACAGGAATTGAGATTTCAAAAACAGCGATTGATTTGGCAAGGGAAAATGGGCTTAATATGAGTATTTTTCATGGTTCAGTAACGGATATGCCTTTTGATAACAAACTTTATGACGGAATATTTTGTTATGCACTTATTCACTTATTAAATAATCGTGAGAGAGATAAGTTTATTAATGATTGCTATAATCAGTTAAAACCAAACGGATATATGATTTTTACTACTATTTCAAAAGAAGCCCCAATGTTCGGAAAGGGCAAACAACTGGGTAAAGACTATTTCGAGACAAAGGACGGGGTCAAAATGTTTTTTTATGATTCTGACTCGATCAAACAAGAATTTGGGAAATATGGACTAATAGAATTTTCAGAGATTAATGAGCCACATAAGAATATGGAAAATAAACCTCCATTTAAATTCATAATGGTAAAATGTCAAAAAGAATAATCATTACAGTTACATAAAAATAGTATTTGGATGAATATGAATATGTAGAGACTTCGTTAGGAGGATTTTATTCTGCTGAAGGCTGGAGATTGGTACAAGTCCTGCCAATGGAATATAATGGACATGGCAAACCAACGTTATATGAGATAATTTTTGAAAAACTAATTCGAGAATAGTTTTTTCATGACATATTATTTTTTCTATTTGAAAATTAATAGGGTTAATTTCAATTAAATGATCCTTCGTAATCTGGCGCATTTCTCAAACAAGAGATGCGCTTATTTTGTTATAAGCTAGATTGTGGAGGAACTCATTTATAAATTAAATGGATATTTATGTTGAAATTTATGGGACAGATTTTGAATAAATGGACTTATTCGGATCAGGATGTTTAAAAGGGAAATTCAAAATATTTACAAACAATAACAATGGATATGATTGGAAAGAGTCATATAATGGATTTGTAGGTGGAGGACTAATGATTATTCTGTTTCCATTGGGGGGACAAAATGAGAAAATATTTAGGAATGCCTGTATAGCTTACTAATTGTCGGTTTTATAACTATATCTATTCTCTTTGCTGTTTCCCATATGTAATTTATTCCTATTAGGTTACTAGGTCTAAGATGCGAACAAGAGCTGTCATTACGTCAGCTTTTTCTTTTTGTACTAACAGAACAGGGGTGAAGAAGCAGGTATATCTAGTTGAATCTAGAAATTGTTATTTTAAGGATGTGGATTTATTAGTCAGGTTAATTTTATAAAGCTAGAAAATGGAGGTTGTTTTAATTGGCTGATACAACAATGAAAAAAGTGAATCTATTGATTCCATTGTTTTTATTAGTTATCAATTTAATTTTCTCTGCCTTTTTAATTGAAGAGTTAATAGATGCATCTGAGCCGAATTACGGTGTAACTGGTTTATTTACACCTGTAATTGGTTTGATTTCCTTTATATACATAAGAAAGTTAGAAGGAAAAAAGAAAATTTTTTTGTTAATAGTTTTACAACTTTTTAATTGGATTTTTATTATTTTTCCTATAGCTGTTTTCTTTTATGGGATTATTATCATGGTTAATTATTAACTATCGGGTACATGAGTTAAGAAAAAGGGGGTGCTATGGCAGTTCCCTTTTCTTGTTCCACTAATGGGGCGTGCAAACTTTGTGAATTATTAATTTATGTTACATTGTGAGAACTTAAGTGTTGGATTAAATATAGAAAAAAAGAGGCGGGTAAAGTGGCGGAAATTAGAAGGGATAATTCAAAATGGTTCAAGTTTGTCGGCATAGGAATGGTACTTCTAGTGGTGGTCGGATTAATCGCATGGCAGTCGGTTGACAGATACAAGGAAGTTCAACAAATCGAGACGAAATTAGGTTTTGATATTATAGTGGTAGATAGACAGTCACACGATGCATGGTGGGCAGCAACGAGAACGTATCTTGTGAAACCATTAGAAGATGGTAAAGAAAGCAATATTGAATACCTATTTTATTTGAACAAAAAGAACAAGGTCGAACAATGGGCGAAGGTCAGAAATGGAAAGACAATCAAACAAAATATCACAGAAAAAGAGTAGAGTATGATTTAATGTCTTTTACAATTTATACTTGAATTGAATAAGTTTAAAAGGGAGAACCGGACGTGTACAAAATATTGCTTATTGAGGATGATCCCCAGCTTTGTGAATTAATTAAGGAAAATCTGGAACGGTACGGGTATGAAGTGCATCTTCCAGATCATTTTTCAAATATCGAGGAAAAATTTGCTCATTCAAATCCTGACCTTGTACTGCTGGATATTACTTTGCCTTACTACGATGGATATTATTTGTGCAGGAGTTTTCGAAAGCAGTCTAATGTACCGATTCTGATGATGTCAGCGAGAAGCCACGAGACGGATCAAATTATGGCTATAGAGCTCGGGGCAGATGATTATATTACGAAGCCATTTACTTTTGAGATGCTGCAGTCGAAAGTAAAAGCCACTATCAGGAGAGTTTACGGAGAGTACTCAGTAAAGGAAACGAATACCTTGTGTGTAGGTTCCCTTTGTATAGATGCCAAGACTCTTACCTTAACCTATGGCGGGAATCAGGTTGAACTTTCGAAAAACGAATATAAACTGATGAAGAAATTAATGGAGCATGATGGTGAGTTTGTATCTAGAGAAGAGCTGATAGAAGAAGTATGGGATTCAGTCACATTTATTGATGATAATACACTTACGGTTAATATGACTAGGATTAGGCATTTACTGTTGGAACTGGGGGCAAATCATGTGGTGAAAAGTAAAAGAGGAGTAGGGTACAGGTTATATGATTCTGTTACGATGAGGGATTGATGATGTTAAAAGAGATCTTTACGAGGTTTATAAAAGACAGATTCCTTAACATCATGCTGTACTTGGCAAGTATGGCCTCTATCATAACCTTTTACCATCTCAATGAACCTGCGAATACAGAGATTTTCTATCCCGTGTCGATTGGCGTTTTTTTATTAATTGTATCCCTCGCCATTGACTGGATTCGTTACTACCCCACAAATCGGGCAATTGCACTTATATTAAAGAATCAAGGTGCGGAGTTCCAGCCGCATACGGAAGAACAGAGGGCGTTCCAGCAAATAATATATAAAATGACAGAAGAATACACCCGAAAAAACAACGAATTGAAGGAAAATAATAAAGAGAGACTCTACTTTCTATCCCACTGGATGCACCATTTAAAAACACCTGTGTCTGTGATTGAGCTCATCATAAATAACGAGGAAAAAACAAACGAAGCAGCCGAAATTTTCGAGAAAATTAAGCATGAAAATAATCGACTTCATACATACATCCAGCAAGGTCTTACGATGATTAGAATGGAGAGTTTTGAAAATGACCTTGAGGTACGGTCAGTAGATTTACTCCCAATATTACGAAAATTGATAAACGATAGAAAGAAAGAATGTATCTATCAGTCAATCTATCCTTCTATTGAATTCAAAGGCGAGAATGCCTTTATTATCACAGATCCAAAGTGGAACGAAATTCTGTTGGTTCAGATCATTTCAAATGCGATAAAATATTCCGGCCCGATAGCTGGGAACAAAAAGCTTATCTTTCAAATTGAGACAAATGGCAAACATATCAGCTTAACCATCAAGGATGAAGGTGTTGGCATACCTGCCTATGATCTTGAGCGAGTCTTTCAGCCCTTTTTTACTGGCGAAAACGGAAGGACATTCTCGAACTCCACTGGGATTGGGTTGTACCTAAGCAAAAAAATTGCCGACAAGCTCGGGGCGACTATCAATATTCAATCCGAGCCATTTAAAGGTACTGCTGTGACAATCCGGTGGTTGGCGGGAACCCAAATAACCCGCTCCTAAATCCATTTTAACCATAGTCATGATACCTTACAAAAATGTAAGGTATTTTTAGCGTTTGCGATGGTTGCAATTCTTTATGTCTCTTAAAATGATAGTATTGCGAAACGGGGAGGAAAACCAATGGTTATTTTGGATGTGAAAAATATCGTGAAAATTTACGGAGGGACAATTGGGGAAGGATCGACCACAGCTTTGGGCGGGGTAAGCCTGTCCGTTAAAGAAGGAGAGTTTATAGCGGTTATGGGACCTTCCGGCAGCGGAAAAACTACACTGCTAAATGTGTTGAGCGGGATTGATCAGCCAACCTCAGGGGATGTCATTATCTCAGGCCAGAAAATATGCGAGATGAAAGGAGATGACCTTGCTATTTTTCGCCGGAAAAAGCTAGGGTTTGTGTTTCAGGATTTCAATTTGTTAGATAGCTTAACCGTTAAAGAAAATATCCTGCTTCCGATGGTCCTCGAGAGGAAAAATGCGGCTGAAATGGAAGGAAAGCTTGAATATCTGGCGAATCTTTTTGAAATTGATCCCATCTTGTCTAAGTATCCATATACGATTTCCGGTGGCCAGCAGCAGCGAACGGCCGTTAGCAGGGCATTGGTGAATGAACCTGCGATTCTTTTTGCTGATGAACCCACTGGGAATTTAGATTCTAAATCATCCGCGGTCATCATGGAATGTTTTGAAAAAATCGTTAATGAACTTTCGACAACGGTACTTCTTGTTACGCACGATGTCTTCGCCGCTAGCTATTGTCAGAAGGTTGTTTTTATCAAAGACGGCCTCATCCACTCTACCATTGTCAAAAAAGGGAGCAGGAAGGAGTTTCTGAATCAAATCATGGATAACCTGGCTGTCTTAGGGGGGAAATCCTATGACATTTAATCAAGTCATTTGGAAGATGGCCAAGGTTCAATATAAAAAGTACATCTTTTACTATTTGTGCAACAGTTTTGCTGTCATGTTTTTCTTTATGTTCTCAACCGTATATTTTAATAACCAGATTGAGAAGGCAAAGAAGCTGGACGGAATCCAGGATGCCTTGTCGGTTCCGGGAGTTGCCCTGATTGTATTTACCATCTTTTTCATTAGCTATGCCCATAATGTTTTTATGAAAAGAAGAAGAAGTGAGTTCGGGCTTTTCATGACATTGGGTATGTCCAAGCGCGATATTACTAGACTACTCGTTTTCGAAAATGGGGTAATTGCTGTTGCTTCGATCGTATCTGGCTTGCTGGCGGGAACTGTTTTCTCGAGATTATTTTTCATGTTGTTAATGAGCCGTGTTGGGCTTCAGGACGTTTCGTTCCATTTAAACGGAAAAATGTTTATGTACTCACTTGGGGCTTTTCTGGTTGTTTTTTTATTTGCGGTTGGGAAATCGCTATTTCTTACGCTTGAAAGCAGCGTAATCATCAGCATGAAGAGTAACAGGGTTTCCGAAACGGTCAAGATGAGAAGTCCAATCCTCGGGTTTTTCGGTTGGGTCATAATGGTTGGATCTTTGCTAAGCCTGTATGTTACTTATAAAGATTCATCTGGAGAATTATTGCTGTTATGGACCATTGGAGTTTTATTGGGTTTGTACATATCACTGATCCAGTTTAGTAGTTTATTGATCAAGGCCGCAAAAAATATCCCCGGATTGTATTTTCGCACGATGTTATTCTTAACCAGCCTTGAATACAAGTTTAAACAGCTTACGTCGATTTTTATGCTCGTTTCTGTCATGACGATGATTACAATCTTTTACAGCACTTTGTTGCTTACGTTCTATAAGTCTTCCGAAACGGATGCCGTAAGCAATAATCCTTATGATGTTGCCTTTTATCAGACTGAAACAAAAAATAATCTGTCTGAAGATGAGCTTTATGCTGTTCTGGACCAACAGGATCATCCTATTAAAGAGCATTTTGTCATTCCGATTTTTACGCACTATGAAAAGCAACCAAATGTTGAGGGGGTTCAACCCTATTATTTCATGTCACTTACCGATTTCAACAAATTAACTTCGGGCCAAGTGAAATTGCAAGGTAAGGAATATCTCGTCTATTTAAACATCGAGCCAGAATATGGAGATGTTGAAATTAATCAATCTCTCGAACTATCAATTAATAACGAAAAGGCTAGCTATCTATTTAAGGAGAAAGTGTTTCAAAAAACCATTAACCTACTGCCAAATACGAATGAATTTATCGTAGTAAATCAAAATGAATTTGACTATTTGGCCTCCATCTTAAATGGGTATGAATCCAATCTTCATTTAATCAATGTGTACAACTGGAAGGCAACAGCCGGAGCCGTAGAGAAGTTAAGCGAACAATTCGTGAACTATAATCGGAATACAGCCCCAATTGATGACCATCGCACTGAGTTTTCATCTGAAGAAGAGCTGTTCCGCATAGCGTCCAAGATTGATGATTACCACAACAACAGGAATTCAAGCGGCATCATGTTTTTTGTGACCACCTTTCTTAGCATCATGTTTTTCTTTGGTACTTTCATACTTTTATACTTAAACCTTTTCTCAGAGATTGAGGAGGAAAAAGCGAAATATCAAAAGCTGTATAAAATAGGGATGACGTTGAAGGAAGTTAAAAAGAATATCTCAAGTGAATTGTTAATGCTCTTCTTTGTACCTACCATGATCGGGACAGTATTGGCGGGCCTTTACGTGGTTATCCTGTCAACGGATGTTGGCGGGATTATGAATAACCTGGATATACTGTTCCATTTCTTTCTCATTGCCGGAATTTACCTAACCATTCAAATCATTTACTATTTCTATTTGAGGAATAAAATGCTGAAACACTTAACTTCATAAAGTATAAAGTGGATGCTCTTTTTTACTTCCGGGGCCGAATAATTAAAATGAAGTTAGTGGTAAAAACATGACATTACTAAAATATAAAAAAGATTAGTAATTTTAACATATAAATGATATAAAAAATTGCTGTCACTAAGGCAGCAATTTTTTTGTTAAAAAACACAACTTTTATTTACCCGCAACGTCTAAATAGTGATTATTCAAGAAAAGGACGTTGGTTAAATCTAGCAATCCATCCCAACTTTTCTGCCCGGATAAAAAGCTAATTCCATATCCAACTGATTTTCCTTTGCAGTTCGTTCACTAGGAATAAGTCTAAAAACAACAGTATGACTTCCTAGAGATGAGTGGTACTTTTCAACATGAGATGGTGAAAGGCTTTTATCATAGTAGCCTGGCACGTACTTATCGAGCATGGCTTGCATGACCGCGGTCGCTTCGTTTAAATCCGTTACTGTTTCGAGTGCTCCGAATAGCATCACACTCGTGTAAGCAGTATCTGTCTTGGCGGGTATAGGGTTTACCATCGTTCCGTAATCTTCAGCTACGGTGAAACAACAGTTGGGATTGGCATGAATCAAATCAATTTTTCTCCCATGTGCAGCTCCATGAAAATATACAGCCTCATTCATCCAGACAAAATTCAATGGAACAACATAAGGAAGCTCCCCATCCGTTAAACCAAGGTAACCAGTCCGTGTCCGGCTTAAAAACTGATCAATGCGCTTATCATCTGTACATACTAAATTTTCTTGGCGAACGTTATGCATTTTTCCATCCCATCCTCACTTTTAATGATAAAATCATTTTAGAAAATAACTGTGCTCAATAAAAGTGACAGAAATAATAAGTTTAATAGGGACAGATGGAGGATCAATAGTGGAATTTACCCCTTTTTTAGATAAGGAATTGCCAGAGCCATTATACAACCAGTTATATCATTGGATAAAGAAGGAAATAGAGGGAGGTAGGCTTTTACCAGGAACAAAGATGCCTTCGATTCGCCAGTTAACGACCCATTTAAAGATCAGTCGCAACACGGTTGAGGCAGCTTATCAGCAGTTACAATCAGAGGGTTACCTCGAAAGTGTCCCTAAAAGTGGAATATGGGTAGCTGAGATTGAGAAACCACCACTGCATCCGATTGTGGTGGAACAGCCTATTCGTTTGGAAAGTGAGCCGACAAGCCACAATTTTGTTGATTTTGAATATGGGAATGTCGATCTTGATAAATTCCCTTTGAAGAAGTGGAAAAAGTGTCTGTCAGATGCGGTTGATCAAGAAAACAACTGGCTATTTCAGTATAGTGAAAAACAGGGTGAGTTCGCATTGCGGCAGGAGATTTCAAACTATTTACTGCAATCCAGAGGTGTACGTTCTACACCTGATCAGATAATTATCACTGCCGGAACACAGGCTTCAATAGCATTGATCTGCCAGCTATTAGATCTTCAAGGGGAATTTGTGGCCATGGAAGAACCGGGTTACAGTGGGGTGCGCTCAGTTTTAGAGGACCACAAATGCCATATTGAACCCGTGCCGCTTGAGAAGGACGGCTTGTCAGTTGAACACTTGCTCACAAGCTCTTCCCATGCCGTATACGTAACGCCTTCTCACCAATTTCCGATTGGTATGGTTCTGCCTATTACAAAAAGAATGCAACTACTAAAATGGGCGTATCAATCAGAAGGATACATTATTGAGGATGATTATGACAGCGAGTTTCGATACCTGGGCCAGCCGATTCCTTCACTGAAATCCCTGGATGAAGAGGAAAGGGTCATTTATTTAGGGACATTTTCTAAATCCTTTCTACCTTCAGTCCGATTAAGTTATATTGTTTTTCCAACTTCGCTTATTGCTCAATATTC
This sequence comes from Neobacillus terrisolis, assembly GCF_051233475.1. Taxonomy (NCBI): domain Bacteria; kingdom Bacillati; phylum Bacillota; class Bacilli; order Caryophanales; family Bacillaceae; genus Neobacillus; species Neobacillus terrisolis. The sequence continues at coordinate 32,554 of NZ_JBKFGH010000022.1, read as the reverse complement.
ACAAAAGTTCGCGGCCTATAATCAATCTGTCTCACCTATCATTCAGAGAGCTATGGTTCTGTTTATGCAATCCGGGGAATTTGAAAGGCATGTTCGAAGGATGCGGAAGCTATATCAAAAAAAACATCAAGCTCTACTCAAGAGTATTGAACAATATATTGGTCCTCAAGTAGAAGTTGTCGTAGAAAAATCAGGCTTGCATATCTTATTGAAGCTAAAAGGTATAACCGCCATCGAGCTAATCGAAAGGGCTCTAAAGAAGGGTGTCAGAGTGTATTCGCCGGTAAGGTTTTGGCTTAATCCAACTCCCGATTGTCATTCCTATATTTTGTTAGGATTTGGTGGATTATCCGTTGAAGAAATTGAAGAAGGAATCAAATTACTGGCTAGCTGTCTTGAGGGGATTGAAGAGGTGTAAGGTATTACAGTGGGGATAAATCCATTTTTCACAACCAACTTGATGGCTACCTTCACATGAGAAGATAGCTGGGTTTCTTAATTATTTTCATCCAATCAATTATAAGTGTACCATCAGGAAACGCGAATTTAAAACGTTAAGGAAATTCAAAAAGCCTAATTTCTCGGTGTTGTAATTGAGAAATTAGGCTTTAGTTACTTCATAAAAGCACTCTTAAAAGGAAGATCGTTCTTAAACTTCATGCTGCAAACAATTCAAGTAAAGCCTCAGATTATGGAACAAGCTATGCAAGTTATCGAACTACGAATTAAAATATTTCTTCTAAATGACCAGCTGTAACCATAGCACTACATTTACATTTGTTTTTTCCAACGTGCAACAGTATCCGCTACGAAATCGTCAAATGAACGGGGCTCCCGTTGAAGTAATGTTTTCTGAAGTATAAAGTCCTGCTCCGTTCCTAAGCATCCAAATCTTTGGAAGCATTCGTACATGACACAATAATCTCTAGCAAGCCATTCAGGCATTGTTTTAATAGCTTGTTGATACCATGAATCTAAATCATCTCCAATATATCGAACAGTAGTACCAGTATGACGACTATACGTTTCAGCGATTGCTTCCCCTGTTAATACTTGAGAACCGTAGATAGGATATTCTATTCCCTCATAGCCGTTAAAAAGGAGTGCGTTTGCAGCAGCATAAGCGATATCTCCAACGTCAATTCGATTCAATCCAACAGAACCAAGTGGTTGTGGATAGACCCCCTCTTTAAGGATAGCATCACGAAACCAGTAATCATTTTGAAAGAAATTATTCGGTCTTAAAATTGTGTAATCTATGCCAGATTTCTTAATCTCCTCTTCGATCCCGATCTTACTTTTTATATGAGGAATGTGTAACATACTTTCATACATTGGAGCGGATAAATATACGATTTTGCGAACCCCTGCTTTTCTAGCTTCTTTAACAGCTGTAACTCCTTGGCTTGTTTCAGTCTGAGACATGCTAGTTAAGAGAAACACCGCATCGAATTGATCAAATGTTCCAGCTAGGCTTTCCGGCACCTCCAAATCACCTTGTATCCATTCCGAGTTTAAATGTTTATACGTAATTTTACTTGGATCTCGTGTAAGAATACTGACGGTTGCTTTGCGCTTTAAAAGCTCTGAAACCACCTGACTGCCTACAGTACCTGTACCACCGATAACAAGAATATTCATTCTAATCACTCGACTCCTTCGCATTGATTCCATCTAACGCTGAATACAGTTGTTCCCAGCTTTCTTGATCCAAACGAGACTTTGCTAAACTCAACATACCTGTATATGCTTCTTTTGGTGCAAATCTTTTCATATCGCTAAACATCTCTACCCGTTCTAAATGACTGATCGCTGGAATCATATAGTGCATAAAGATCGACATTGTTTGTGGAGGAATAGAGGAACGGATGTTTATGGAGATCACTTTTAATTGGTCATCGTTAAGATTCTCCCATAATGCTTTCATGCCTGGTCCTTCTTCACTTTGAAGATGGCTAAAATAATCCGCTGTGAAGCCGTTCAGATCTTTCCCAAGTTGGTACCAAATCCTCTTTAGCTCGTTTGAATTTTGCTTTTTCGATTCTAACTGATCCACTAAATCAATAAGCTGTTCAAGCTTTTGTTCCAATGCTCCGTGTTCTTTCTCCAATAGAAACAGTGTCATAGGTGCAAATTTTTCATATGAATCATTAATATTCGCATCCTCATCTCTTGAATGTGCTTCTAAAATAATGGTTACCTGCCTAAATTCCTCAACAAATGCGTTCACTTTTTCTTTATCAGAATGATCAACTGAACCTGCCTGATAGCATAATCCACTTAATGCGAAGCGAATCCCTTTATGAACTGGAGCATACAGATCAAAACGATTAAACATGTTCAACTCTCCTTTTGTTTTCTTAATTTTAATAAGCTCGATCAGAATAAAGAGTAACTCTGCCAAATTAACGATGAGAGTCTTCACCTAACCTGATCTTTTCTTGTTCTTCTGGGGTGATGAAGTAATGGTGAATGTCGTAATGTGGCATTGTGTAACCATCATGGCCACTAGGGATAAATTCGATATTCGTATGGTCGATTGCTGGTGAAGGGAGCCCCTTCATGCCGGCAAAATTGACGAAACTCTTTCCTTCTGTAAAGTATTTCTGTGAAATCATTTGTTCAATGAAAACTAATTTTCCTTGGTAAATCCCGTATATCGTTTTAAAAACCGGATCGTCATTTTCTAAAATTAGGATATCCTCTTGAGGATTTATCCAATGTTCCCCCATTTGCGGAACGACTGGTGAAATCTTAACGGTTCCTTCTGGCAAAACTAACAAGTAAATCGATCCATCTTCCTCCTTTTTCATATTTGTAACATCGATTACTTCCGCCAAATCATCCACGTTAGCTACAAATCCATCTTTGTGCTTTTTAACAGAAATCGTTTCATTCTTGTAAATTAAGTTTTTTTCTTGCTTATCGAGTTCATAGGATGCTTTTAGAACGTGGAAAAAAGCATCTACATCCACCCAAATTTCTCCGTTCTTTGCATATGAGATCGGGGAATAGACCTCTACACCATTGATTTCAACTTTTGGATTTTCTTCCTTAGCATAAACTGCAGCAATTGAGAAAAGTGATACAAAAATAAAACAAATACTGATTAGAAACCTTTGCGCAATTTTCCTTCCTTTTATTTTGTTAAAGTGAATTACACGCTGATTTTCCATCTTCCTTCACTCCTTGTTCCGGTATGGTTTCATTATATTGACGATGGGGGAAGAAAGTAATTATACGAAGGTATATTCAATCGTATATTTGGGTATCCATTTCGTATACATAAAGAAAACTCGCCGAATGGCGAGCCTTGGAGAGGCGAAGAAATAGGAGGGTTGCACTGCACTTACACATGATTACTCAAAGTTCTGACTCATTCAAGTTGTTTCTTTGATGGAAATTTATGCTTCCTTAACGTGAAAAAACATCGAAAACAGCTAATTTTCAATGTCAATCATGGATTTATGAGCTTATTAATTTTTTGACCAGCTCCTTTTTTCCATTTACCTTAAGTTTCTCATAAATGCGGCTAAGATTCTTTTTTACCGTGATTTCTGATAAGTAAAGCTTCTGGGCTATTTCTAGATTAGATAAACACGTTATTGTTAAAAGAGCTATTTCACGTTCACGTGGAGTAAGTCCAGATAAAATGGCATCAAGAGATGAATCTGTATGATTGTCTTCTGTTGATTGATAAAGATACTCCACAAATTTCTTCATTTCTTTATCTTCTCTAAAATCGAGTACAAACATCGGTGCTGGAAATTGAGGACCAAATCCAAAATGGGTAGTTCTTGGTATTTCAACATACCCTACCCCTTTGACTGCCTCCTGATTATATTTCATGGGAGCCGTATACACCAGGATTCCTCCTTTCAAATAGTAGGAAAGATATGCTTGAAAGTACATGAATCGGGCTGCTGAACTTCCATCCTTTGAAAAATCAATCATATATTGAAACCACCCTGCTGGCGACTCTGGAGGCACATTTAGCTTATTCCTCTCCTGTTTTGAAAGGGTCCGGAAATAAGATTGGGTAATCGGATTCTGTTCCAGCAATGAAAGGGAACCTTTATGAATGGGAATGTATACAAAAATGCCAACCGCTTCGTGCTTTTCATTTTTGAGTAACCTAACAACTTCACTGCCAAGAGAAATCACTTCAGAAAGCTTAATCGAAGAAAACCATTTTTCATTGACAGCTTTCGGAATTGTATATAAATGTCTTTCATTTGTAACTGGATCGTACATCTCTTGGGTATAATCTTGATGATTTGAAAGGATATCCTTAAAATATTGTTCTGCTTCATACAAATTTTCCTGATTAACCGTTTCAATATAGTAGGATTGATCAATCGAATCATCATAAAACATGGCACGAAAACCAGGATCCCCGACAATATAGATAAAATCTAATAGAAAAAGATTTCTTTCTTCTATAGAATGATGCCGAGATGAAAAAAGACTGTAGTGGTATTTAACGCTTCGTTTCCAGAGTTGATTATAAATTTGCGGTTTTTTTAGTCTGAAATCCTGATAGAGAGCTTTTCGGAGAACCTGATGTAAATACCAGCCACGTTCACTTTTTCGAACAAAAGAGAGATGGATGAGCTTCTCAAACTCCTCATTGCTGATTTCTTTTCCAGTAATATTCTCGAGGACTTCTTGATTAAATACGCGAACCATTGTTACAGCCTCCAACAGCTCCATTAATGTGGAATCAGTGATTTCACGCAGCCACTGCCCAGCAATTTCTTTAAAGGTTTCATTCCACAATAGCAATTCTGGTTCTTGTTCGTCCTTCAATCCTTCCAATTCATTAAGGCCAATGAAAAGAGATAACGTAAGAGGATGCCCTTTTGTAATAAAATATGACTTTCTTACAAAGCTATCCCTCCCGTTCCCAAATTTAGATGTGTACTGCTTGCATGTTTCATAGTCAAAAGGTGACAAAGGCATAAATTTTATGAATCTTCTCCAAGCAGGTGACGACACCCAGCCCCCTTTTAAGGGGAAGCGACCAGACAAAACAATCATAATATTAATAGATAATTCAACTAAAAAGGAATTTCGTAACCAATCATCAAGCTCGTTCATCTCTTCATATGTATCTATAGCAAAAATTAAACGATTAGCTTGAGCTCGTTTATTAAATTCTTTCACAGCAATCTCTAGTAACTTTCCTTCATTCCAATGCGCTTCGGCATCTACATTTAAGATAGAGAGCAATCGTAAGGCAAATCCTTTAGGAGTTTTGGTGAAATCCAAGCAGTCCAAAAGAAAAAAAGGAATTCCTTCTGAGTTGCAAATTCGCCGAAACTGATCGAGCAAAAAGCTTTTCCCAATTCCTCCTGTCCCACTAATATTTAAGATACGTTCTTTATTCTCTATATTGCATAAGAAATTACGAAAGTTACTCAATTCCGTTTTTCGCCCCACAAAAAACCGTTCTTCTAATCTTCGAATCTCTTCACCAAAACTACTCATCGTAACCTCCAGCAGGTAATGAATTACTCATATATACTTAAAGACCTACTCATATCCTTCTTTATATCTAATCGCTTCGATTATCACTGTGAAATTCTAAATATAAAGTCTGATTCCCATGAATTATTGATCTCAATACAGGCAATGGATCCGGATAAAAAGAGGTTATTTCGTATCAACCAGATACGAGGATATACTGAAAAAAACATATTTAGATTAATTTTCTAAATTTTACTAAAATTAAAAAAATAATTCAACCGTTCCATTTTGGGCATCCGTATATTCATTCGTCGTTGGGTTCCGAGACATCATTTTTCATCTCCTTAATTACTGTGAAAGCGCTAATAATAAAGGTATGAAAAATCGGTAAATTGAGTGCCTATAATAATATTGCCGAATCTGGTGTGACCTTCATATAATACATTAAATGTAAAATGTATATGAGGAGGTCAACACCTTGAATAACTTTACTAATCCATACCTTAGTTCTTATAGGAATCAATATATTCATTTAGGTAATAGAATTAATGATAATTTGAAAAATACTTATATACTTGATCAACAAATAGGAGATGTAAATGGCGACAACATAGCGGATATCGTTTACCTTGTAGGTGAAAAGACAGAGAATCCCTTTTATGAAAATATAAAAGTAATAGTACAAGACGGCAGGACAATGCAGCGGTCTGTTATACCTTTGTATCCTAAATACAGTATGGCCTACACTCCATGGCTGGTTCTTGCCAACTTTACTAACTCAAATACAAATGAGATTATGGTAAATCTTCCTGTTGGAGGAAGTGGGGGACTGAATTATTACTATGTCATATCCTTTCTGAATAATAATGCAGAATATATACTTGGACCTGAAGAGTTTGCGGCGCTTTCGCAATCCCTGGGATATGAAGTTATATATTTGGATAATTATAGAGTACTTGTTAAAAGTTAAAAACTCGATAAGTTCTATACATTGGATATTAGCAGCAGAAAAGAAGTTTATGAAGGAACCGTTTATGACAAAGACGGCAAGCTCATCAAACCACAAGAAGGGTTTGTCATTGATCTACCCCATCTGTATCCAATCAAAATAGACGGAAGTGTGCCATATAAGCTGGAAGCACACCAGGATATAGCAGGAACATCACATGCTGACCAGTTAGGATTTATTGTCACTTATTGGAAATTTTTAGGTTATAATAAATCCTGGGTTTTAGATCCCGAGATGTTTTTTGTAATGCTTGAATAAATGAGGTAATTAATATTTGACTTTAAAGGGGGAAATTTAATGCCTTGGCAGCAAAAAATTGGGTACTTGTTCGGTCAGCCAGTAGGAATTTCATTTATTGATGGTACAGGAACTTCAGGGGTCTTATGTGAGGCGTATGGTGGCAGCGTGTACGTCATGGAATATTTATATCATTCACAATTTGCAATGAAACATTATAACTACAACATGATCCAGGATATTCATCCTTTTCCGAGTTGTAATTATCACCAACAAAATAGCAATTCAGTAGTATATTAGCTTTTTTAAAGAGGGAAAGATATTTGCATAAATTATTTGATGAAAAACCTAATATCAAACAGGAAATTATTTGTAGATATTAGGTTTTATATTTTAGGATAAAGTAAAATTACTTCTTTGGGACAGGTGTCATAATATTGAAATTTTGATCGAATGTATCTAATAGGGATAAAAACGTATTCCACTTATGAATATCACCCTCTATTTTTATCTTTGAAGGATCAGGGTTCTCATTCGTTGCAGCTAACTCATATAATACTTCTTTTGGCATGGTAACCGTAACAGCAGCATCTTCAGCTAATTCATTATTCAAATATCGGAATATCCCTCGCTTCAGCTCTGTTGAAGCAACGTCTTCTCTGTCAGGTATAACAAAATTCATTTTGTAATTTAAACGCCCAGCATTTAGTCCTTCTATTCGAATACTAAGTAAATAGAGCACATCAGCAAGAGGTAAATGATTTAATACATCATTTGTAATGATCGAACCTCTAGCCGGTAGAATACCATAGCGTAATTCTTGAGCTCCCGTTAAATACACATTTCTCCAAGGACCAGATTCTGCAACATAACCTAATTGTTCTAAAGCATCGGCACAAAGCACTTTGGCTTCCCTGTTACTTGGATTAGCATAAATAATCTGTTTTGTAACCTCTGCAACCCATTGATATTCTCCTTTCATGTAGTCCTGGTTGGCTTTCTCTAAAACACGTTCCTCTCCACCCATATATTCCACATATTTTTTTGCTGATTCTTCAGGTAATAATTTATTTAGATCAACCGGGTTTCCATTATACCAGCCGATATACTTCTGATACACCGCTTTTGCATTATGATTGACGGTTCCATAAAATTCACTATTATACCATTCTCCTTTAAGACTCTCTGGAAGTTTCACCATTCTGCCAACTTCGTCAATTGTATACCCTTTATTAATCAGCCTTAATGTTTGGTCATTTATATATTGATATAAATCTCTTTGTTTTTCCAAATAATCTATGGCTGCTTCGTTTCCAAAACGGGGCCAGTTATGCACGCCAAATACTGATGTTAATTTAATTCCCCATAAATCAATGGCCTTTTGGATGCTGGCTGCCCAAGCCACTGGGTCTCTTACTTCAGCTCCTCTTAACGTATAAAAGTTATGAAGGGTCGCATTACAAAGCTCGGCAATGCATAAAGAGCGTTCACCTGGTATATAGATGAACATTTCCGAAGGTGCTTCAGTGTGCAAAGCTAATTGAAATTCCATAGCAATTCCATCAACATCTTGTTCTACATGCTCTGCATTTATTTCATAAATATTGTTAGTAAAAGTTACGTTTCCGATCGATACACTCTTTCCAATGCCATCGTCGATCTGCCCTTTCTCATCGCGGGGTAAAACGGTCCCGTACATATATACACCACGCCGGGTCATTGCAACTCCAGCATTTCCATTCTCTTGTAAAACAGAATGAATAAAGTTCATTGGTGCATAAATCCTAGCATCCTCTTTAGCGTCATCTAATACCCCTAAGATCCCTCCATAATGGTCTGTATGAGAGTGGGTGATGATGACTGCACTTATTGGCATCTCCCCAAAATAATCATGAACTAATTGTAAAGCTGCTTTAGCCGTTTCCTTTGTCGTCAAACAATCAATGACAATCCAGCCGGTACTTCCTTTAACAAACGTCATATTGGCTAAATCAAAACCTCTAACCTGATAGATATTGTCTGTTATTTTGAACAACCCTGTGTTTAAATTTAAATTCCCCTGTGTCCAAAGCTTTGGATTAACTGTGTAAGGTATATAGTTATTAAATAGAAAAGAATACCTTCTTAAATCCCATACAGAAATCAATGAATCTTGATTATGAATGACAGGTAGGTTTGTATTAACAAGCATTCCAGCTTTAGCCAACTTATTTTCAACTTTCACTTTACTCCAATTTATTTTTTGATATGTTTCATGGTTTAATTGCATTGTCTTTGTTGTCGCATCTTTTCTTAAATCACGAGGTATATTTTGATGATCGGTGTGATCATTAAAGATCATAAATAACACCTCCAAGATTTTATGAAGCAAATTTTTTTATAACTATACTTTATGCAGTCAGCTACATTCAGATGATATGAAAACTAAAAGCTATTTGCATGAAGCCTTTTAACTGAAAGAAATTTTGGTTTTAAAATTATAACTAATCCCCCATACAAAGTAATTTGATAACTATTTAGGATCCCAATTTTTTAACCCCTTGATAAACAACCATACCCTTGTCTCCCTTCATGAATATTCTGTTATGAAGGAGGTGAAAGGAGTATGTCAAAGAAGAAAAAAAAGAAAGATGAGTGCTGTTGTTTTAAACACTTTTCAAATCCCATAGTACAACCCTGTTCACTTTCTAAGGTGAAAATTATTCCAATTAGAGACATTCCGGACAATTGCCAATTAGTTTGTGTAGGTCCTTTTTGCTCATTAGTCTGTTTTGGTTCTGATTTACGAGTCATTCATTGTGATATAGTGTGTGATGATGCCGGTAATTGCACTGTGATTTGCACGCCTGACAAGAAGGGATAATGCATTCCATTTTGAGCTTGGCTCATCGTACTAATACTTTAGAAAAACTATAGAAAGGAGTGAAGTTTTGCCATTGGAGAATAATGAACACTATAGTAAAACTGTTAATGTACCTAACCCCTTGTATCAATCCTTGCAGGGAAGATATTTTGTTGGACAAACGGAACACATTCTTTTTGGAAATGGAAAAAATGGGTGGGGAGGCTTAGTGAATCCGTATAAATCTGATGTCAATTTATTTGTAAATGCGTTTACGATAACCAATCATTCCAATCAACCGTTTGAAGCTGAAATTTGGTTTAATCCCATTCCTCCAGGAAAGGCAATGATTTCGAATAATGTGACACCCGCAAACACAGCCCTTACACCCCTTCCAAAGCCCAAAGTAAAAATTGCATATGCTGAATTAGTTCAAGGATTTCCAAGAAGCGGGATAATGGCATTTAGGCGGATAGTACCACCCCAAAGTACTTTAGTAAGTGATGAAGATGGGAAATTTATCTTTCCACCTAGCGGGTCATTTATTATTTTTTTAGTTTCACCAAATAATGAAATCATTGAGGCGGAAGTTGCGTTCGGCTGGTTTGAAAAAAGAAGGAAATAGGTTAACATAACAATAAACTGAAACACAAACTGTTTGGAAACGATAACTATTGCTTGTTAATGAAGAGTCGGTCGTCAAAAGACGATCTATTTTTTTGGCGAAAAAAGGATACCAAGAACTCCCGAACTTAGGAGTGAATACCCGACTTTGAAAAAATATTCTGGGATTCTATCCAAAATTTTTTGTTTATATGAAATTATTTATACTCATATTCGTTATATGAAATTATTTATACTCATATTCGTTATATAAAATGAAATTACTTAAACGAGACATGCGCATGGTCTTTTTAGTCAGGGGGTCACTATGCAAGAGGAAATAGAGTGGATCCAAGAGGTCCTTACCGGGAACAAGCAAGCCTATGAAAAAATTATTAATAAATATAAAGATCAGTTATATGCCACGATTTTACGCATGACCAAAAACCCACAGGATGCACAAGATTTAGTTCAGGATGCCTTTATTAAGGTCTATCATCAGTTGGAAAAATATAATCGACAAGGGGCTTTTTCTAGTTGAATGTATCGAGTTGCGATCAATCATTGTATGGATGTATTTCGTAAGAAGCAATACAAATTGAAACAAGTAGAAATAAGTGAAGAATTCGCTCCAAATCCGAATCATCCTGAGGTTATTTTTTAAAAAAAAGAAAAGCAGCGGCAGTTAGAGAAATTAATTGCCACTTTACCAGAGGACGAGCGCATCATCATCTTGCTGCGCTATGTTAATGAGTTAAGTTATGAAGTAATCAGTGAGCTGTTGAACTAAATACTTAGGTGTTGGTTGGTAACAAAGGAAAATCGTATGAAACCTATCCAAGCAGCGAAATACTGGATGGAAAAGATCAACATGGACGCTATAAGTCTAAATATCGGATTCGATCCTATGATCTCAACGAAGTACCTGAGGAACTGACGTTAAGATTGCTATCGGAAACGCGCTATTATGAAGTGAAAAACAAGTGGCGGGTACGAATTAATTAATAGAGTTCTATGTTAAAAGGGCCATTGAAATAAACAAAATTGGAATTATGTGGTAAAACGATTAATGAGGGAGGTAGATGAAGTGAAAATAAACTTATATCCTTTTCGGTTGGCAATCCTTTTAATAGTAATTTTTGGTGGCACATTTACTTTAAGATATTTTAAAACCGGCGAACTTTTATTAGACCAATTAATAGGGGGTTTTGTAGGTTTAGCTCTGCTTTTATTTGCTTTCTACAGGAGAAAAATGAATAAAACATCATATTAAATACCCTTTTTGTAGGTAGAAGTTAAAAGTGATAGCTGCTTCGGCAGCTTTTTTGCTTGTTCCATTTACAGAGTGAGTTTTGTTAATGAAGCAATACACAAAGAGTTTTATTACCTTAGCAGAGAGTAAGCTCATTTTGTTGAATATATCAGCTTAAGGAGTTGGAAAATATGGGGTTTGTAGGGGTACTTCCAGTTTTATTAGTTCTAGGTGTTAGTGTATTTATAATTTACTACTTGCCATTTTTAGCTAAGGATTCAAAAAAGATAACTGACTCAACAGAAGAAATTAAACAAAGTCTTAAAACAATTATTAGTCAAAACGAAGAAATTATAAAACTTTTACGAGAGCAAAAAAATAGAGAATAGTACTGAGACTTCTTCCACTAATGGAGCAGTAATGTTAAAAAATGAGTCGGTACTAGGAAGTGATAATTTGTTGGATTAATGGAGGGATTGTATGAAGGAAAAGGAGCGAAGACTATTTTTTAATATGTTTATCGGCTCAATTGGTTTGTTACTCATTGCAATAGTAGCTATGGGGCATCTTGTAGAAGAATTCAATAGTGGTGGTTATCTAATGATAGTTTTTGGTTTTATATTAACAATGAACTATATCAACTACCTTGAAGAAAAAGCAGGAATAAGTAAAAAATTGACTTGGGCTAGAGCTTCAATATCAATAGTCTTATTATTTGTAGTTTCATATTTCTTATATTTTTAGTTATTTAATAATCGGCGCTAGAGTTGAAGATCCAGTTGCCATTTAGGCGACTTTCTTATCAAGCCATGTGGAATGCGGAATCATAAAGTAAATTTGTGAAATTTAGAAACATAAGTAAGCATCCATTTTGGGTGCTTTTTCATACTGTTCATAAAATTTACCAAATTTTGAGTAGGCATATCATCCTTCATATCGAATAATTACGAAAATAGGACATAATAGCAAATTATATGTGAGGTTGAATATGAAACTAAAACACTTGTTAAAACTTGGGGCTTTTGGAATAAGCACTGTACTGTTTCATAGAAAAAAACCAATACTGGGAACGATTATTGTTACGGACAAATGTAATTTGCATTGTAAGCATTGCTCGGTAAATAATCTTACTGCGGTGGTACATCCCTATGAAAATATAAAAAAGGAAATGGAACTATTGTATAAACAAGGGATTCGCATCCTTTTCTTTTGCGGTGGAGAAACCTTTTTGTGGAGCAGTGAAAATAAAACTTTGCGTGACTTAGTCATAGAAGCAAAAAAAATGGGATTTTATATTGTTAATGTCGTTACGAATGGAACCCAAAAGCTAGATTTGCCTGAAGCAGACTTAATTCTACTGAGTCTTGACGGTGACAGAGAGCATCATAACATCATTCGTGGCAATACCTACGATATCATTATGAAAAATATTGATGAAGCGACCTCTGATAATATCTGCTTTTATATGGCAATCAACAAGATCAACAAAGGCTGCATCCAACATGTTTGTGATGTTGCCAAGAACAAGGCAAAGGTCAAAGCTGTATCCTTTAATTTTCATACTCCGTATCCCGACACGGTTGACTTGGCATTGAGCGTTGATGAAAAGCGGCGTTGCTGTGAAGAAATAAGCGAACTTATCGATAGGGGATATCCTGTTTTCAACTTGAAGTCCGCCTTTCATTATATCGTCCACAATAAGTTTCCGACCCCCTGTTACCAATGTGTGGTGATGGAAAACGGAAAGCTTTCCATCTGCGGAAGATGTATTGATGTTCCAGGACTCTGTGAAAAGTGTGGGTATTTCTTTGCGGCAGAATACACACTTATATTTAATGGAAAAATCAAGGTAACAATAGATATGCTGAAGACATACCTGCGATATATTTAAAGAAAAGGGGAAAAAGATGAGTGTATTAACAAAAGCAACAAGAGCATGGCTGACAAGATCGTTTAGACCCTTTCATTTTACCGATACATATGAAAACACGTTGAATTATCAGAATACAAAAAAACTAGGATTATATGTACATATTCCGTTTTGCAGATCCCTTTGCGATTTTTGTCCTTATTGCAAGGTTAAATACAATAAAAGTCTGAGCGATGCATATATTGAAGCGTTGCTGAAAGAAATTGAAATGGTGGGAAGTACTGTAGGAGTAAATAAAAAGCAAGTGACAAGCCTTTACTTTGGTGGTGGCACCCCTGCACTTCTGGCACATGACATAAAACAGATTATCCAGCAGATTGATAGATATTTTGTCATCACGGAAGGAATAGGGATAGAACTGCACCCTCGTGACGTAACGGAAGAGAAGCTGACCGTGCTTAAAGCTGCCGGTGTTACAAAAATCAGTATTGGAATTCAATCCTTTCAACCTGAATATTTAAATCTTCTCGGCAGAGATGAATTTGATTACAGCAGAATGTTTAAGGCGTTAGCAAAGGTTCATTTCGAAACGGTTTCAATGGATTTTATCTTTGCATTACCAAACCAGACAATTGAAATCTTAAAAGAGGATATTGAAACCGCTTTTGATAATGGCGCGAATCATATTGCTATTTATCCATTTATCGATTTCACTTTTACAGACCGAAAGTTTAAAAAAATGACAAACAAAGAAAAGAAAAAGCTATTGTATGAAATCGTGGAGCATTGCCAGGAAAAAGGATATGTACGTGATTCTATTTGGACGTTTTCAAAGCACGGAACATCACAGTATTCCTCGATGACCAGGGAAAATTTCCTTGGATTTGGCTGCTCTGCTACAACCCTTCTTGAAGACCAGTTTAAAATAAATACTTTCGATCTCGACGAGTATCAAAAAAGGATCAATAATGGTCAGTTGCCTACCGCTTTAAAACTGAAATTTTCGCGCAGGCAAAGAATGGTATATTACCTGTTTTGGACTGCGTATTCAATGAAGGTTGATCCAATTGATTTCCAATCGTTTTTCGGTGAGAGTTTGGAACATAATTACAGGTTTGAATTATGGCTTGCCAGATTATTAGGCTTTGTTAAGAAGGAAAACAATCAATATGTCATGACAACAAAAGGATCCTACTACTATCATTATTATGAGAACTTTTACACACTTTCCTACATCGACAGTTTATGGCACCTGATGAAAAATGAGTCTTTTCCGAAGGAGCTAATAATAAAATAAAACATTTAGATTTTAGTGGTTAGTCACCATGAGTAAAACCCATGACAGAAATAAAATGTCATGGGTCTTTTATTATTGATAAAACAACCATTAACGATTGTGACTCGGACTAAAGTAAATGCATTATTTAAAACTTTTCCCTATGATGATCTTGATACCAATCTCGTAGAAAGGATACATATCATCTAGTTCCATAATATGTGTTTGAATTGGAACGCCATACATTAAAGCGATTAATTGACACACTAATTCATTATATCGAGAAGGGGGAATAGATTTTATTTCCGAAAGATAGTAGGTTAAAACCTGATGCAAGTTGAGTGGGTCTACCTTTTGATCAAATGCTTCTTGATTAAATAAGTAATATTCATAAGGTGAAAGTTCAATAGCGTCTGGTTTCTCGGTAAGCTTACTATAATAATGGATGAGCGATACCATAATTTTTTTTCCAAGCTCACCATCTTCACAAATGGATTGAAATACAGTATATAATCCTTCTTCACCTTGATACCTTTTACAGTGGATCTCAAAGCTTCTGTCATAAAGCCACTTACTTACAAAGTAATCCAAAACTTGTTCCTTGTAATGAAAGTATTTAAAAAAAGTCACTTTCGTAGTATTGATGTTCGAACACAATTCTTCAACGGTTATATCATTAAGATTTTTTATTTTCAGCAGACGAAGCATTTCCTCAAGTATCGATACCTTCAAAAGTGCCGCTTTTTTTTCTCTAATCCCAAAACTATCCACGAATTTGCTCCTTTTTCGTTCTATTTCTAATCCAGGTTACACAGCTTATGATAAAAATAATGAACGATATTATATAAAATATTGAAGTCGACATGCTTTTAATGATGGTAAAAATATCTGCAACATAGACTACCATTTTTGGTACTGCCGATTGATATGAAAGCATTACGAATATCATCATGTTTTCCATGTAATCAAATAACATAGCGATCAATGGGAGAGTTAATGTGGCTTTTGAAAAAGGTGAAAATAAATATAAATCTGATTTATTCTTAACCTTATTATAGAGACGAATCAGCAAAATGAAGGTACACAATCCAGTTATGCCGTTTAGGATAGGAAATAAAATATCCAATGGTAATTGAACGTGCGTATACAGTTTATAACCTTTTTCTGATAGCTGCGATAGAAATTTATATGCATCCTCATAAGTATAACCTAAAGGCTTCATATCAAAGATCAAAAGCCCACCAGCCTCATCGCTTATTCTGGGAATAGTATAGGTCTGCATGATGATATAAATAGTTTGAGACAGGATTAGAAATAGTAGCCATACCTTAAAAGTTATTTTTTCAAGATTTTTAGCCAGGTTGTTTTTCATGTAATCCTCCTCTCTGAAATTTACTTAACTTAAGTAAATAAATTAACTTTAGTTAATCTAATTTTAAAAGGAAGATGATCCTAAGTCAATAGTGATTTTTCTCAGCTTTTTTGTTTAGATCATCAGAAGTAGGGTACTAAAGATACTTTACATTGGAATACAAAAGATATAGAATATCTATGTACCTAATAATTCTAGGTAGGTGAAGAAATGTTTAATCGTGAACTAGTAAAAGGGAGTACATCGCTCATTCTCCTCCAATTGTTAAATGAACGGGATATGTATGGCTATGAATTGGTGAAGGAATTAGAGCAGCGTAGTGACAATGGTTTAAGTGTGAAAGAAGGTACTCTTTATCCGGCCCTTCATAAGCTTGAAAAGCAGGAGTATATCGAATGCTATTGGCAGGAACAGGAAAAAGGCCCTGCTCGTAAATATTATCGAATTACCAATGCTGGAAAAGAAGTGCTAAATGAAAAAACCAAAGAGTGGCAGGATTTTGTGAAAGTGATGAACAAAGTGATTGGGAGACCGAAGCATGGAACTGCCGAAGAATAGATTTTTAGCTGAACTGGCAAAAGGACTCAAAAATCATCATGATAAAAATCAAATTTTGTTAGAATATGAAACACATATTGATGAGATCATCATGGAAGCCATTGATTGCAATAATGAAGCGGAGCTAATGGAGAGAATTACTACTCGGCTCGGTACACCAGAGGAGATCGCCCAATTATGGGACGATGAACTCTCTGTTACTCCCAGTAAAATGAAATGGCTTTTTATCATTATCAATATCCTCTTCTTCGGAGGAGGCAGCTTGTTAACTTTAGTACATAATCTTTACGAATGGAAATGGATGTCTACCATTTGGAATCATTTGACCAAGATCCCTATTATTATAGCGATTGTATATATGTTCTTCTGGACGTTATTAGGCTATGAAATTGGCAAAGGATTTGGTCATGGCGGGAGAAAGCTGCTGAATAAAACATTTTTTGCAGCATTAATCCCGAACCTGACTCTCATGGTTCTAACCGTTTTAGAAATTGTCCCGCACTCATGGTTTGCCCCTTTATTGACGAGAACTTTTATTATTGCTTGTATCTTATTTACGATCATCTTATATCCAGTCACATGGGTAGGCTATCGGTGGGGGAAGAAAGCTTCAATATAGCCCCTTTTTTCACCTATATACCTAGCAAATCTATATATATAGAATATCTATTATGGAGTGTGAAACAAATGGAAATCAAACTGAACAAACTAGATTGGGTATTTTTATTACTTTGTTTCGTACTTGGAATTGCGGCCGAGGAATCTTTTTTTCGAGATATGATCGGTATTTCGTATCTTGTGTTTATTTTCCTCTTTTATGCTGTATTCTATTGGCGCTTTCGTGGCTTTACTTGTTCCCATCAGCGTTTTGGGTATCTCGTCCTTATTTGTATTTGGTTGCTGGCAATTAGCTATTCTATTCACATCAATCAACTATTTTACGCATTGAATGTATTAATCATTCCGGCTTTAGTGATTTTTCACCTTGTCCTAGTCACAAGTCAAAAAAGCTTGCCATGGAGCAAACCGGTATTTATTCAGTATCTTTTCTTAAAGCTGCTTGCAACATTCAAATACAATATTGGGTTCATGGCAGTTCTTGGAAAACTTTTCAAACAGGGAGTAAATGAGGATAAATATGTGATCTGGAAAAAGATTTCAATCGGGTTATTGATCTCCATCCCTGTTCTTTATGTAGTCTTAACTCTGCTCATGTCAGCAGATTCACAGTTTGAAAGAATGATGGGTGAAATTCCTCAGCTATTCCAGATCGTTGATGCGGAAGATATTATGAGGATGATCGTCGTATTGATTTTTACCTTTGCTTTCTTTGGCCTACTGCAGGTTTTGTTTAATAAACAAATAAAGGCGATCATTCAAAAAGAATATAGCCAATCATTCAAAATAGATGCGATTATCAGTATTACCGTACTCGTTTTAATCAATGCCCTATATCTGCTTTTTACATTCGTTCAATTTAAATACTTCTTTAGCGGTACCTTACATGGTGACTTTACCTATGCTGAGTATGCAAGAAAAGGATTTTTCGAGTTGCTATTTGTCACGATGATTAACCTGTCAATCACGGTATTAGTCCTAAACTTTGTTGATACTTCAGCAAGCTTGATGAAACGATTGACCCAAATCCTGCTTACTGCCCTCGTCCTGTCAAGTGGGGTTATGTTAAGCTCGGCCTTCATGCGCTTAAGCATGTATGAAGAAGCCTACGGGTTTACTTTTATTCGTTTCATGGCCTTCTCCTTTATGCTTTTTCTCGCAGTTATCTACTTGTATACGTTGTTTAAAATTTGGATTGAAAAGCTTTCTCTTTTTCATTTCTATTTCATTAGTTCGTTACTCTATTATACGGGTATGAATTTGATTGATGTTGAAAAAATCGTCGTCACTAAAAATATCGAACGATATGAGCAAACGGGTAAAATTGATCCAGTCTATTTAAACAGCTTATCCTATTCTGGAGTTCTCGGATTAATGGAGCTATATGAGAAAAACAGCGAGATTCCAGGAGTAAAAGAATTACTGCAGGAAAGAAAAAACAACCTTTCTAATGAAAGTGTCAGCTGGCAATCTTACAATTTGAAAAGAGAGCTGGCAATTAAAAAACTGCAAAAGTTAGAAATTAAATAAAATAAAGGGCACGAATTGCGAAGATCAAGTATGGACTAATCTCATGCTTGGTCTTTTTTTATTTCTTTAAAAATTTGCCTGATGCAGTATGCAAAATATTCAAATACTTGTAACAATTCAATTAATAACAGCCGAAATATTATGATACTATGTACACGATTGGCTATTTTAGTCTTCTCTTCTAGGTGAATTGTTTTGGAGATAAAGAAAAGGGAATGAAGAAACGTTTATTTGACAGTGACTCCGTAAGTTTGTAAAGGAACAAATAACATTACAGAAATGTAAAAATATGTGGCTTTACAATAAAAGAAAGAAGGAGTATAGGATGAATGTTTTTAGTAAGTATTTGTTAAAATCAATGACGGAGAAAAAAGGAAGAACACTGCTTCTTTTGATTTCTATCGCCATTAGTGCTGCACTATTAGTTGCCTCATTAGGTTCGATTAAGGCATTGCTTAGTACTTTGTCGGCACAGGTGAAAGGAAACTTAGGCGAATTTAACATACAAATATCTGCAAGTAGGAACGTAGATGTCCCCCTGTTTGATCCAAACAGCATTAAAGATTCAGATATTAAGAAAAGCTTTAAGGAAATAGATTTTGGAGGCTACATAAGTAGTGATAGTGAGAAGGAGTTTAGAATAGCAGGAACAACTCTTTCAGATTTTAATAATTTTGGTACGATGCGTTTAATAAAAAAAGGTGATTTAGAGCCGTTTACAGGTCGGAAGTTAATTATTTCCCAAAATGCTAGTAAAAAGCTAAATGTTAAACTTGGGGACGAATTAAAATTAACGATTTTAGGCAAGGAAGCTAGCTATAAAATAGTTGGAATTTCAACCAATAAAGGCTTATTTTTTGGTGAAAAAGAGAAGCAATTCAATTTTGTGACTCCACAGGAAAATATTTTTTCGATATATGGTGTCAAAAATAAATATAGTGTGATGTTAGCTTCCGTGAGTAGTAAAGACCTCGGTGCCTGGATAAAAAATTTTAATGAAAAAAATAAGGGAAATAACATCGTTGCATCACAAACCTATGATGAAAAATCTTTAGAACAACAATTAAATATGATTCGGATGCCCTTATTTTTCATGCTCGGTATCGTTCTGATCATGACAACTTTTATCATATATAGTTCCTTTAAGCTGATTATCATTGAAAGATTGTCGGTAATCGGAGTATTTTTAAGTCAAGGAGCTACTAAAGGTGGAATCATCAAAATCTTATTGAGAGAAAGCTTGGCTTATGGGGTAATAGGCGGAATCATCGGTGATTTAATCGGAGCAGGTCTTACCGTTTTGATATCCTTTTTTGCTAACCCATTAAAAGAGTATGGTGTGGAAGCTACAACAGAATTTTATATTCCTTATTTTGTAATAGGTTTTATATTTGCTGTTGTTTTATCCGCAGCATCAACGTTAGTACCAATATTATCAATAAGAAAGCTTCCTGTTAAGGATGTAATCTTAAATACTATAAGCACCACCAACAAGATATCGATAAGAAGTTTCATAGTAGGAATTGTGTTCATTGTCATAACGATCATACTTCATTTTATAGGAGGAAGATTTAATTATGTAACTTCTTTGCCGGCAATACTCTTGGGTTTTATCGGAATTATTGTCGTCATTCCTAAATTAGTAGACATCCTATGTTATCCTTTGGTTCGAGCGCTAAGAAATGTCAGCGGATTATCGATGATTTCTTTTAACAATGTTAGGACATCTCGTGTGTTGATAAACAATATTAGACTCATTGTCGTTTCGGTTATTGCCATTGTGATGATCACTTCATTAAGTGTTTCAATAACGGAAGTCGTACAAGGTGCTTATGATGGAATGAACTTTGATGTGATGGTCAGTGGGAATTCAAATTTTTCAAAGAATATTGATGAAATCATTAATGGATATGAGGATGCAGATACGATTCATGCAAATGGTATGATTATGACGAACTTAGATGGAGATAGCACGAAGAGTCTAACTTTGGTTTATATAGAGCCGGAAAAATATAAGACATTTGAAAATTATACCGTGTTCAAGGATAAGGTAAAACAGTTAGATGAGCTTAAAAGTCATGAGGATGGAATTATTATCTCAAAGCAAATGTCTTTAAGATATAACATAAAACAAGGAGATACGATCACTCTTTCAACAGATGATAAGAAGGAAACCTTCAAAGTGTTATCGATCTTTAATGCGAAAATGATGGATAACGGCAACTATAACCTTATCTCCTCACAGGCAGCTTTAAAACATTTTGATGTTAAATATTCTAGTCAGTATTTTATTTCGACAAAAGTTCCGGCAAAACAAGCGGAAAAAGCGCTCGAAAAGAAACTGAAAGGCTTAGGTGTCAGTATTATTACTAAAGCTGAAATGGCAAAAAACAATAAAGAAAACAATAAGATAATGACCAATGTTCTGGGGATTTTCTCTTATATTACGATGGTAATCGGGGCCTTTGGAATTATTGGAAATGTTTCGATCAGCTTTATCCAAAGGAAAAAGGATATTGCAGTGATCAGTTCTGCCGGACTCAGCAGGGCTGGAAGAGGATACATGATCATGCTAGAAAGTGTATTCCAAGCGTTAATAGGAATTGTCATATCCTTGCTGGCTGCATGGGGAATAAACGTATGCCTTGAGGATGTCTTCAAACTCTTAACGATCGATCTTAAGTTGAGATTTCCATACGAATCAGTTGGGACAATCGTTATTGCGGTGCTGGCTTTAATGATTCTTACCTCTTTATCAACATTGTTTAAGAGTAAGAAGCTTCAGATCGTACAGGAATTAAAGTATGAATAAAAGGGGGGATTTAAAGTGGTGGCAGCCATTGAGGTAGATCATTTATATAAATCTTTTAAGTTGGGAACGGAATCGGTAGAGGTCTTGAAGGATTTAAATTTTTCAATTGAAAAGGGCGAGTTTATTTCGATTATGGGACCATCGGGCTGTGGAAAATCAACTTTGCTCTATTTATTAGGCGGACTCGACAATCCTACTAGCGGTCATGTTTTGCTGGATGGGAAAGATTATGCAAACATGAAAGAAAAAGAGAAAAGTAAAATGAGAAGAACGGAGATGGGCTTTGTTTTTCAGTTTTATAATTTAGTGCCAAATCTAAATGTCGAGGATAATATCCTTCTTCCCATCCTTTTGGATGGAAAAAAGCCAAAAGTTTATGAAAAAGAACTGAAGAAAATCCTTGATATTATCGGTATGAGTTCAAGACAAAAGCATACTCCAAGAGAGCTTTCGGGAGGACAACAGCAAAAAGTAGCGATCGCAAGGGCCTTGTTATTCAATCCTGAAATCATTTTTGCTGATGAGCCGATTGGTAATCTTGATTCTAAGTCAGGAATGGAAATAATGAAATTATTTAAGACGATTAATAGCGAGTTTGGTAAAACCATCATTCAGGTCACGCATTCAAAGGAAGCAGCAGCGTATGGATCAAGAGTATTGAATTTAAAAGACGGGGAAATTGTCAAGGATGATTTAACTGCATAGGTAAACTTAGTATTTGGTTACATACACCGTGATGGAAGGCGAATAAATGAAAGCAAAAACAGAAATAGGTCAACTACTTGCAGGTAAAACATACTTTACTGTACTTGCAATAGGAAACTTCAGTTTTAAAAGAACGACTGGTATTTCCCCTGTTTTGTATTTTTCAGCTACATCAGTATTAGCTTTTATCGTTTTTCTAATTCTAAGAAGGTTTAGAGAAAGACAATTTATGAAAAAACCTGGTCCGCCTTATCTTTGGGCTATTTGTGGAGTAATTTTTGTTAGTGGGTCGTTTCTTTATTTCCTTTAGTTGTTATTAGAGAGAAAGAAAGAAAGAAAGAAAGAATGCTGGTTTATATTTCGGGTAACTCAATGTTGCAAGGAAGAGAGTAGTCGAGTTTGTGACTACTCTTTTCTGTTTTTAGGATATTATTACTGGCTTGTAAGGGATCTGTTTATTTCAAGTTTGATTGGGACTGAGATGGTTTAACATAGGATTGAGTGGTAACGATCAAGTGGTGATATTGCCCGAAAGCGCCCAAAAAGAGCCAAGACGGGAACAATCAAGGCGTGAACGTGCCCGGAAGCGCCCGAAAAGAGCCAAGACGGGAACAATCTGAGCGTGAATGTGCCCGGAAGCGCCCAAAAAGCGCCAAGACTGGAACGATCAGAGCGTGAATGTGCCCGAAAGCACCCAAAAAGAGTCAAGACGGGAACAATCAGAGCGTGAATGTGCCCGGAAGCACCCAAAAAGAGTCAAGACGGGAACGATCAGAGCGTGAATGTGCCCGGAAGCACCCAAAAAGAGTCAAGCCGGGAACAATCAGAGCGTGAATGTGCCCGGAAGCGCCCGAAAAGCGCGAAGACGGGAACAATCAAGGCGTGAACGTGCCCGGAAGCGCCCGAAAAGAGCCAAGACGGGAACAATCAGAGCGTGAATGTGCCTGGAAGCGCCCAAAAAGCGCCAAGACTGGAACATTCAGAGCGTGAATGTGCCCGAAAGCACCCAAAAAGAGTCAAGACGGGAACAATTAGAGCGTGAATGTGCCCGGAAGCGCCCGAAAAGCGCCAAGACGGGAACAATCAGAGCATGAGCGTGCCCGTGCCCGTGCCCGTGCCCGAAACCAATCAAAAAAGCACCAAGGCGGTAACATTCAAGTTGCGAAAGTCCCCAGCAAGCGCCCAAAACATACAAAACCGCTAAAGAGTGGACGGAGCATAAGGTTTTCGTTTATAGTAGTTTTTAAAGCTCAAAATACATTTATTTTATAAAAACATACAAGACTTGAATAAAGACAGGAAGGCGTAGCGATGGCAAAATCATTTTATCATTTCTTGATGAAATACAGACATCCTGAGCCAAAGGATGCGATCAGTCACTTTGCAAACCATGCCTATAGTGACCACAGTTTTCCAAAAGGCTCATCAGACTATCATGAAATAAGCATATATTTGGAATTAAACGGACATTATCTTCAAAGTATGTCAACTTTCGATGAAGTATGGGAAATTTATAGTATGACCGAAGAGGGGTAGGCAGCAGTCTATCCCTCTTTACTTTTATATAAAGGCTACAAGCTGCACAATGACCTACAACCCAGCTTGTTTTTATTCCGACACTCCACTTCTTTTAGGGTGCCTTTTTAATTTAAGGTGCATATAATAATGTAAATATTTTTCACGGCTCAGCACCTGAGAGGATGGAGGAAATGGATAAACGGAAAAAACCAAAGTACAAAATCGGTGATACAGTCGTGATCACAATATATGGAACAGTAGGCAAAATTACAGATGTAAAATGGCTAGATGGCATGTATGTGTATGAAATCGATAACAGTGAAGGGTTATTCTTTGAAACGAAGCTGGAATTACTGTCCGAGTATAAAGGCGACATTATGGAAAAGGAACAAATAGATATTGAGTATCGGTTCTTTTTCGGAGACTTAGTTCAAGTGAAGGGCTATGGAGCAGAATTATTTAAAGTGGTTGGATTTCGGACTGAAATTTGGCGCTATAAGGACAATGCCTGGGAAGATGTGATTTATGAATTGGCGAGAATTAAGGATGGGGAATGGTTAGAGGCGGGCGAAGAAGAGCTAATATTAGTGGCAGATGCCGAAAGTGCGGATATGTTTATAAAAAAGCTCGGTCTGCTTTATTTGGCAAACAAACCACAAGCGCTCCTCAATCTACCTGAACCAAAAAACCCGATTCGAAAAAGAGAGCGGGAAGAGTTGAATAACACAATGGATAAGAAAGAATATATTGATTTCCTATTGGATGTATATAATGATTATCGTTTGTTATATGATTTGTTCCACGACGATGAATATCGGAAGGTCATGCAGGTTGTTTTGAAAAAATTAACATCAGTGGTTAATGGAGACGAAATTAATCACTCCTAAATTTATTTGGACTTTATTTATTTTACAGGGTATGAAAAAAGAAAGTCGCTCATACATTCCTATAAAGGGGGCGATACTGTGAGAGAAATTGAAGTATTCATTGATACGGAAGAAATTGCAGAATTTTTCTTTCAGGAGTTGTTAAAACGGGGATACGTTCCCGCAGAGGATGAGCTGGAGGAGCTAGCGGATATAACCTTCGAGTACTTAGTAGAAAAGTGTATTATCGATGAGGAAGTTTCTGAAGATTAATATAGATATAAAGATGACGGGTTGAGACTCGTCATTTTTTGTGGGAGTTTATGAAAAAAATAAATAAGCATTGAATGGACGAAACCTTTTGATTTCGATATCGTATAATTAAGGAAAGAAAATAAGGAGGTTTTAAAAATGCTTAAGAAGCTTTTGAAAGCCATTTTTAAAGAAGCTGTTGGTAAGAAACATCATTATTCAAGTGATGCATGGAAAAAGGGGTATAAGCATAGCAGTCATTCTCATTACGGACATCGTCACTATAAGAAAAAACATCGGAGCCATTCCGTGTTTAGTAGTTTTTTTAGCAGCTAAAATACCGCTTGTTGAAATGGACGGAGTAACATGCTGAAACCAATCGTGCTCATGATCTCGAATATAGTAGAAAAACCATTACATAGTGGTGAAAAGATAGTAAATCGTTATGAGATTATTCGGCACCTGGGTAGTGGAAGTTATGGGCACAGCTATTTAGTCCTCGACTCCAATACCCAAAGTCAGGTTGTTCTAAAGGCACTAAGATGGCATAAACGAATTACAAATAGCGGCCGAATCGGGTTTCAGAAGGAAATCAACATGTTAAAGGAAATTCATCATCCCAGCTTCCCGGCATACTTGGAAAGTGGGTATGTTGGTAAAATCCCCTTTTTTACGATGGAATATATTGATGGAAAAACCTTTGAACAGCTTATCTTTAACGATGACAAACAATTCGGAGAGCGTGAAGCCTTTACATTGGGGTACGAGCTGCTTGAGATTATCGACAGCTTGCAACAAGCCAATATTGTTCATCGTGATATACGAATTCCAAATATTATGTGGGACGGCAAGACAATAAAAGTAATCGATTTAGGCTTAGCAAGACGAGTCTCGGAGAAAGAATCGATAAAATACACAAAAATCAGCCATCCCCGAAAACAAATTGACGTAAAAAGTGATTTTTATGGTCTTGGGCATTTTTTATTATTTTTACTATACTCCAATTTTTCTCCATCTGAAGATGGGAAAGAAAGAAGTTGGGAAGAAGAATTATCGATATCAGGGCAAGGAAAACGGGTCCTTCGGAAACTGCTGCAAATCGACCCTCCATATGAAGTATGTGATGAACTGAAACTAGATATTCAAAAAATAATTTCCAGTGAGGAAGGATGAGGTAGAATGTCTTTTTTTAATAAGGTTTTTGCAAGTATTGGAATTGGCTCAGCAACTGTGGATACAAAATTGGCAAGTGACACATTGGTGCCAGGCGAAGAGATTAAAGGGATTGTTGAAATCCGTGGCGGGAATATTGAGCAACAAATTGATGAGATTTACTTGACTTTAAATACTAGTTATTTAAAGGAATCGGATGAAAAGAAATACTCCGTCAATGCGACGATTGATCAGGTTCGGTTAAATGAGCCATTAGTAATTAAACCTCAAGAGACAAAACAAATTCCATTCTCTTTTACTATTCCAATTGATACACCCATTTCACTGGGAAGAACGAAAATTTGGGTAGCGACTGGGTTAGACATTAAGAATGCTGTAGACCCAACAGATAAAGACTATATAAAAGTCATCCCTACTCCATTAATGGAAGGGGTCATTAATGCTGTGAATGATTTAGGGTTCCGTCTTCGTGAGGCCGAGTGTGAGGAAGCTCCGTATCGCCTGCGGAAAAGACTTCCGTTTGTTCAAGAATTTGAATTTGTTCCGATTACATCGCCATTTAGAGGGAAGTTAGATGAGCTGGAGGTCGTGTTCTTTCCACGTTCGAGCTCAGAAACGGATGTTTATCTTCAAGTGGATCGCAAGGCGCGTGGGCTAGGAGGATTTTTAGCAGAAGCGCTGGAAATGGATGAAAGTCACATTCATTTTACCGTAACGACAGCTGATTTACCTTTACTCCGCGAAAAATTAGCGGAAACAATACAAAGATATTCATAAAAATGTGTCAGGAGTGGAGTTTTTCCACTCCTTTTTTTTGTAAAAAAACAAAAGTTCTATGTAAGCGACAAAAAAACAGGAAATCTGATGAAGGATTCGACAAACCTGATGTTTAATTAGTAGTAAAATAAATTTATTAGAATTTTGAAATAATTTAAGTGAATGTCGGTTATTGGAAAAAACTACAATTAGGGGGAGTCGAACATGATAATGGAATTAGTAGGGAAGCGTAAGAAAAAATTTGATGTAACCCTTTATCAAACTCCAGTATTCAGACAGAAAAAAGGTTACGAAGAAGTTTATCGAATTTTAGTTGAAGAGAATAATCATAAGGAATGCCTAGACAGTATATTTAAAACATTTAATGTGAATGACCTAATCCCAAATGATTACAGCGGAAGATACGTTGGAACAGGCGATATTATTTCAATTGATGAAGGGAAGGGCGCGCAAGCCTTTTATCAATTACAGCCAGGCGGCTGGATGAAAATTAATCGGATACGTTTAAGATAAGAAGAGGAAAGCAAAAGGGCTTTCCTCTTCTTCTTTTTTGCTATGTTACTAAGGCAATTAATCAGGTGCCTATTGTTTATTTTTTCTGTTTCCGGCACTGTACTCTTTTGCGTGTGCTTCTTGTTCAGCAATGATTGCTTCCGGTGGAATATGATTATTTTTCTTTGGAGAATTAATTCGATTACGATGTTTTTTGCCCACTTTTTATTCCTCCTATAACCTATTATTTAAATATCTCTATCCATTTATATCCAACATTCTGCATGATAAATGCCACTTATGGAAAGCTAGTCTTAGCTTCTCCAATTTCATTTTAATCATGAATCATTCTGAGAGTTTTTCAGCACAGACTTAATATGGTATAGTTTGAATGTTAACGAAAACATTAGTCTTTTGAAGAATGGAGGAAAAAATTTTGAGTATCCATATTGCTGCAAAAGAAAACGAAATTGCCGAAACGGTTTTATTACCAGGTGACCCACTTCGAGCAAAATATATTGCTGAAACTTTTTTAGAAAATGCCAAATGTTATAATGAAGTCCGTAATATGTTTGGATATACAGGTACATATAAGGGGAAACCAGTATCGGTCCAGGGGACTGGGATGGGAGTCCCTTCAATCTCCATATATATAACAGAATTAATGCAGAGCTATAATGTTCAAAAGTTAATTCGCGTTGGTACATGTGGAGCGATCCAAAAGGATGTTAAGGTTCGCGATGTTATCCTTGCGATGAGTGCGTCAACGGATTCACAAATGAACCGAATTACTTTTGGAGGAGTCGATTATGCTCCAACAGCAGACTTTGACCTGCTAAAAAAAGCCTATGATGCAGGTGTTGAAAAGGGACTGAATTTGAAGGTTGGAAACGTGTTTACAGCAGACCTTTTCTACAATGATAATGCCGAGCATGAAAAATGGGCCAAGTACCAAATTTTAGCGATCGAAATGGAATCCGCAGCCCTTTATACTTTAGCCGCAAAATTTGGCCGCAAGGCTTTATCTGTATTAACTGTAAGTGACCATATTCTTACAGGGGAAGAAACCTCTGCAGAAGAAAGACAAACAACTTTTAACGAAATGATCGAAGTGGCGCTTGAAGCAGCGATAAATGAAAAATAGTAGTATATTCAAGGCACCTGAATTTTTCAGGTGCCTTTTTTCTAAGGAAAACCCTTTGTGTTTTGTAGTATTTTGTGGTTTTTTCGTTACATTAACTCGTTTCGTGGTAAAATATGATGTATTGTAACAAATAAGGATAGGTGGACATAATGAAAAGATTGTATTTACAGCTTGGATTAAGCTTAATCCTTTTATCCGGGTGCAGTCAGTTTAATTCGTACGTTAAAAAGGTACCTTTTATTAATGACAACGATCAAAACGGGTCCGAACAGATAAAGGAAACGGAAAAGAAATCTCAACCTAAAAACACTGACAATCCATCGTCAAATGAAAAGGATCCGACATTAAATAACGAAATGTCACTTGAAGCAGGATATTTTAATCAAATCGAACAAGTCAACGGAAAAAATATCATTAAAAATCCATTGAATGTCTTAGCATTAGTTAACAAGCAATATGCCTTACCAGACGGGTACCTTCCTAACGATTTGGTAAGACCAAATGTAATGTTTTCCTTTGGAAATCAAGATATTGAAAAGAGCTATATGCGCAAGGAAGCTGCACAGGCACTTGAGAAAATGTTTCTTGATGCACAGAGTTCAGGCTTAACCTTGCAGGCAGTTTCCGGGTATCGTTCCTTTGAACGTCAAGTTGCATTATTTGATGCAGAAGTAAGTCGTGTTGGCAGGGATTTGGCAGTCCAAGCAGTGGCAGTTCCTGGGAATAGCGAACACCAAACGGGTCTTGCAATGGACATCTCAAGTGAAAGTGCAAACCTTAATCTTTCCGAACAATTTGAGTCTACGGAAGAGGGGAAATGGTTAGCTGCCAATGCCCATCGCTTTGGGTTTATTCTCAGGTATCCAAAAGGGAAGGAAGCTATTACAGGTTACCAATATGAGCCTTGGCATTTCCGTTATGTTGGAGAAAAAGCGGCCAAGCTAATATTTAAAAAAAACATGACTTTGGAAGAGTATTTTGAAGTTGTAAAAAAAATCTAACAAATTTTCATTATAATGGTGAAAAAAAAACGACAATTACAATATCAAGGTGTGGGAATTAATAGAATTTCTTTGTTAAAATGTTGAAAAAAATGTTATTCTAAACATCAGGAAAATCTCTATCCAGTTCTTCAACGGGATAATGAAAGTGGTGAAAGGTTTGGAACAAGAAAATTTAGAACAAGAACATCCAGAACAACCAGCACAACCAGAACTTCAAGAACAACAAAAAAATGATACTGCTGGTTTTATTCGAATGAAAAAATTCCATTTTGCGATGTTGTTATTACTCCTTGTGTTTTTAACAGCAGGAATCACAACTTTTGCTTTGGCTTTTGGTGAGGAAAAAGTTGTTACCGTTGGAACTGAAAGACAGGAATTTGATAAACTTTATTCTGTCTTTGATACGATCAAACAAGATTATTTTCAAGATATTAAAGATACAAAGTTAATTAACGGAGCCATTGATGGAATGATTGCTTCCTTAGATGATCCGTACTCTGACTATATGAACGAAGAAGAAGCAAATAGCTTCCACCAAAGTATTTCCTCCTCGTTTGAAGGAATCGGGGCGGAAATTCAAGAGCAAGAAGGCCATATTGTCATTGTGACACCATTAAAGGGTTCACCTGCTGAAAGGGCAGGATTAAAGCCAAATGATAAAGTCATTACTGTTGACGGAAAAAGCTTACAAGGAATGAGTTCAACCGAAGCAGTTACACTTATTCGCGGTAAGAAAGGAACAACGGTTGAGTTAGCCATTATGCGTGCAGGAATGGAAGAACCAATGACCGTGTCCATTGTCCGCGATACGATTCCAATTGAAACAGTGCACGGAAAAATGCTTGAGGAAGGCATTGCACAAATTCAAATTACTTCTTTCTCGCAAAACACTACACAAGAACTTGTGGATGTGTTAAATGATTTGGAAGGCCAAGGAATGAAAGGTCTGATCCTTGATTTAAGACAAAATCCAGGTGGTTTATTGGATCAGGCGATTAATATTTCAAGTCTTTTTGTCCCGAATGGAAAGGTTATTTTCAAAGTAGAAGACCGTGATGGGACAATTAAAGAATACAAATCAAATAATAAAGGAAATTCATCCATTCCTCTTGTTGTCGTGATAGATAAAGGCAGTGCGAGTGCCTCAGAGATTTTTGCAGCAGCTGCAAGTGAATCTGCAGGAGTACCGCTTGTCGGTGAAAAGTCATTCGGAAAAGGAACGGTTCAAAGAGCGCAGGACTTCCCGGATGGTTCCAATATTAAATTTACGACAGAAAAATGGTTGACGCCAAAAGGAAACTGGATTCACAAAAAAGGTGTTAAACCAGACTATGAGGTCGCATTACCAGACTACGCTTCATTACAGATGATCAATCCTGATAAAGAATATAAAGTTTCATCTTCATCAAACGAAGTTAAATCGGCCCAACAGATGTTAAAAGCACTTGGTTATGATCCAGGCCGAGAAGATGGTTTCTTCGATCAAAACACGGAAAAGGCAATCATTGCTTTCCAAAACGCAGAAAAAATCGAAGCGAATGGAATTCTTTCCGGGAAAACAACGATGATGCTAATGGAGCGCTTAAGAGATCATATTGAAAAAAATGATACGCAAATCTTAAAAGCAATAGAAGTATTAAAAACTAAAATGTAAGAACAAAAGCGGAAGCGCCCGGGTAGCGACGTATGGACTGGAGCTCATCGACTGAGATAAAGGAAACACGAAGAGCGGAAGCGATTCGATGTTGACTTATCGTAGGGAGGTGGGCGAAGTCCACTAGGCGCTGGGCGCTGGAGCTGGACGTGTCTTATGTGGTAATAATTATACACAGCATTTAAATCTATATTTCATAAACCATGTGAAAAACCTCTTTTCGAAGAGGTTTTTTCTTTCTGTCTTTTCTGAATGATTTCCACTCTGAAAGGAAAAACTTAAATATCGATTGATAAGAAAATTACTGAAACCGAGTGGAGAAACATGACTACAAAATGGATTGCGATTTGGGTTACCCTTTTTTTGCTTTCTACAGATTTTAGCCTTTTTTCTAAGACTGGGAAAGCAGCAAAACCGATGGATATGCCATCTTGGGAAAAGGTAAATATAATCCTCCCTAAATATAGCAAATTTACTGTAATTGATACGGAAACCAGAATGAAATTTCGTGTTCAAAGACGAGCAGGAAGCAGGCACGCTGATGTTCAGCCCCTTACAAGTCATGACACAAAAATTATGAAAAAAATTTATAATGGTAAATGGAGCTGGAGGCGGCGTTCGATCATAGTTCAAAATGGTAAAGTGAAAATTCCAGGCTCGATGCATGGAATGCCGCATGGGGCCGGAGCATTAAAAAATAATTTTCCCGGTCATTTTTGTATCCATTTTTATGGAAGTACTACGCATCGAACCAATCATATGGATCTTTCCCATAAATTAATGATCCTTAAAGCTGCAGGAAGGCTTGAAAGTCATTTGGCAGGACCCGATCCATATGAAGTGGTTAATGCCTATATTGCAGGATTGAAGGAGAAGGATCGAACGATAGTTTCTGTTGTATCAATGCAACCAGCAAATTGGACTGATCTTTTTCGCGTCATTGAGGCAGTTCGAATAAGTCATATGACAGTGCTGCCGATTGAAGACGTAAGTCAAGAATTAAACCTTTCGATTCCAGTTCAAGTTGATTGGTTTATTAAAGGGGTAGGTGCAAAAAAGTTTCGGGGAAATATAGAGCTTATTCGAGTTTCTCATACTGACCCGTGGAAGATAGATACTTTATCTTTTCTAGAAAAGAATGAATTAATGGAACAGCTACAATAAGCTTTGAAATTAACGATTAATAGCGCATGATAATCATTAATTTGCAGGAGGACAATGAATGATGTACTCCTGCATTTTGATTGCAATTATTAGGTAGCGGACATACGTTCCGCTATTTTTTCGAAAAGTGTTGTTTTGATAAGCTAAGCGGACGACAGATCCGTTATTTGATAAAAAATGGGCATTATTCAGTGGTTTTTATATAAATAAGGGATTCTGTGTCCGCTTAAGTCTAGAAAAGGGGTTATTTTATCAAAATAAGTTATCATGAACAAAACTGGCTCCTTATCGTAAATTCGTAGGTTAACTTGGTTAGGCTGTTTAATGGAAAAACAAATAACCAAATCAGAGCTACAT
>NZ_JBKFGH010000021.1:0-9894 GCF_051233475.1 Neobacillus terrisolis | reverse complement strand
TGAAACTCCCTTACCACCATAAGTTTAAATTCTTCACTATATTTACTCAAAATAAACACCCCAAAAGTCAGATTTTACTCTAACTTTTGGGGTGCAGTACAAACCTAGCCCTTATTTTTTAAAAAATACTTTTATTTCATTCCAACTACCTTACTTCTTCTTTCTAACAAAATCGTATCTCGCCATACACCATCCATTTTGCCGATACGCTCCCGTCTTCCGACTTCACGAAACCCATACTTAAGATGTAATTTTAGACTAGAGACATTTTCAGGAAAGATCCCCGATTGTAACGTCCAATATCCGCTCTTTTCACTAATTTGAATTAATGATTCTAGGAGCTTACTCCCAATACCTTTGCCATTCCAACTTTGACTAACATATATACTTACTTCAGCCACACCTGCATAAACACAACGACTTGAGACCGGACTTAACGCTGCCCATCCAAGCACTTTACCCTCTGAGCGAGCGACAAGCCGACACTCAGATAAATGGCTATTATTCCAGTCTTCCCAAGAAGGAGCCTCTTTTTGAAAGGTTGCATTCCCTGTTGCGATTCCTTCTTGATAGATGTTTCGAACCTGCTCCCAATCTTCTTGTAGCATATTATCAATTTGTATAGGATTTTCCATATGATTACCCTTCCTTCTAAAATTAAAAAAGTTATACTACTCAGAAGTAAATATTGAAACAATCTGAAAAAGTAATGTCGACAAGAAAATAAGGATGCTGATAATTGCAAATATTCTTAGGGGATTTTTAAACCATCTCGGAATTTGTTCGCCATTCTTTGGGGCTTGAACCCTTGAATAATGTCGTTATGCTTAACAACATCATTAAAAGGAGTCCTCTCTTCTACGAAATTTGAATGAGGGTCGCAAATCGTTTGATGAACCTTTTCATTGTCATATGGATCATTTGAAAAATCATTCATTTGGAGACCTCCTAATTTAAGTTATTCTAAATTCTAATAATATAACTCTCTAGCTTTTTATTCTGCTTTGCTTTTTAAAGAACATTATTTAATCTCAACCAAGAAAGTATAGGATGCATCCCCATTTGACCATTTGGCAAGTATTTCAATTACATATTTCCCCTGTTGGGAAGGCAGTGTCAGGCTAGTTTGTTTTATCGTTAGTTCCTGGTCTTGTCTCTCTTTTTCCCATAAATAGGCCTTTATTTCAGGCTCGGAATCATCGCCGAATTCAATGTTTGCAATTGATCCTTTCGGTACAATAATTGATTTCATTCCTTTTGCTATTTCAAATGGCGAGGCTGCATCTGCATTTATTATCTTCTTCCCTAAAAAACTACCTGTTTCCCACTGATAGGTACCTTTCTCTGCTTCTATCTTTTCATCGTTAACTTTTACAATCGCATTCGGAGGCTCTTCGCTGTTTGTGCACCCTGCAATCACAGATAACAACGCAATTAGTAAAACGAGTTTCAAATGGTTAAATCTCATTCGAAATACACCCTTTTCTCCTTTATTTTGAAACATGAAAAGGTTAAATCACTTTTGCGTAAATACATGTATCTCTTAACTCTTTTGTATCAAATGATAATTCTGAATTTACTAATGTCCCTTCTAGTACAAATCCTAATCGTTCAGGAATTGCCCTGCTTTTTAAATTAGTAGAATCACAACGTATTTCTACTCTCTTTGCATTTAACTCATTTAATGCGAAATTCACTATCCCTTGAACAGCTTCGGTCATGAATCCTTTTCCGCTGTAACGGGTGTCGATCCAATACCCTATTTCAAATTTGGGAATATCCCAATTAATTCTATGTAGACCAGAAGCGGCAATGAATTCCCCTGTTTCTTTCAAAAAAATATGTAAACGTAAATCCTCTCTTTTTAAAAATTTAACATAGGCTTCTCTAACATTTGTTTCCACATCATTTTCGGACACTTCTTTTTGGACAAACGGCATCCATGGTTTTAATTCAATCATGGATGCCATAATTGAATTATACAAAGCATGCCCATCTCCTGGTTTTGGCAACCTAATAAATAATCTATCAGTTTCAAATTCTTCCGGAAAATCTAGTAGGATTGGATTCATTTAACTCATCCTTTCAGAAGTATTATTAATCGTTGTCCAAATCTTTATCTAAAAAAGATTTTTTTGCTTTCTTAACATTATCCTTTTCTAGTAGTTGGCCAATTATTGAACTGTTAATTCCCCTTCTTACTGCTGTTTCAATAACTATATATAAGATAAATACTGACAAAACATATAGAAAAATATACTTAACCATAATTTCATTTATTCTCCCATAATATAATTGTAAAGTTCAGAGGTTTTTTGTATTTGAACTTATTTCCAATTTTACCTTTTTTAGTTGAACGTTAACTCGACTCTTGAAGGAATAATATGAATTTTCCATGAACTTAAGCGAGACCCGAAGTCATCTTAATGATTATTTAATTAATTCTTAACACGTTTATAACACCATGCTTGTATTTTTTTAACAATAGAGCTTTAAACTAATGATTAGTGGGGATAGCATGCGTGGCTATCATGGTATTTGGCGAAGGAGGAGCCAATACTGCTTATCAATATTTTTAACAAATTCCAGATCTGAGAATAAGTCTTTTTGCAATGGCCGCAAATAAAAAAAAGTTACAGGGACCAACCCTAGTAAAAAAGTTTAGGGGACACATTTTTTTCGTTCGAATATAAAAAAGCGATGCCCCTTTTGGAGTACCGCCTTAACATCATTATCATATAGGACTCGTCTTCTAATCTATGAATTATCTATTCAAAAATAATTTAGTTATAAGTTTTTCTTTGAATAGATTCTGATTGATAGCATCATTGAAACGAAACCTATAAAAAACGATAGCACCAAAGGTACCCAGACTTTAATCTGTTCTGGTAGAGGTGTGTTAATATTGAAATTAAACTGGATAGATTGATACCATTCAACGACCGCAGGAAGGATAAATGGTGTTAAAAATATGATAATAAACGAGATATATTTCGTTTTTTCATAACCCAATTTTATTTGAATAGGAATTAATATTCCGTAAAACACTGAAATGATTAAAAGAACTGTTCCAATGCTAATAGTATTTAATCTTTCCAAACCAGATGAATCAATTGCTACTGCAAGATTATATAATAAAAAACTGCCAATAAAGATTACAAGAATAAATAAATACTTCGCTTTAATAACACCATTTCGAGTATGTGGGGTTGTACAAAGAAGTGCGGATCCCTTATATTTATCCTCTTGAAACGAAATCATGTTAAATAAAATATATTCCACAAATAAAACAGTAATTAGAAAGCTTACAAAACTGTTTCCTATCCCGTCTAATTTTGAATAAATAATGATTGGGCCGACTACAGCAAAAACAAGCATAATCCATACATATTTTTTTGCTATAATAAAGTCTTTTTTGACAAGATGAAATAACATGATTATTCCTCCCTTACATACGCGAGCATTACATTTTCAATTGTGGGGCGTTCTATTAAACAATCTTTCATTTGTTCGCATACCTCATCCTTTTTATCTGTAATACCTTCAAAACCAACTGCTGTTTGACGTAATCTTAAAAACAAATTTCTTGTCTGTTCATTAATAAAACGATTATCCCCCTTCACCAAAGCATGTCGATCTAATAGTTCATCTTTACTTTCATTTAAAAGGATTTTCCCCTTATCAATTAAAATAAGAATATCCGCAACTTTATCTAAATCAGAAGTAATATGAGTAGAAAAGAATACACTTTTCCCTTCCTCTTCCATAAAATCTAAAAGTATTTCCATTAACTCATCTCGAATTAAAGGATCAAGTCCACTTGTTGGTTCATCCATAATCAATAGATCAGCATGATGCGAGAGCGCTAAAGTAATTGCAAATTTCATTCTCATTCCTTTTGATAAGGTTGCGATTTTCTGGTTTAATTTCAGTTGAAACCGGTTGATGTACTCTAAAAATTTAGATTCATCCCAATTAGAATAGGCAGGGGCAATTATACTCTTCATTTCTTTCAATGTCATTTCTTCGTAAAAATATCCTTCATCTAAAACAACACCAATTCGATTCTTAACTAAGCATTCATGCTGCTCCATCTCTTTGCCAAAGAACTTAATGCTGCCGTCATCTTTTGGATAGAGACCAAGGATTGTTTTGATTGTTGTGGTTTTTCCAGAACCATTAACCCCAATAAATCCTGTTATACAACCTTCTTTAAGCGAAAAATCGACTTTATCTAAATGAAATTTTTCTAACTCTTTTTTTAAATGGGTCACCTCTAAAACAGAATTCATCATTCATCCTCCTCTTCGAAAATGATGTCCATCATTAAATAAAGTTCTTGCTTATCTATCCCTAGTGTTCTAGCCATTTGCCAAACCTCTGAGAGTTTTTTTTCGAGCATATGCCTTTTTGATTCCGATAGCATATCGAGGTTTTCTGGAGCTACGAATGTTCCCTTTCCCACCTGAGTTACGATAAATCCTTCTTTTTCTAACTCCTCATAGACTCTTTTGGTTGTGAGAACACTTACGTGTAGATCATTTGCTAATGAACGAATTGAAGGAAGCTTTTCCCCTTCCTTTAATTCCTGACGAAGAATAGCATTTTTAATTTGATCTTTTATTTGTTGATATAAAGGTTGGTCAGAGATATTTTTAATTATGATTTTCATTGAAAAACCTCTTTTTCATCAGGTGTATATATCATACATATACACCATATACATTAATTACACCTTTATCTTAAATCACCCAAATTTTATTTTCAAGTAAATTAGCGATTTTTTACAAAATTGCTTTTCACTTACCAGGGCAAAAAGCTCCAATTATTCAAGGAAAACTACCTGTGAAGGGACCCCCATATAAACAAAAAAAGACCCGTGAAGGTCCTTTGATTAATTTATTACACTATTGTAAATGTTTGTTAACCACTAAGGTAAATTTTCAAAAAATTGTTCTTCTGATATTACCCGTATTCCATTTCTTTTTAATAAAGCAGCGGTAACGCCAATACCGGCAATTTTCTTCCCAATAAATTCACCGTTGTAAATCATAGAACTCCCGCAAGAAGGACTATTTTCCTTAAGGACGACGATTGTTGCACTTACTTCTTTTGCTTTTTCTAAAACAGCATAAGCACCTTTTATGAATTGTTCAGTCACATCTGCCCCTACTCTATTCATTACTTTTGCTTTCCCATCCAGTACATCATTTCCATCTCCGCCGATTATCTCTGCGGGTTCTCTCGGTGTTGAAAGCCCACCAAGCATTTCGGGACAGATCGTTATTGCTTTGTTTTCGTTTACTAATTTTTGGATTTTTTCAACTAAACAATGACTGCCATTATATCTTACCTCTAAACCCGCTATACATGAACTTACTAAAATCATTCACCACACCTCCTTTAATCAATCATTTGTAATGAGAGTTATTCTCCCTGTTTTTTTTCGCTAGCGAAAATGCAGCAGCAAAAAGAAATACCATGGCTAACCCGACACCAATAATCATCGAGTAATCGAAAACATCTTTTAATGCCATCCCTCCTGCAAAAGAAGAAACATTCAACAATAAAAATAAAACAGTATAATTCTTTTTCATATATGAACACCATCCCTTTATTGAATTTACACTAACGATTTTTTGTTATTTTTAACATCGTGTTTGCATTCACCTGAAATTCATAGGCTACTTTAACTTCCTCGACTGTGCAACCACAATTAACAAGATGAACAATTAATTTATCCAGAAACTCATACCGTTTTCCTTCCAGATCCACTAAAGGAAAAATACGAATTTCCTCTTTCGCTACTCTCAATAACTCATTTAGGGTATGGATATGAAATAGATAATCTAATCGGTCAGCATACATAAAAAGAAAATGTGCAGATAGTACCATATCAAATTCCGAATCTTTAAATGGTAATGAAGGTAAGGTAACAGGAACGTATTTTTCGGATGATTGAAGCATATCTTCTGTACACATTTCCAATGCGCATAAACGATGTTCCCTAAGATTTTCAACATTTTTGAAATAATCCCATAGATAATTTCTCTTGGCCTTTTTCATTTTATCCATAGCGTGTTCAATATCTTGAAGTCCTTTGTTTTTTAATTCTTCACTAGAAAACGCATACGCAATATCACAAGCCATTACATCTAATCCTAATTTGCTGCCAACAGCAGTAAAGGAACAAGCCCCAGCTGGACAATCTAAAATTTTCTTTCCCTTCAAGGTATCGATTGTAAGAGCAAACATATCCAAATACTCTTCAAAGGTCCTTCCTATAAAAACAATTCTTTCTAATTCTAACTTTCCACTCGACTCAACTAAACTCAACTAAAACTCACCTACTTTTGAAAAATTTAAAATAATTTTATCACAATCAGATTGAAGTTATTACCATTTTTAACCATCTTGGTCAATTCAACAACCATTTTTATTAAACAGCCTACTAATAATACCCGAAAATATCCCAAATTCAAGTTACATTCAAAATACAATCATGTGTAATAGATATTCAAAATTTCACAACAATTGTTTCAACATATTAGGCATTTTGCATATTATGAATTATTCTTTCCATCAGAGGAGGTGCTCTTATGAGTACTGGATTTGGATTTGGATTTGGATCTGACTTTGCGTTAATTGTAGTTCTGTTCATTCTGTTAATAATTGTTGGTGCATCTGGGTGGGGTGCTGTGGATGGCATTTATCCCGGTGGTGGCGGCGGCATTTATCGAGGAGGCAGCAATTGGGGTGGTTGAATAAAGAAAATACCTCTCTGTCCACCCAAACAGTTCCTTTTAACTGTTTGGTTTTTTTCTTTTCTCTGAAAAATTAACTGTTTGCAATATGTTAGAATCGGTTTAGTAATAACAGCCGTGATTATCGTACAAGACATTTTAAAAAAGGCAAGTATACGTAATAAAATTACCCGGGAACAGAACTGAGCCTATCCATCTGGATTGAAAAATCATAACGGGCTCCGTTACCTAATTGTTGGCGGACATAGGTTCCGTTATTTTCATAAAATGTGTTGTTTTGAGGTGCTAAACGGACAACAGATCCGCTATTTGATTGTCAACAGGCAATATTCAGTTGTTTTTATGTAAATAGGGGATCCTATGTCCGCTTAAGGTTAGGAAAACGGTTATTTTATCAAAATAGGGTCCTCTCTGTCCGTCTAATAACCTGTCTTCGTAATTAATCAAAAATTAGCTTAATCTCTACTGGGCTTTTTTCATTATCAAAAAAGCACCGAAATATTTCGGTGCTTAGTAGATGTAATTAATTTAAATTCAAGAATATTTAATTCGAGATATATTAGAAAATTAAAGCGTCAAGTGCATATTGACCAGGTCCAATTAATGCAATACCAATTGCAACCGCTAATAAAGTAAGATTATATTCGTAACCATTTTGTGTTGACCAGTATCCGTTCGGACCATGTACTTTAACAATTGCAATCACCATCGTAAAGGCAATCAAAATACCTGCAACTGGTGTAAGAAGTCCTAAAGCAAACAGTAATCCGCCAACCAATTCAGATAAACCTGCTAGTAAAGCCATAGTTACACCTGGTTTAATACCAATTGAATCCAACCAACCTCCAGTACCTTTTAAACCATAGCCGCCAAACCAGCCAAATAATTTTTGTGCACCGTGACCCATAAAAGAAATACCAATTACCAATCGAATTATTAATAAACCAATATTTATCATTTTTATTTCCTCCTAAGTGTTTGTTATTTATCTTTAATTCAAGATACTTTAGCTAGAAGCCGCAGCCTCGACAGTTTTCATTACTTTTTTTAACAACTTCACAAAGCTTTGTTCTTCCTCATAATTTAATGATGCAAACATATTATTCACCAAATCTTGATGAATTGGCATGATTGTTTCCATTAATTGAAGACCTAGATCCGATAATGTTATATGGATGACTCGGCGATCTTCACGACAAGCATTTCGATTTAAATAGCCTTTTTGTTCTAGTTTATCGATTACATAGGTCATTGAACCACTTGATATGAGAATACTATTTCCAATTTGTTGAATCGTTTGTTTGCCTTTTAAATATAAAACCTCTAGTACAGAAAACTCCGTAATGCTTATATTATTTTTTGCCATTTCCAGTCTTATCCGATCCTGAATGGCTTTTGTAGTCTGCATTAATGCTAAAAAGGGTTTATTTGAACATTTTCCATCCAATTTCCCACCTCCTGAACGATATCTCGAATTTGAATATCTTGAATATGAGATAATATTAATATATAGTCACCACACTGTCAATACTTTTAGGAGAAAAAATTTGCTTCAATAAAAATGACGATACTCTATCGTATGAGTATCGCCAATTAAACTGACTTGGATTAGAACGGAAGTACATTATTTTTTAAAGAACTCCTTATGGTCTTCAACATATTGTTTAAAAGTAAAAGGCTTACGTTTTAAAAGAGTTTCAGTAGTATCTGTTACACTTTTAGCAGTACCTAACTTCGTCATTATATAAAGCATTGTCATTACATTGGCGAAATCTTTCGGAGTGCCTCTGTTTATGATGGTCCTTCTAAACTCCAAAACACCGGGATTGGTATAAGTAATTTTTCGACCTAACACATCCGTCATAATCTCAGCAGCTTCATAATACGTAATGGCTTCACTGCCCGTAAGCGTATAAGCTTTATTGTCATGCCCTTCTTCCGTAAAGCAAATCGCAGCCACTTCGGCAATATCCCGCGTGTCAATGAAGCTTGTTTTTGCGGAACCAACAGGCATGAATAATTCATCCCTTTGAACGACATCCTCACGATGGGTGGTATTAATATTTTGCATAAAGAAGCTTGGCCTTAAAAAAGTATAATGAAACCCAAGCTCTTGAATAAAATTTTCGATCTTGCGGTGGGGAACAACTGGATTTTTCTCTACACCTAATAATGAAACAAAGATAATATGCTCAATACCAGCTTTTTTCGCCGCTTCAAGAAATGGGAGCATATCCTCCTTGGGCGATGCCAACTTGGGAGGACGTACTAAGAAAAGCTTCGTAACCCCTTTTAAGGCTTCGGTATATGTATGCTTTTTTAAAAAATCGAACGGTACCACATCTACATTCTTTCCTAAAAAAAATTGCTTTCCTTTTTCTATATTCGTAACGCCAGCTTTTACATGTACCCCTCTTGCCACTAATTGTTCAATCACATAGCTGCCAATGTTCCCTGTTGATCCTGTTACGAGTACGGATGTCATTCGTTCTCCTCCCTGCTTAACGTCTCATCCATTTTCTTTAATAAGAGTAAAAACATTTCTTTCTCGTTTTCATCAAAACGGTTCAAGGAAGCTTCAATAACACCATTACTGATTCTTTCTAGGATAGGGATTAATCGTTTCGCTTTTTCGGTTAAAAATAAAACCGAAGCCCTTTTGTCATTTGGATGCTGCTCTTTTCTGATCATCCCTTTTTCGATAAGGCGATTAACAATGCCTGATATCGTTGGCTTATCTAAATCTAATTTTGATGCAATTTCTACTGACGTTCTCTCATTATATGAAGTGTCCCGTTCTTCTTCCATATTCAGCCTATTCAAAACGGCCCATTGAGAGGAGGTCAAATCGTGATGTGTCAATTCTCTTGTCAAAACGTATTTCAATTCTTTTGAAACCTTCATTAACAGGTATCCTATATTATTCATCGAACCTCTCCTCTTAGTTAGCGCACTAACCATATGCTTAGTATACTAACTATATGATCAATCTGTAAAATACTTTCATTCCAATTTCCTTAGTAATTTTATTTTATGTGAACAAAATTCGAACATCAGTAATTAAAAAAGCGTTTAGTGCAATAATAGCCTTAATGTAAGGCTGTGTTAAAGAACAATGTTGATTTTGAAT